>CAZOMF010000010.1:0-24680 GCA_964580635.1 uncultured Dehalococcoidaceae bacterium
AACCAGTGACCAAGGGCTTATGAGTCCCCTGCTCTACCACTGAGCTACGCTGCCATGCAAAGTCTATTATAGAGCATCCGGAAGACTTCAGGCAATCCCGTTATCCCAGTCCCAGAATCATTATGTGCGCAGCACGTTTCGGATTTTTACGAACGAGGCTACCTCTCCGTCCACTGGAGCGTCAAAGACACCCTTCGGTGTTCCGGTCTGCCGCACCGCCCCTTTTATGATGACCGCCACGCGGTCGCCCAGGATAGTCGCTTCATCGCGGTCATGGGTCACCATCAAGACCGTTGTCTTCGTTTCACGGAGCACGCTTTCAAAGTCGTCGAATAGGCCCTGTCGGGTGGGACTATCGAGCGCCATGAACGGCTCATCGAGGAAGAGTACCTCGGGCTGCAACGCGAACGCCCGGGCTAGGCTCGTCCGCTTCGCTTCACCCCCGGACAACAGCCGGGCCTGCCGCTTGGCAAGCGGCAGGATACCGAACCTCTCGAGCCACTTTTCAGCGCGCGGCTTGATCTCCTCGTGAGGAACGCCCCGCAATTTCAGCCCCAAAGTCACGTTGTCCAGTACCGAGTTGTTCAACAGCAGCGGTTCCTGGAACACGACGGCCAGTTTCCGCCGCTGCTGCAGCACCGTCTTCGTTCCCGCGATAGGCTGGCCATGGTAGAGTACCGTTCCGGACGCCGGCTTCAGCAATAGCGCCAGCGTAAGCAGCAGGGTCGTTTTACCGGAGCCGTTCGGGCCGATGATCATCATAATCTCGCCCTTGCGGACGGTGAAGGACGGCACATCCAGCACCTTCTGACCGCCGAGTACGACAACCAAATCCCGGCCCTCCAGGATCACGCCGCCGGGACTCATCGCGCCCGGCTCCGTTGCTGGACCATCGTCAGGAGCAGATTGACGAAGTAGACGAGCGCCATGAGAATAAGACCGAGCGCGATAGCCATGCCGAATTCACCCTTGCTGTTATAGAGGACGATGGCCGTCGTCAGGACACGTGTCTCACCTTGGATATTTCCGCCCACCATCATCGCCGCGCCGACCTCGGAGATAATCGACCCGAAGCCCGCCATGACCGCCGCCAGAAGCGGCAGCCGTGTATCCCGCACCAGTATCCAGAGCATCTGCCAGCGGGAAGCCCCGAGGGCCTGTATCTGGAGCCGCAACTTGGGATCGAGCGCCTGGATGGACGCCATGGTAAAGCCCATGATAATGGGCAGGGAAATGATACACTGGGCGATAATGATGGCCCAGGGGGTATACATCAGGCTCAGAAGACCGAGCGGCCCGGTCCGCCAGAGGAACACACTGACGAGGAGACCGACCACCACCGGCGGCGCCCCCATGCCGGTATTAATGAGACTCACCAGGAAGCGACGGCCCCAGAAACGGGTCAGACCGAGGACCGCCCCCGAGAAAATGCCGACAATGAGGCTGATGCAGGTCGCCAGCAAGGAGACCCCAAGCGAAAGAAGCGTGATGCGGATTACTTCAGGATCGCCGGTGATCAGGAGGTGGAAGGCGTTCTTGATGCCCTCGAAAATCAGGTGCACGAACGTTTACCTCTTCGGAATTGAAGAGGGACAGCCCCACCACAGGAGCATATGGCGGGACTGTCCCCACGGGTAGACTTGTATTACACGCTGCCGAGATCAGCCTCGGTCTTGTCGGCGTCCGGGAAGAACAACGGCTGGCCGTACTTGTCCACGCCGAAGTCCTTGATAACCGCCTGGGTGTCCTTACTGATCATGAAGTCCACGAAGGCTTTGGCGCCGTCCGCGTTGATCTGGCTATTCTTGTCCGGGTTAACCTGCATCACGTGGTAAATGTTGAGCAGGATAGGATCGCCCTGGGCGAGGATATCGAGCTGCAGGTTGGCCTGGGTGGCAAGGTACGTGGCGCGGTCGCTCAGGGTATACGCCTGCTTCTCGGACGTAATGGTCAGGGACGCGCCCATGCCCTGGCCGGTCGACTGGTACCAGTCCATGCCGTCAGGATCCACGCCGGCATCGGACCAGATGGCCAGTTCCTTCTTGTTCGTGCCGGAGTTATCGCCCCGGGTGACGAAGATCGAGCCGGCATCCGCTATTTTCTTGAAAGCGGCCACCGCGTCCGTCATGCCGTTGATCCCGGCCGGGTCAGACGACGGACCGACGATGACGAAGTCATTGTGCATAACCAGCTTGCGGCTGATGCAGTCCCCGTTCTGCATGAGGGGGAGCTCCGAGGTGGGAGCGTGGACCAGTAAAACGTCGGCGTTGCCATCGACGCCCATCTGGAGGGCGGCACCGGTGCCGACGGCCACGGTTTTCACGTTGTAGCCGGTCTGCTTCTCGAAGAGGGGAATAAGCACATCGAGCAGCCCGGAATCCTGGGTGCTGGTGGTCGTGGCCAGGATCAAATTCGGGTTGGCCGGTTTGGGGGTGCCCGACGAGCAGGCAGCCGCGCCCAGGACGAGCACGAGCAGCGCGGTCACGGCGAGCGCCCAACGGAGTGGAGCAGAGTACCTGGAAATCATAAACTACCTCCTTGGGTGGCGTATCGCCACCAGTATATCACAATCTTGTATGGATTGTAATATTACTTATAACATTTCTAAAACGTGTCTCGCAGGCGGTACCGGCAGCGGTCCACAATCCTGTACGAAAGGCCGGATGTTGCCGGACCGTACGCCCTGTGGTAGAATTTACACGAGCTTTCTTCGCATAGATCACTCTTTCCCCCCTGCCCATCCCGGCAGGCAAGGAACCAAGTACGCATATGGAAATCAGGAAGGTCGGCGTGGCCGGTTGCGGCCAAATGGGCGGCGGGATCGCCCGGATTTGCGCCCGGGCCGGTTACCCGGTCACCGTTTCCGAGGTGAACGTCACCATGCTGGAACGCGGCCTCGAACGGATCAAGGCGGACCTTGCCGGGGCAGTGGCTGGCAACCGGCTCCCCGCTGCCGAAATGACAGCTACGCTCGCCCGCATCGAGGGGACGGTAAAGGCGGCCGATTTCGCCGGCTGCGATATCGTTATCGAAGCCGCTATCGAAGACCTCGAAGTCAAACGGGCGCTCTTCCGGGAACTGGATGCCGTCTGCCGCCGGGACGCCGTCCTGGCGACGAATACCTCCAGCCTGTCCGTCAGGGATATCGTCGCCGGGATATCACGTCCGGAACGTACGCTGGGGATGCACTTCTTCAACCCGGTCCCGGCCATGAAGCTTGTAGAACTTATCGTGACGGATGCGACCGATCCGACAGTCCGGGAGATGGCCGCTGGTTTCGCGCGGAGTCTCGGCAAGACGCCGGTCGTCGCGCAGGACGTGCCCGGCTTCATCGTCAACCGGCTGATGACGCCGCAACTGCTGACAGCCATCCGCCTCGTCGAGGACGGCGTCGCTACCCGTGACGATGTCGATACCGCCATGACGCTGGGTCTCAATGCCCCGCTCGGGCCGCTCGCCCTGGCGGACCTCATCGGACTGGATACGCTGCTTGCCATGGCGGACGCCATGCACCGCGGCCTCGGTGAGACCCAGTACGCCGCGCCCGGGATGCTGAAAGAAAAAATAGCCGCCGGCGAGCTCGGGCGCAAGTCCGGCTGCGGTTTTTACGATTATACCGAAGGCGGGGCCCGTCGCAGCTCCGACCGCACCTCGTAAAGGAGTACCACACATGAGCTTGGACGGCAAGATCGCTTTCGTCACCGGCGGTTCCCACGGCCTGGGAATGAGCCACTGCCTGGCGCTCGCCCAGGCCGGCTGCCACGTGGCCCTGACCGGCCATTCCCACATGAAGGGCGCCGAGCAGGTGGCCGCGCAAATCACAGCGATAGGGCGGAAATCGCTCGCCTTGCAGCTGGAAGTAGCGGATGCGGACTGCGTTAACGCGGCCGTGGACCGTATCGAGGCGGAACTGGGGCCCATCGATATCCTCCTCAACAACGCCGCCGCCGGCATCGTCCGGGCGGTGACGATCCAGAAGATGGACAAGAAAGACTGGGACTACGACCTGGCGGTCAATCTTACCGGTCCCTTCAATACGGTCAGACGGGTATTGCCGGGCATGATGGAACGGGGCTGGGGACGCATCGTCAATGTGTCCTCAATCGCCGGGACGATGGGCGGCGCCGGCCAGTGCAGCTACGCGGCCACCAAGGCCGGGCTCATCGGCTTCACCAAGGCCATCGCGCTGGAATGCGCCCGCAAGGGCGTCACCTGCAACGCGGTGGTACTCGGCTCCATCAACGGCGGCGCCTTCCATACCGTGGCGCACGAGTTCCAGGAACGCATCGTGCGGATGATAGCCATGCGGCGGCCCGGCAAGGCGGAGGAGATCAGCAGCCTCATCACCTACCTGGCCTCGGAGGAAGCCAGCTACATGACCGGCGAGGCCATCGAAATCAGCGGCGGCGCCAGTCTGTTTACCTTCTAGCACGCCATCGGATCGGCGGCACAGCATACGGATACACGAAAGGAGATATCCATGAGTGAAGCAGTGATAGTCAGCGGGGTACGCACGGCCATCGGGAACTACGGCGGCGCTCTCCAGGACGTGCCGGCGTCCAAGCTCGGCGCCGTGGTCATCCAGGCGGCCCTCAAGAAAGCGGGTCTGAGGCCCGTCGGCGAGACCGGCTACGGGCCCGAAGCCCTGAAAGACCAGGGACAGACCGAACTCGAGAAGAAATACGACTGCTGGGAGAGCGGCCTCACCGAGGTCAAGGTGGACGAGGTCATCATGGGCAACGTTCTCCAGGCCGGCCAGGGGCAGAACCCGGCCCGGCAGTCCGCTATCTACGCCGGCGTACCCAAGGAGGTCAACGCCTTCACCGTCAACAAGATCTGCGCCTCCGGCATGAAGGCCGTGGCGCTGGCCGCCCAGGCCATCAAGGCCGGGGATGCCGAGGTCATCGTGGCCGGCGGCATCGAGAGCATGAGCTCCGCCCCTTACTACCTGCCCAAGATGCGCTGGGGCGCCCGCATGTTCAACGGCGAGGTCGTGGACGGCATGGTCCACGACGGGCTCTGGGAGATTTTCTACAATTACCACATGGGCATGACCTCGGAGAACATCGCGGAGAAGTACGGTATCTCCCGGCAGGAGCAGGACGCCTTCTCGCTGGAGAGCAACAACCGCGCCCTGGCCGCCACCAGGAACGGCGCCTTCAAGAACGAGATCGTCCCGGTGGAGGTCCGCGTCAAGCGCGAGATGGTGCCTTTCGATACCGACGAGCACCCCCGCGAGACGAGCATGGAACTCCTCGGCAAGCTGCCCACCGTCTTCAAGAAGGACGGCGCGGTGACGGCCGGCAACGCCTCCGCCATCACGGACGCCGGGGCGGCGCTCGTCATCATGTCCGCGGAAAAGGCGAAGGAACTCGGCCTGACGCCGCTCGCTACCATCAAGACGTACGCCACCGGCGGGGTTGACCCGGCTTATATGGGCCTCGGGGTCGTACCGGCCACCAGGAAGGCATTGAAACTAGCCGGCGCCACCCTCAAGGACATGGAGTCCATCGAGCTCAATGAGGCCTTCGCCTCCCAGTCCATCGGCTGCATCAAGGAGCTGGACATCGATATGTCCAAGACCAACCTCTACGGCGGCGGCATCTCGCTGGGGCATCCCATCGGCTGCACCGGCGCGCGGATCCTCGTCACCCTCGCCCATGACATGGTGAGGCGGAACCTCGGCCTCGGCCTGGCGACGCTGTGCATCGGCGGCGGCCAAGGCATGGCCGTCATCCTGGAACGAAAGTAACGCCCTTTTTACCGTAAACAGGTACCAAAGGAGCGGGGACCGGTCGGTCCCCGCTCCTTTAATTTATAGTACACTCTACGAGGCGGGTGTGCTACAATACGGTATGCTTCTCTCAGCAAAGGAAACGGAAACATGGCCAGACTCAAACTCAGGGACCGCGATGTCCCGCCGGATCCGCCGAGCGAAGAAGCGCTCCACGTAGAATCCGTAACCTGGGGCGGCCTGACGTGGGTGAACATCGAAAACCCCGCCGATGCCGAAATCCAGTATCTGGCGGACAACTACCACTTCAATCCCCTCGCTCTCGACGACTGCATCAGCCGCAAGCAACTGCCCAAGCTGGACGTCTACCCCGGCTACCTGTTCTTCGTCTTCCACTTCCCGTTTTACGATAAAGAGACCCGCATCAGCAGCAAGCGGCAGTGGTCGGCCTTCATCGGCGAGGGCTACCTCATCACGTTGACCACCGGCGAACTAAGGACCCTCAACGCCCTCTTCCGGGACTGCCAGGCCAACGAAGAAACCCGGGAAGAGTACTTCGTCAACGGCTCCGGCTTCCTGCTCTACCGCATCCTCGACCGCGTGATCGACTCCTACTTCCCCGTTCTCGACAAGATACTCAGCCTCATCGAGGATGTCGAGGACGACGTCTTCGACGAGCAGGTCCAGGCCACCAAGGAACTCAGCATCATCCGCCGCGATATCATCACCCAGCGGGCCGTCATGTTCCCGGTGCGTACCGTCTTTATCGAGATGGAGAACAAGCTGAAACGGTTCAGCAAGGTGGACGTGACCACCTACTACAACGACCTCATGGACCACATGAACAAGATCTGCGAGACGCTCGACGAGGTCAGCGAGATCATCGAGGTGTTCAAGGACTCGGACACCACGCTGGCCACCTACCGCGTCAACGATATCCTGCGTGTGCTGACCATCCTGGCCACCATCAGTACGGTGCTGACCGTCCTGGCCAGTTTCTACGGCATGAACATACCGCTGCCGGGCGGTCATAATCCCGGCGGCTGGGAACACTCGTGGATCGTGCTGCTCGGCATAATGCTGCTCATTATCGGGGCCATGCTCTATTATTTCCGCAGGAAGCGGTTCATCTAACGACACTCTACTGAAAGCACCGTACCGGAAGAAATGAAAATATCCTACCGTCTCGTCATCATCGCGGCTGTCTTCGTCACGTGTCTTATCACCGCCAATATCATCGCTGTCAAGATCGTAGCGCTCGGCAGCTACATGCTGCCGGCGGCGGTTTTCGTCTTCCCGCTGAGCTACGTCTTCGGTGACGTGCTGACCGAGGTCTACGGTTACAGCGTGGCCCGGAAAGTCATCTGGCTGGGATTCGCCTGCAACCTCATCTTCGTCTTCTTCGCCTGGGTCGGCCAGGTGCTGCCGCCGGCCGGCTTCTGGGCGGGCGAGCAGCCGGCCTACGAGGCCATCCTCGGCTACACGCCGCGGCTGCTGCTGGCATCCTTCTCCGCCTACCTGGTCGGCGAGTTCGTCAACTCCTACGTGCTGGCCCGCATGAAGGTCTTGACCAAAGGACGCTGGCTCTGGACGCGGACCATCGGTTCGACCATCGCCGGCCAGGCGCTGGACACCGCTATTTTCATCACCATCGCCTTCGTCGGTACCACCGCCTTCTCCGGCGCACTGATGCTCGACCACTGGGTCGCCAAGGTCGGTATCGAAGCCATCCTGACGCCCGTCACCTACGCCGTCGTCAACACGCTCAAGCGCAAGGAAGGCATCGACACCTTCGATACCGCGACGAGTTTTAATCCATTTGGTATACTGGACAGGGGGTAGGGAAATGAAGATATCCTTCCTGGGAGCGCACAACCTGGAGTCAGCCACTACCGGCTGTGTCTGTTTGCTCGTAGACGACGTAATGGCGCTCGATGCCGGCAACCTCACCTCTTCCCTTTCCTTCGAAGCCCAGCTGGCTTTGAAATACGTGGTCATCACCCATCCCCACTTCGACCACATGCGCGATATGCCGGCGCTCGGCATGAACCTGTCACTCCAGGAAGGCTCGCTCGATGTGTTCGCCATCGAGCCGGTGTTCGAGATGCTGGAAAAAACTTTGGTCAATGACACCGTTTACCCGGACTATTTCCGCCGTCCCCCGGAAAAACCAGCCCTCCGAAAGCATGTCCTGAAAATCGGCGAGGAAACCGGCGTGGGACCGTACCGGGTGCTGCCCATTCCGATGGCCCACAGCGTCCCCGCCGCCGGCATGCAGATAACCGGGCCGGACGGTAAAAAGCTGTTCTTTTCCGGTGACTGCGGCCCCGGCATCACGTGGGGTGCGGTCGCGCCGGACCTGCTCATCATCGAAACCACCGCCCTCAACAAGTATGACAAGTTCGCGCACGATTCCGGCCACCTGACCCCGGCCCTGCTGGAGAAAGAGCTGGCTGCGTTACAAGAGGGTTTGGGCTACCTGCCGAAGGTGGTCACCATCCACATGAACCCGCTCGATGAGGCCGAGATACGCGCCGAGCTCGACCGTGCCGGTTCCAACCTCGGCATCCACATCGAGACCGCGTACGAAGGCCTGTGTATCGAGCTATGACGGACGGGAGCATCGCCAACGGACGGCCCCGGTTCATCGTCGACCACAACGCCGGCAAGCTGGCCCGCTGGCTCAGGATGATGGGGTTCGACTGCCTGTTCTTCACCGGCGCCGACGACGGCGACATGGTGCGGCGGGCGCTGGCGGAGGACCGCGTTATCGTTACCCGGGATACCGGCGTCGCCAAACGGCGCCTGGCTACCCGCGGCCAGGTACGGGTCGTTCTCCTCCACGACGAGCGACCGGAACACCAGATGCGGCAGGTCAACGACGCCCTCGGACTGCCGTCGATGGTCCGCCCGTTCACGCGGTGCATCGAGTGCAATACCGTGCTCGTACCGCGCACGCCGGAGGAGGTACGGGACCGGGTACCGCCCTACGTGTACCGCACCCAGACCCGCTACGTGGAATGTCCCGGCTGCGGCCGCATTTACTGGCAGGGCACTCACTGGGAAGCCATGATGCGGCGGCTGGCCACGTTGAACGCCGTACCGTAATTCCGGGTTGCTACACGGCCTTTGGCTATTGACCGTTATGTCAATCTTTGCTACACTTTCTGCATCGGGAAACGGGGGATGCTAATGAAAATCGTTACCGCCGCCGAGATGAAGAAGATCGACCAGGTCTGCGTGGACCGGGGAATACCGGTCAGCATCTTGATGGAGAACGCCGGCAAGGCCGTCGCGGAAGCGGTCCGCGGCTATCTGGGCGACATCGAGGACGCCTCCATTCTCTGTCTCATCGGCGGGGGGAACAACGGCGGGGACGGTCTCGTCGCCGCCCGCTACCTCCACGAGTGGGGCGCCGAGGTCAACGTGGCCCTCTGCTGGCACCGCGCCGCCGCGGACGCGAACCTGAAACTGGTCCGCGAGCGGGGCATCCCGACCGTGGACGCCGCCGCCGATGGCAGCCTGGAACACGTCCTGCCGTTCCTGTCCCGGACGACCTGCGTCATCGACGGACTGCTCGGCACCGGGAACTCCCGTCCCCTCGATTACCTCTACAAGCAGGTGCTGGAAGCGGTCATCGCCGAGCGGGACGGCCGGGACCTGGCCGTCATCGCCATCGACATGCCCTCCGGCATGGACGCGGACACCGGGGCCTGTGACGTCGCCTGCCCCGCCGTCGATCTCACCGTGACACTGGGGTTTCCCAAGCCGGGACTCTTCGGCATTCCCGGTGCGGCCCACGCCGGCGAGTTGATGGTCGCCGACATCGGCATCCCGGAAGACCTTGCCGAGGCCAGTACTCTGGAGTTGATGACCGACGACTGGGCCGCCGAGCTGCTGCCGGCCCGGCCCATCGATGCCAACAAGGGGACGTTCGGCAAGCTGCTCGTGGTGGCTGGTTCCGTCAACTACACCGGGGCGGCTATACTGGTTTCGGCCGGGGCGCTGCGGAGCGGTGCCGGGCTCGTTACGCTGGCGACCGCCGCCAGCCTCCACCCTGTCATCGCCGGGGCGCTACCGGAGGTTACCCACCTGCCCCTGGCGGAAGGTGAACCGGGACATGTCGGCGTTGACGCGGCGACGGAGGTCGGCTCGGCGCGCGGCACCTATGATGCCGTGGTGGCCGGCTGCGGGCTGGGACAAGACCCGGGCACGGTGAAGTTCATCCGGACAGTGGCGCGGCAAAAAACCACTCTGCCACTCGTCTTAGACGCGGATGCCCTCAATGCCCTCTCCGGACAAAAAACATGGTGGCGCGGGCTGCCGGACTGCGTCCTCACCCCGCATCCCGGCGAGATGGCACGCCTGAGCGATCTGACCGTGGCGCAAATTCAGGCCGACCGCCTGACCGCCGCCCGCACCGGCGCCGCGAAGTGGCGCAAGACGGTCGTACTCAAAGGCGCCCATACCGTGATCGCCGCGGCGGACGGCCGCGCTATGGTGAGCCCGTTCGCCACCGCCGCGCTCGCCACCGCCGGCACCGGGGACGTGCTGGCCGGTATCATCGGCGGGCTGCTGGCGCAGCGTCTGCCGGCCTTCGAGGCTGCCTGTCTCGGAGTGTACCTCCACGGGGCCACGGCAGCCCGTCTCGCCTCGGAGAACGGGGATACCGGCATGCTTGCCTCTGACCTGCTGCCGGAGCTTCCCCTCACCATCCATGACCTCAGGACAGCCGGCGAGACCGGGGACGAGTAAGGGAACGAGATGCTGCTCGCCATCGATATCGGCAACACCAACATCAAGATAGGGCTGTTCGAAGGGGACGTCCACCGCTTCACGTGGAGCATCTCCACCGGCGTCCACCGTATGCCGGACGAGTACGCCGTCACTTTGCTGGACTTCCTCCGCATCAACGGCATCCCGGCCTCGGCGGTGACCAAGGCAGCCATCAGTTGCGTCGTGCCGCCGCTGCTCACCATCTTCACCGAGGTCCTGGAACGCTATTTCAACATTTCACCGCTCGTGGTGGGGCCGGGGGTCAAGACCGGGTTCCGCATCCGCATGGACAACCCCCGCGAGGTGGGGCGCGACCTCATCGCCAACGCGGC
This sequence comes from uncultured Dehalococcoidaceae bacterium, assembly GCA_964580635.1. Classification (GTDB taxonomy): domain Bacteria; phylum Chloroflexota; class Dehalococcoidia; order Dehalococcoidales; family RBG-16-60-22; genus DAOUEG01. The sequence continues at coordinate 10,843 of CAZOMF010000010.1, forward strand.
CGGGGCCATCACCCTCTACGAGAAGCCCATCATCATCGTCGCCCTGGGGACGGCCACCGCCTTCGAGACCATCTCCCGCGAGGGAGACTACATCGGCGGGGCGCTGGCACCGGGCATCGGCATCGCCGCGGAAGCCCTCTACGCCCGCACCGCCGCTTTGCCCCGGGTCGAGCTCGAACGGCCCGAGCACGTCATCGGCACCAACACGCAGGTGGCCATGCAATCCGGCATCATGAACGGCTACGCCGGGCTTATCGATCGCATCGTCGGCCTCATCCAGGAGGAACTCGGGGAGAAGGCGACCATCGTCGCCACCGGCGGCTACTCCACCATCATCGCCAAGGAGTGCAGCTGCTTCGACGTCATCAACCCGAACCTGACCCTCATCGGTATCAAGACCATCCACGCCATCAACCACGCGCAGGAAGGCCGCTCATGACCGTGTTCACGAACAGGACCATCGTCCTCGGCATTACCGGGGGCATCGCCGCCTACAAAGCGGCGGACATCGCCAGCAAGCTGACCCAGGCTGGCGTCCGGGTGGAGACGATCATGACGGAGGCGGCTACCAGGTTCATTACGCCGCTGACACTGCGCAACCTCACCGGCCGGTCGGTGGTGACGGACATGTTCGAGCTCGCCTCCGAATACAACGAGGAACACATTGCTTTGGCGGAGGCGGCGGACGCCGTGCTCATCGCCCCCGCCACGGCCAATACCATCGCCCGCTTGGCCGTCGGCATCGCGGACAACATGCTCGGCACCGTCGTCCTCGCCACGGAAGCGCCGGTCGTCATCGCCCCGGCCATGAACGATGTGATGTACCGCAAGCCCATCACCCAGCTCAACATTGCCGACCTCAAGAGCCGCGGTTTCCACTTTATCGAGCCAGCCCACGGACGTCTCGCCTCCGGCAAGGTCGGCGTGGGGCGCCTGCCGGACACGCAGGTCATCCTGGACGCGCTGGAAAAGGTGCTCGCCCGCGCCGGCGACCTGAGCGGCAAGCGCATCGTGGTCACGGCGGGCGGCACACGGGAGCCCATCGACCCGGTTCGGCACATCGGCAACCGGTCCTCCGGCAAGATGGGCTACGCCATCGCCGAGGCGGCCCGCAACCGCGGCGCGGAGGTGACCCTCATCACCGCCCCGGTCGCCCTGCCCCACCCGGGCGGCATGTCCGTCATCGATATCACCACCGTCGCCCAACTGCGCGAAGCGGTCATGGGCGCCGCTACCGGTTCGCACGCCCTCGTCATGGCGGCGGCCGTCTCGGACTTCCGCGTCGCCGAACCGGCTCCAGGCAAGATCAAGAAACAGGGCGGCAGGCTGGTGCTGGAGCTCATTGAGAACGAGGACTTTCTCCCTCAACTGCCGGACAACCTCGTGAAGATCGGGTTTGCCGCCGAGAGCGAAGACCTCGTCGAGAACGCCCGCAGGAAGCTGGCGGAGAAGCGGCTCGACCTCATCGTCGCTAACGACATCACCGCGCCGGATGCCGGCTTCGACGTGGACACCAACCGGGTCACCTTCATCGGCAGGGACGGCGCCGCCGAGGAGCTACCGCTCCTCCCCAAGCGCGAGGTAGCGGAGAAGATCCTCGACCGCCTGGCCGCGCTCTTCCGGGCCGGGGCCTGACCATGGACGAGCCCGGCTTTACCATCGTTCCCTTCCAACCGGAGCATGAAGCGGCCGTTATCCAGCTCTGGCACGATTGCGACCTGACCCGTCCCTGGAACGACCCGGCCAGGGATATCGCCCGGAAGGTGGCCGTCAGCCCGGAGCTTTTTCTCATCGGGTCGGAAGACGGGCGGGTTGTCGCTACGGTCATGGGCAGCTACGATGGCCATCGCGGTTGGGTCTACTATCTCGGCGTTCACCCGGACTGCCAGCGGCGCGGCTACGGCCGCCTGATGATGGATACGATAACCGCCAAGCTCACCGCCCTCGGCTGTCCCAAGATCAACCTCCAGGTGCGCGACGGCAACGAGGCTGCCCGAAAGTTCTATGAGAGCATCGGGTTCCAGACGGACCCGGTGTTCGCCATGGGCAAACGGCTGGTCGAAGACGGGTAAAACCGGGTACAATAGGACGGGAGATAATCAGAGCACGGAGAAACGCGACCCATGACGAAGGAGCCAGCTACAAACCCCATGCCCAAGGCCTACGAACCGCAGGCCGTCGAGCAGAAGTGGTACGACTTCTGGATGGAGAAAGGTTACTTCACGCCGGAGATCGACCACGCCAAGCAGCCCTTCGTCATCATCATGCCGCCGCCCAACATCACCGGCGAGCTCCACATGGGCCACACTATGCCGGCCACACTCGAGGACATCATGGCGCGCTGGCACCGTATGCTCGGCGAGCCGACGCTCTGGCTCCCCGGCACGGACCACGCCGCCATCGCCGCGCAGGTCGTCGTGGAGCGACAGCTCGCCGCCGAGGGCACCGACCGCCATACGCTCGGCCGGGAGAAATTCCTGGAACGGATGCGTGCCTGGGTCGGCTCCTGCCACGACCGCATCACCGAGCAGCATAAAAGGCTTGGCATCTCCTGCGACTGGACGCGGGAGCGCTATACCATGGACGAGGGCCCCTCGCGAGCGGTCCGCACTACCTTCAAGCGGCTCTATGACAAGGGCCTCATTTACCGCGGCGAGCGTATCTCCAACTGGTGCCCCCGCTGCGCCACCGCCCTCTCGGACCTGGAGGTGGAGCACCAGGACCTCGGCGGGCACCTCTGGTACGTCAACTACCCCCTCGCGGACGACCACGGCATCCACGTCACCGTGGCCACCACCCGGCCGGAGACCATCGTCGGGGATACGGCGGTGGCTGTCAATCCCAACGACGAGCGTTTCAGCCACCTCATCGGCAAGAAGCTGCTCCTGCCGGTGGTCAACCGTGAGATTCCCATCGTCGGGGACGACGCCGTGAGCACTGAGTTCGGTACCGGGGCCGTCAAGGTAACCCCCGCTCACGACCCAGTGGACTTCGAGATAGCCCAGCGCCATGGCCTGCCGCTCATCAACATCCTCAACGATGACGTCACCATGAACGAGAACGCCGGGCCCTACAACGGTCTGGACCGCTACGCCGCCCGCGAGGCCATCATCCACGACCTCGACAAGGCCGGCCTGCTGGAGCGCATCGAGGACTACAGTCATTCCGTCGGGCACTGCGAACGCTGCCAGACCGTCGTCGAGCCGGTGGTCAGCCCCCAGTGGTACGTGAAAATCGCTCCCCTCGCCGAGCCGGCCGTCAAGGCCGTAACGGACGGTCGCATCAGGATACTGCCGGACCGCTTCACGAAGGTCTACCTCAACTGGATGGAGAACATCCGGGACTGGTGCATCAGCCGGCAGCTCTGGTGGGGGCACCGTATCCCGGTCTGGTACTGCCAGGACTGCGGCGAGATCATCGTCGCCGTGGAGACGCCGGCGGCCTGCACCACGTGCGGCTCGACGAACCTCGAGCAGGACCCGGATACCCTCGATACCTGGTTCAGCTCCGGTCTCTGGCCCCATTCCACGCTCGGCTGGCCGGACGATACCGAGGACCTCCGCTACTTCTACCCGACCTCGGTCATGGAGACCGCCTACGACATCCTCTTCTTCTGGGTAGCCCGCATGATCATGCTCGGCATCGAGAACACCGGGGACATCCCGTTCCATACCGTGTACCTTCACGGGCTTATCAGGGACGACCGCGGCGAAAAGATGAGCAAGACGAAGGGCAACGGCGTCGATCCGCTCGTCATGATGAACAGCTACGGCACGGACGCCCTCCGCTTCGCCGTCACCACCGGTGTCGGTCCCGGCATGGACTCGCGCCTCTCGATGGACAAGATGGAGGCGGGCCGGAACTTTGCCAACAAGCTCTGGAACGCCACGCGCTTCGTCCTCGGCAACCTGGCGGACGATTTTATCTATACCGCCGCGCAGGCCCTGAATGCCCAAACCGTGGAGGACCGTTGGATACTCTCCCGGCTGGACCGCACCGTGGCCGATGTGACCAGGCTCATGGAGGAGTTCCAGTTCGGCGAGGCGGAGCGCCAGCTCCACGACTTCCTCTGGAACGAGTACTGCGACTGGTACATCGAGCTCGCCAAGATACGCCAGCAAAGCGGAGATCGCTCGCCGCAGCCGGTCCTGCTCCACGTGCTAGATACCTCCCTGCGGCTGCTCCATCCTTTCATGCCCTTCCTCACCGAAGAACTGTGGCAGCATATCCGTCCCTTCAACCCGGAACTGAAAGAAGAATCCATCATGGTCAGCCCCTACCCCAAGACGACCGGCCGGGAGCCGGACACGGACGCCGAGAGTGAGATCGGGCTGGTGACGGACATCATACGCTCCATCCGCAACATCCGCGCGCAGTATAAGGTGGAGAACTCGCGTAAAATTGCCGCGAATATTTACACAGATGCGGCCCTAGTGCCAGTATTGGAGAATTATGCCACCGCTTCGGGTGTTCTCGCCCGGTGCGAGCCATTGACGTTCCTCGCCGGCGAGCCGGATGAAACGGCCGTCGCCAGCGCCGCCGTCGAACCGATGGCCCGCGCTACCGTTGTGGTGCCCATGGCCAGCATGGTGGACCTCGACGCGGAGAAGAAACGGCTGGAAAAAGACCTGGAGCAGACCGGGACGGAGGTCACGCGCCTGGAAGCCCGCCTGAAGGACGAGAACTTTATCACCAAGGCCCCGGAAGCGGTCGTTGAAAAGGAGCGGCAGAAGCTCTATACTCTGAGAGACAAACTGGAAAAGTTGCAGCAACAGTACTCGCGGATATAGGAGGTGGCTCCGATGTTCAGCAAGGTCCTCGTACCGCTGGATGGCTCCAAAGTAGGTGAAGCCGCATTCCCCGTCATCGAGCAGCTCGTCGACAAAATGGCCCCCAAGTCCCATGTGGAGGTCACCCTCCTGGGCGTCATCACCCTCCTCCGCCACTGGGTCGTCGTCGGCGAAGCCAGCGCGCCCGTCTCCTACACCGAAGAGGAGATGGAGCTTATCAGGAAACGAGTCTCGGACTATCTGGAAAAGACCGGCGACAACATGAAGAAGCGCGGCGTGGTCATCTCGACTATGGTGCGCACCGGGAACGCCAGTGACGAGATACTGAAAGCCGTCGAGGAGATAGGAGCGGACCTCATCGCCATGTCCACGCACGGGCGCTCCGGCCTGCGGCGGCTCGCCTTCGGGAGTATCACGGACAAGATCATCCGGGGCGCCAGCGTTCCGGTGCTGCTGGTCCGCGCCGCCGAGGGTACCACCAACGAACCGGAACCGCCTCACCATTCCTAGACGGGCGGACTAGCCGCCGTCCGAAAAGTCCAGGTTCACCGCCAGTACCCGCTGGCCGCCGCGGATGTCCCATTGGCGCTTGAGGAACCCGAGCGCTTTCCGTGTGTCGCTGGCGACGCGCGCCTTCTCTCCGTGCTTGAAGCGGTACTTGAAGAGCCAGTAGGTGAACTCTTTCTGCTCCGTGATGGTCGTTGATTTCAGCTGCGGGTAGCGTTTCTCCCTGCGGAAGGCGTGGAGGAGCGTGTCCCGGTCCAGGTCGTAAATGCGGAGGTAGGCGTCCTCGGTGGCGTCGCTGTGGCGCAGGCCGCGGGCCCGCTTCTCCTTCTCTACTTCTTCCTGCACGGCGAGCAGCAGCCCTTCCTCGACGGTCACGCCGTAGAAGTAGCTGAGGTACTGCCCGAATTTCCGCTCCCCCATCAGGCGCCTGACCTCCGCCGCGTCCAGGTCTTCGGGAAGGATGCCGGAGAACAGTAGGGCATCGCGTTCGGTCTCGGGAACGAGTCCGGGGGCGGTGTCGATGAGCCGCTCGGCGAGGGCCAGCCAGTCGAACGCCTCGCCGTCGATGAGGTACTGCCGCGAACGGTCGTCGAATTCTTCCGTGGGGCTCGTCCACCGGCCGATGGCCTCGAGCAGCGCCGGGAACCAGGGCCGCCCGGCCAGGAGCGCTTCACGGAAAAGGAGAATGGCCTCGGCATCGCCGGAAACGGCGGTACCGGTAGCGACGAGACCCGGTTCTTCCCGGTTCCCGTCGATTTCGACTACAGACTCGTCCCCGACCGCCTGTTCGTCCACGTCCTACTTCCCGCAACAATGCTTGTATTTCTTGCCGCTGCCGCAGGGGCAGGGATCGTTACGGCCGACCTTTTTACCGCCGGCCATGGCCTTCGGCTTCCGGTTGCCTTTGGCGCCGGATCCGAGTCCCGCCTTGACCATGGGTGACTCCGGCTGTCTGGCCCCCTGCTCGGCGATACGCACCTTGAAGATGGTATGGGCCACGTCATGACGTATGCCCGGTTTCAGCTCTTCCTCGAACATCTGGTGACCGATGAGCTTATAGGCGTCCTCGCCCTTCATCTGCTGAAGGCCCGCCCACTGGGCCTGAAGGCGCTGCCGCTCCATGGTGGTGAGGTGTTCCACCCAGAGCCGGTCGATGATCTGGAGCATGACGAGGCGTTCCAGCACCCGCATCTTATCCGGTCCGATGTCCTTCTCGCGGCGGTCGTACTCGTCGTGGGCGAGCTGGATCAGGAACTCCTCCAGTTCTTTCTTGGAAAGCTGCCGGAGGGATGCCTCGGTCACGGTAGGCGGCAGCGGGATGATGGTATTGACGTCCGCCAGCAGGCCGGGAATGTCCCAGTCCTCGGCGTAGGCGCCGGCGCAGCGGTCATCGAAGGCCATCTTTATCTCTTCCTCGACGTAGCGGAGGATGTTGGAGCGCAGGTCGGCCCCGCCGAGGATCTTGGAGCGTTCCTCGTAGATGAGCTCGCGGTGCCGGTTGACGACATCGTCGTACTCGACGAGGTGTTTGCGCACGTCGAAGTGGTAGCCCTCGACGCGCTTCTGCACGTCCGTGATGGCGTTGGTGATCATCTTGTTCTCGATGGGCGTGTCCTCGTCGATGCCCACCCAGCCCATGACCGTCTTGAGGCGATCGCCGCCGAAACGGCGCATGATATCGTCCTCCAGCGAGACGTAGAACCGGGTCTGGCCCGGGTCGCCCTGGCGGCCGGCGCGGCCGCGGAGCTGGTTATCGATGCGCCGGGACTCGTGGCGTTCCGTGCCGATGACATGCAGCCCGCCTTTCGCGCGGACATCGTCATGGTTCTTCTGCCAGACGGTAAGCTCTTTCTGGTACTTTTTCTCTTCCTCAGGTTCGTCGGTCCCGGGAGGTTCCGGCTTCTGCCCGCCGAGCACGATGTCCACACCGCGGCCGGCCATGTTGGTGGCCACGGTCACCGCGCCGGGCTCGCCGGCGTGGGCGATGATCTCAGCCTCTTTCAGGTTCTCCTTGGCGTTGAGGACCTTGCACGTGATCCCCTGGCGCTTGAGCATTTCCTGAAGCCGTTCGGAATTCTCGATGGATACGGTGCCGACCAGCACCGGGAGGCCGTCGTCGTGAAGCTGCTTGATCTCGCGCACCACCGCCCGGTACTTGCCTTCCTCGCTTTTGTAGATCTGGTCCTGGAAGTCGATACGTTTCCAGTACGTCTGGTCTATCTCTTCATCCCGGTATCTGACCACTTGCTGGCCGTCCCGCTTTTCAATGCTTTCAACCAGGTCTCCCTGACTCGCGCGATACTCGATGTTGGTCGGTATCTCGGTGACCTCCAGCTTGTAGATCTTGTAGAACTCCTCGGCCTCGGTCGCGGCGGTACCTGTCATCCCGGCGAGCTTGCCGAACGGCGGCAGATACATGCGGAAATAGTTCTGAATGGTGACGGTGGCGTAGGTCTTGGACTCTTCCTGGATCTTGACGTGCTCCTTGGCCTCGATGGCCTGGTGGAGGCCCTCCGAGTAGCGCCGCCCCAGCATCTTACGGCCGGTGAACTCGTCCACGATGACGATCTCCGCCCCGCCGCCGCTCCGGTCGACCACGTACTGCTGGTCCCGTTTGTAGAACTCCTTGGCGCTGAGGGCATTGCGGAGGTGAAGCATCAGTGTCGAGTTACTGTACAGGTCGTCGCCCGACTGCAGCAGGCCTTCCCGGTGCAGCATCCGTTCGACCTTCTCCCAGCCTTCGTCGGTGAGATCCGCGGAGCGTTCCTTGAGCTGTATCTCGTAGTCAGCCCCCTCGCGCAGGCCGGTCACCAGCCGGGCGAAGACGCTGTACATCTGGCCGGCCTGCTCGTCCGGGGCGCTGATGATGAGCGGCGTGCGCGCCTCGTCGATAAGGAGGTTGTCCACCTCGTCGACGATGGCGTAGAAGTGCGGCCGCTGGACGCAGCGAGACAGGTCCACCACCATGTTGTCGCGGAGATAGTCGAAGCCGAACTCGGCGCTCGTGCCGTAGGTAACATCGGTGCGATACGCCTCGGCGCGGCTGATAGGCCGGTAGTGCGGCCAGGGCGCGGGACCTTCATTGTAGGTGGGATCGTAGAGACGCGCCGGCTGTACCTCGTCCGGGTTCTGCATGGGATAGATGCTCGCCACGCTCACGCCGAGCGCGTGAAAGACGGGACCCATCCAGTACGGGTCGCGCCTGGCCAGGTAATCGTTCACGGTAACGAGGTGGACGCCCCGGCCGGTCAGCGAGTTGAGGTAGAGGGGGAAGGTGGCGGTGAGCGTCTTGCCCTCGCCGGTCTTCATCTCGGCTATCTTGCCCAGGTGCAACGTGATGCCGCCGAAAAGCTGGACGTCGAAGGCGCGCAGGCCGAGTGTCCGTTTGGCTGCCTCGCGGAGCGCCGCGAACGCGTCCGGCAGGAGCTCGAGCAACGCTTCTTCTTCCTCCTCGCGCAGGTCCTTCTGGACCTGGAGGATACGATCCTCGGCGCGGCGGCACTGCTTTTCCGCCTCGTCCCTGGCGTAATCCAGCTCGGCGTCCGCCAGGCATTGTTTGGCTTCATCGAGGTCCTTGCGGGCCTCGTCCATCCTCGGCTGCACGCCGGAGGTCAGCTCCCGGAGGCGCTCTTTGAACTCCGCCGTCTTGGCGCGAAGCTCGTCATCGCTGAGCGCTTCGTATGCTTCTTCCAGGTCGTTGACTTCATCAACGTAGGACTGGAGGCGTTTCAGCTCTTTTTCGTTGGAATCAAAAAGGCCGCTAAACAGCTTCATCGTTTTCACTCACAATCAGCGCTTTTGCCTGCTCGGCGACGTTCTCGAGGACCATCACCCGCACCTCGGCCAGGCCATCGAGGGTGAACATGTGGACGGAGGGGGCGCTGTTGGACTGGAGGACGCTGGCGATGCCAAAGCTTTCCAGCAGCCCTTTGATGACCTCGGCTTCCATTTCGGTGCGGGCCTTGTAGACCTCTACCATTTTCGCATTGCTAGGCAAACATGGCTCCGACGGACTGCCCGGTGTGAATGCGGCGGATAGCCTCCCCCAGCAGCGGCGCGATGGGCAGGACCGTCAATTTATCTTTCAGTTTCCCGTTCTTGACGGGCACGGTATCGGTGACCATGACCTCGACGAGAGGGCTCCCGGCGATACGGTCGACGGCCGGGCCGGAGAAAACGGGATGGGTGGCGCAGGCGTGGACCTCGGTGGCGCCGTGGGCCAGCAGGGCGCTGACGACCCCCATAAGCGACCCGGCGGTGTCTATCTCGTCGTCCACGACGAGGGCCAGCTTGTTCTCCACGTTGCCGATGATGTTGAGGGACTCCGTCTTGTCATTGTTGCCGAGACGCCGTTTCTCCATGATGGCGAGCGGCGCCTGGATGCGTGCGGCCACGTCCCGGGCGCGCTTGGTGGCGCCGATGTCCGCCGCCACGACGACGAGGTTATTGTAACCACGCTCCCGGACGGCATCGCTCAGCACGCCGACGGCCGTCAGCTCGTCCACGGGGATGTTGAAGAACCCCTGTATCTGGGCGGCGTGGAGGTCCACCGTGAGGACGCGGTTGGCGCCGGCCACCGTCAGCAGGTCGGCGATGAGCCGGGCGGTGATGGGCACGCGCGGCTGGTCCTTGCGGTCGCTGCGGCCGTAGCTGAAAAAGGGGATGACGGCAGTGATGCGGGCGGCCGAGGCCCGCTTCATGGCATCGATCATAATGAGGAGCTCGACGAGGTTGTTGTTGACCGGCGTGGAAAGGGGCTGGACGATGAAGGTGTCCCGCTCCCGGACGTTCTCCAGGACGCGCACGAAGGTATTCTCATTGCTGAACTGGAACACCTCGCACTTGCCGAGCGGGATGCCGAGGTAGTCCGTGACAGCGTTCGCCAGGGCGGGATGCGCGTTCCCGGAAAACACTTTCAGTTCGTCCATGGGACGGTTCTCCTTTCCAATCCACCGATACCGGTACATACTAAATTATAACACGAACACCCGGCAAGCTCACCCGCCCGGGGCGGCCGGGCCGGGGCAGAGCATTTCCTTGAGCGTCTTGAGATTGACGACATCCTCCCGGTTGTAGGCCTTGAGCTTTTCCAGCGCGTCCAGGTCGAACGTCTCCACGTAGCGCCACCAGAGCCGGACCGCTTCCAGGCCGTTCACGTCCGGGAGCTCCCGCCTTATGCCGAGCTGCCGTTCCACGGACTTGAGGCCGCCGCGGAGGCTGTTCCGCCAGCAATCGAACATGAGGTCCTGGTGGCGGTGGCGCCGTTCCAGGTTGATGCCGGTGCAGCGGTGGATGAAAGGGAGGTCGAACCGGCGGCCGTTGTAGGTGTAGATGACGGGAATGCCATCGAGGGCTTCCAGGATGTTGTCCGCCGTGTTCTCCCGCCCGATGAGCTGGACGCAGTCATCCGCGTCGGGCGCCCACCGGTAAATGCCGGTCACGGTAATCTCGCAATCGTCCGGGCTAAGACCGGTGGTTTCGATATCCAGATAGGCTTCTTCCGCTGGCATCGGTCCTTCCCTACGGGGGGCATTTCCCGCAAACGGACCGGAACAAGGTGGTGGAGAGGTAGCGGTCGCCGCGATCGGGAAGAATGGTGACGATGGTCCCTTTTTTCATGGTGCGGGCCATCTGAAGCGCGCCGGCGACGGCGGCGCCGCTCGACATGCCGGCGAAGATGCCTTCCCGCACCGCGAGCAGTCGGGCCGTCTCGAAGGCGTCACCGTCCTCGATGGTGAGTTTGTCGTCGTAGGCGTTGCGGTCATGGATGCCGGGAACGCGGCTCTCGGTCAGGTTCTTGAGACCCTGGATGCTGTGGCCAACGGTCGGTTCCACGCCGACGATGGTGATGGCGGGGTCCTTTTCCTTGAGGTAGCGCCCGGTGCCGATGAGCGTCCCGGTGGTGCCCATGCCGGCCACGAAGGCATCGATGTGCCCATCCGTCTGCCGCCACAGCTCCGGACCGGTCGTCTCATAGTGGGCAAGGATGTTGTTGGGGTTATCGAACTGGTTGGGCATGAAATATTTGTCCGGTTCGGCGTCGAGCGCCTCCTGGGCGCGGTGAATGGCGCCGTCCACCGCCTCCTTGGCGGGGGTCAGCACCACCTCCGCTCCGAACGCCTGTAAAATAAGCTGGCGCTCCACGCTGACGCATTCCGGCATGAAGAGCTTGACCCTGTAGCCCTTGGCGGAGCCTATCATGGCGATGGCGATGCCGGTGTTGCCGGAGGTCGGCTCGATGATGGTCTTGGACGGGTCGAGCTGCCCGGCCGCCTCCGCCCGGGTAATCATGTAGTAGGCGGGGCGGTCCTTGACGGAGCCGCCGGGGTTGTTGCCTTCCAGCTTGACGTAGATGTCCACGCCGGGGACGTCGTTGATATGGGCCAGCCGCACCAGCGGCGTATTGCCGATGCAGTCCAAGACACCCTGTTTTTCCCTGATGGATGTCATACTACCCTTCTTTCAGTCGTCGATGCCGGGGACCGGGTAAGCGCGGCTCATGGCAGCCACGTCCTGCCGGACGGCCTGATGGACGGCCGCGTCGGCCGGATGGGTGATGACGCGGTCGATATACCCGGCAATCTGTTTCATTTCACTCGTGCCCATGCCGCGGGCGGTCACGCCGGGCGTGCCGAGCCGCATGCCGCTGGTGACCCGGGCCGGGCGCTCGTCGAAGGGAATGGCGTTCCGGTTGACGACGATGCCGGACTCCCCGAGGACCTGCTCGGCCTGGAGACCGGTGACGCCCTTGTTCGTCAGGTCGATGAGCATCAGGTGGTTGTCGGTACCGCCGGAGAAGAGCTCGTAGCCGAGCGCCTTGAGGGCGTCCGCCAAAGCGAGGGCGTTCTCCAGAATGCGCTTCTGGTAGTCGTAGAACTCCGGTTTCATGGCTTCCAGATAGGCGACTGCCTTGCCGGCCACGACGTGCATGAGCGGCTTGCCCTGGGCCTGCGGGAACACGGCGGCGTCCACCGCTTTGGCCATCTCCCGGGTGCATAAAATCATGCCGCCGCTCGGGCCGCGGAGCGTCTTGTGGGTGGTGCTCGTCACCACGTCCGCGTAGGGAACGGGACTCGGATGCAGCCCGACCGCCACCAGGCCGGCGATGTGGGCCATATCCACCATGAGGCGCGCGCCGACGCTGTCGGCGATGCGGCGGAACCACTCGAAGTCGATGATGCGCGGGTAGGCGGTGGCGCCAGCCACGATGAGCTTCGGCCTGTACTCTTTGGCCAGCCGCTCCACCTCCGGGTAATCGATGCGCCCCGTCTCCCGGTTGACGCCGTAGGGCACGAAATGGTACGACTTGCCGCTCACGTTGACGGGGGAGCCGTGGGTCAGGTGGCCGCCGTGGGCCAGGTTCATGGCCATGACGGTATCGCCGTAGCCGATGAGGGCGTAGTAGGCGGCGGTATTGGCCTGGGAGCCGCTGTGGGGCTGGACGTTGGCATGGTCCGCCTTGAAGAGCTCCTTCGCCCGTTCGATGGCGAGGTTCTCGATGATATCCACGTTCTCGCAGCCGCCGTAGTAGCGTTTGCCCGGGTAGCCTTCCGCGTACTTGTAGGTAAGGAACGAGCCCTGCGCCTCGAGGACGGCGCGGCTCGTGTAGTTCTCCGAGGCGATGAGGTTGACGATCTCTTTCTGGCGCGCCTTTTCGCACTCGATGGCGCGGCTGATGTCGGGATCGGTCCGGGAAAGGTAGCTCATGACGGCGAAACTCCTCGGCGGGGGGATTCCGGATACGTTCATAGTCTACAACCGGGCCTCCGGAAGTGTCAATTTGAAAATGTCGCGTTTTCACGCTGAAAAACAGCCTCCGCCGGCTTCCGGCATCCGCCTGCGGAAGAATTCGGAAATGCTTGACAAAGGAGAGGGGCGTTCCTATAATAAAGAAAAACCCCCGTCGTCCCTTGTTATCCCCCTTTTCGTGTACCGTAGCACCAGGCTTGCCAGAGGCACTTGTTAACAGTTCCGTTCCACCTCACTAACGATTTTCCAAGGTTCGCGCTGGAAGCATTCCAGGCGTTTGGGGCAGGTTCTCGTATATGCCGAAATACATCTTCGTGACCGGAGGCGTGGTCAGTTCCGTCGGTAAGGGCATCGCCGTCGCGTCCATCGGTTCCATTCTCAAGTCCCGCGACATATCTGTCGCCGCGATGAAGCTGGACCCGTACCTGAACGTGGACCCCGGCACCATGTCCCCCTACCAGCACGGAGAGGTCTTCGTGACCCGGGACGGGGCCGAGACCGACCTCGACCTGGGCAACTACGAGCGCTTCATCGACAGCGAGGTCACCCGGGACTCCAACATCACCTCCGGCCAGATCTACAGCAGCCTCATCACCAAGGAGCGGCGCGGCGATTTCCTCGGGGGCACCATCCAGATCGTGCCGCACCTCACCAATGAGATAAAGAGCCGCTTCCAGAAGCACGCCGACGCCACCAAGGCTGACGTTATCCTCATCGAGATCGGCGGCACGGTCGGCGACATCGAGGGCCAGCCTTTCCTGGAAGCCATCCGCCAGATGCGCAACGACGCCG
>CAZOMF010000011.1:0-24323 GCA_964580635.1 uncultured Dehalococcoidaceae bacterium
CGGACGCCAAGGGCCGCCGCGTGGACTTCCGCAACAGCGTCATCATCATGACGAGCAACATCGGCGCGGAGACCATCCGCAAGGGTACGACGCTCGGTTTCGCGCAGCGGGCTGATCAGGAAAAGGCCCGCGAGCAGAGCTACGACCGTATGAAGGACAACCTCCTTCAGGAGCTGAAAAAAGCGTTCCGGCCGGAGTTCCTCAACCGTGTCGACGGCACCGTGGTCTTCCACCCGCTCGCCAAGGAACAGATACGCTCTATCGTCGATCTCATGCTGGCCGGTGTCAGCACGCAGCTCGCCGATAAGGAGATCAAGCTCAACGTCACCGACGTTGCCAAGGACCTCCTCGGTGAAAAAGGCTACGACGAGGTCTATGGCGCCCGGCCGCTGCGCCGTGTCATTCAGACGATGGTGGAAGACAAGCTGTCAGAGGCCGTGCTCCGCGAGGAGTTCAAGGTGTTCAACCGCGTCTTCGAGGTTAAAGCGACTATCAAGAACCCGGATATCCGGGACGCAGTGCTGGCCGCCGTCAAGGAGATCCCGGCCCGCCTCATGACCGAGGCCGGCGAGAGCGCCCCCAAGACGTTACCGGAGATCACCCAGGCGGAACTCGATAACGACAAGCTCGTGGTCTACTCCACCAAGAGCATCAAGTGGGAAGTGGAAAAGATCATCAAGGAGCTCGAAAAGAACGCCGGTAAAGATAAGGGCGTGCGCGGCAAGACGCCGGAGCTCAAGATTGTCGAGAATACCTACGTGTCGTACGTCGTCGTGGACGCCAAGGACGAGGAAGTCTTCATCGAGTCCAAGAGCAAGTTCGCGTTCCCGCCGCAGCCGGTGGGTGCCGCTGCCTGATCCACGCACAACGTTACGCGTAACTCAGGTACCGTACTTCCAGTACTGAACGGTAATTCACGTATTACTTTGCGCGTGACTTGGGCTCCTCAATCAAGTATAATAGGGCGAAGGGTTTCAATAACGAGTCCTTCGCCCTTCATCGTTTTCAACCTCCGGCGTTGAGAGAGGAGTCTGAAATTGGCCCAGGAAAAGGTGGAAGTCCCCATTACCGGAAAGATCATCAGCATTGACGTCAAGGTCGGCGACAAGGTCGAAGAAGGCGACATCATTTGCATCCTGGAATCCATGAAGATGGAGAACCCTATCACCTCGCCGGTGGACGGAACGATCGCCGAGATTTCGATCAAGGAAGACCAGGTCGTCAAGCCCGGCGACGTCATCGCCGTGATAGAGTACTAGTCCCGCCCCTCGATCATCGTTGAAACGCAGGCGAACGTGAACGAACATTCATTTTCACCCATTATTTTCGCGCTCATTTCTTACGGCATCGCCGCGATAATCGCCGTCCTCGTCACCTTCATCGTCAAGGCGATTGCGTTCTTCATCCGGGAGAAAAAACCCGCTGAAACTGAAAAAGCCGCCTCCGGGACGAAGGCAGGCTAGGCCCGATGTTCTTCCTGCAGTTCTTCCAGGGGATTTACACGTTCTTCATCACCGACCCGACCCGCGCCTGGGGACGCCTGCTGCTCGTCTTCATCGGCATCATGCTCATCTGGCTCGCCTACAAGCACGTATTGGAGCCGCTCATCATGCTGCCGCTCGGCATCGGGATGATCGCCGTCAATGCCGGCCTCATGGTGCTGGAGGTCTCGACCGCCAGCGGCGGGACCATTACCACGGGGCTCTACCAGACCGCTCACGGACCGGTGGGCAACCTCTTTATCAATCCGTCTCTCTCCAATGTGGACGAGTTGAGCGCGTTCCTCCAGGTCGATTTTCTCCAGCCTATCTACACCTATATGTTCAGCAACGGCCTCATCGCCTGTCTCGTGTTCCTCGGCATCGGGGCCATCACGGACATCGATATCCTGCTCGCCCGGCCGGGGATGAGCTTCTTCCTGGCCATCTTCGCCGAGCTGGGAACGATACTGGTGCTGCCCATCGCCATGTCGATGGGGTTTCACCCCGGCAACGCCGCGGCGACGGCGCTTATCGGCGGCGCGGACGGCCCGATGGTCCTCTACGGGTCGCTCCAGATGGCGCCCGATCTCTTTATTCCCATCACTATCGTGGCGTACGTCTACCTCGGCATCACCTATGCCGGCTACCCTTTCCTGGCGCGTATCATCCCGCGGAAGATGCGCGGCATAGAGATGAACTGGCGGGAGATACCGACTGTCTCCGCGGGTAAGAAGTTCACCTTCTGCATTGCCACGTTCACGCTGCTATCGTTCCTCTTCCCGGTGGCGACCCCACTCTTCGCCTCCTTCTTCCTCGGCCTCGCCATCAAGGAGGCCAAGATAACACGTTTCGTGGAATTCCTCTCCGGACCGCTGCTCTATGGCTCGACGCTCTTCCTCGGCTTCACGCTCGGCGCCCTCCTTGGCGTGGATATTATCTTCGACTCGAAGCTCCTCCTGCTCCTCGTACTCGGCGTCATCGCGCTGCTGCTGTCCGGATTGGGCGGCATTATCGGCGGGCTCATCTACTCGAAGTTTTCCAAAAAGCCGTTCAACCCCCTCCTCGGCCTGGCAGCGGTCTCCTGCGTGCCCACCACGGCGAAGGTCGCGCAAAAGTGCGCCTACTCCGTCAACAAGAAGGCCATGATACTGAACTTCGCCATGGGCCCGAACGTGGCCGGCGTCATTACCACGGCCATCATCACCGGCATCTATATCGCCGGGGTCAGGGGCGGTTTCCTCGCCTAGCGACGCCGCCCGGTGGCCCCTATCGGAACGAGGTACCGAATGATCGTACCGGATATGCTCACGCCAGAAACCGCCGTCCTCGTCCTCATCGATTACCAGGAGCGGCTCTTTCCGGCCATGCACGACCGGGACCGGCTGCTGCGCAGCGTCCTCAAGCTGGTCAGGGGCGCCGTCGCCTTCAACCTGCCCGTCATCGTTACCGAGCAGTACCCGAAGGGCCTCGGGCCGACGCTGCCGGAGATCAAAGAGCTGCTCCCGGACGTGGCGCCCATTGAGAAGACCTGCTTCTCCGCCTGCGACGCGGAGGGGTTCACGGCGGCCCTCGAGGCGTCCGGACGACGCCAGGTGCTGCTGGCCGGCATCGAGACGCACATCTGTGTCTACCAGACGGCCCTGACCCTCGCGCGGATAGACTACCAGGTCCACATCGTGACCGATTGCTGCGCCTCCCGCAATCCCGCCAACGAAACGGCTGCCTACACGAGGATGAACGCCGCCGGCGTCAGTCCCACCAACACGGAGATGGCGCTCTTCGAGATGCTGAAGCTGGGCCGCGGCGAGGTTTTCAAGCAGATAAGCGCTATAGTAAAATAGCGCATGACCACAGACAGGTCCCTTCCCATTGAGTTCCACACTGCCGTCCATGAGGGGCGGCTGCTCGTCCGTAATGCGACCACGGGGGCGCTCGTGGAAGGCACCACCCCGGTGGAGTTCCGCACCGACCCCCTCACTGGACGAACCTTGCGGCTCGTGCCGTTCAACCTGGATCGCATCATCCGGCCGGACCTGGACGCTTTGGAGCACCAGTGCGGCGAGCTGTTCTGCCCGTTCTGCACCCCGAACGTGGCCCGTATTACGCCCGTCTTTCCGCCGGACCTCATATCGGAGGGGACGCTGCGAATCGGAGAGGCGTACGGCTTTCCCAACCTCGGCCCCTACGATGTCCACGGCGCCGTCATCGTGCTCTCGCCGGAGCGGCACTTCGTCCGGCTGGACGCCTTCGACGAGGATCTTGTCACCAACGCCCTGCTCGCGGCGCAGACGCACCTCCGGCGGGTCAGTGAGACGGACCCGGCGGCAAAGTACCACTTCGTTGCCTGGAACTATATGCCGGCCTCCGGGGGCAGCCTCGTCCATCCCCACATGCAGAGCAACGCCGGCTACTATCCGACCAACATCCAGCGGGAAGTGCTCGATGCCTCGGAGCGCTACCACGCCGCGAACGGGAGTAACTACTGGAGCGATCTGCTGGAGCAGGAACGGCGGCTCGGCGAGCGGTACATCGGCCGCCTCGGCAGCGCCGAGTGGCTGGCCGCCTTCGCGCCGCTCGGTCGCCTCTCCGATATCATGGCCGTGTTCCCCGGCAAGGCTTCCGTCCTCGACCTCACTGGGCAGGACCTGCGGGGCCTGGCGGCGGGGCTCCTCAAGGTCTTCGAATGGCTCGATGCCCACAATTTGGTCAGCTTCAATCTGGCCACCTGTTCCGGCTTCGAGGCGGACAGCTTCTGGACGCACGTCCGGCTGACGCCGCGCGGTTCCCTGCTCTATTCCCCGGTAGAGACGAGCGACCAGTTCTACTACCAGGTCCTCCAGGAAGAGAACGTCTGCATCCTGCCGCCGGAAACCGCCGCGGCCGGGCTGCGACCCTCGTTTTCCATCTGAAGAATTCCTTCCGGAAGGTCACGGAAATATATTAGACATAATATCTAGCTACGGGCTAATTTTTCCTGTATAATAAAAGGGTAACGTGAGTCAACAGACGCGCCCGGCGTCCGGTCGAAACAGCATGCCGGGTCTTTTATGTGATTTCAAGAAAAGGAGGCACACCGAGACATGGGACACAAGGGTGCCCAACATCCCGCGGGCAAGCCGAAACCCGGTCAGGCCAGACCGGCCGACCCGAAAAAGAAGTAGGAAAGCAATTTCAACACGTTGAGGGGACCATCGGCGACCGCGCCAGGCTCCCCTCAAAGTTTTTTATATGGATACCGACCCCACTACCGACTCCGATTCCCTCCCGCTGGCCCCCTCGCAACAGCCCGTGCCCTGCCGCCGCTGCGGTACCTGCTGCACGCTCCATCAGGCCTGGGTGAGACCTCATGAAATAGCCCGCCTTGCGGAATTTCTGGGCATGACCGTTGAGGAGTGGGAGGCTGCTTACCTCGACTCACGCTGGCAGTATAATGATTACTACCTGGTGCGGCACGTGAACGGCGCCTGCACCTTTCTTACCTGGGAGGACGGTTTGGCAACCTGCGCCGTCCAACCGGTCAAGCCGGACTGCTGTGCGGCCTGGCAGGCAGGGCTCGACAAGAAGGAATGCCGCCGGGGAATGGGCCTGACCGATCCAGCCGAGGCCACGGCATGAAAAAGTTGGCCCTCGTGGCGTTCGGACTCGTCGCGGCGGCGTTGCCGCTGGGAGGCTGCGCCCCGGCGTCAGAAATCCAGGCCACCCTCGGCCGGACCTTCGACGTACCCATCCACCGTGAGGCTGTTATCCCTTCGGAGAACCTGAGTCTTACCTTCCGAGAGGTCAGCAAGGACAGCCGCTGCCCGCGCGGCGTCCAGTGCGTGACTGCCGGAGAGGCCGTCTTCACCATCCGCTTCACCCAGGGAAGCGCCGCCGCCATCGTGACGTTCACCGGGCTGGACGCCGGCCAGGCTACCGCCACCTTCCTCGATTACTCCGTCAACGCCACGCTCCTGCCCTACCCGGAGCAGGCGGGCGGCATTCCGCCGGAGGAGTACCGCGTACAGATGACTGTTACCCGTATGACGGCCGCGCCGGTGGGTTGACTGCCTTTCCCCGATCGTGTTATTATATCGTCTGACGATGTATCGTCCTACGTTATAACAACTGCCGGGAGATATCCGTGCCCCAGTTCGATACGAGCCCCTACCTTCCCCTCACTGAAGCGACCTACTACACGATGCTCTGCCTGGTGGAGCCGCGCCACGGCTATGGCATCATGCAGGAAGTGCGTCGTATCAGCCAGGGAGCAGTCAAGCTGGGACCGGGCACCCTCTACGGCGTCCTGGCCACGTTGGAAAAGCAGGAATTAATCGTCCGGGATAGTGAGGAACGCCGCCGCAAGAATTATATCCTGACCATCAAGGGAAGGCTGGTGCTGGCGGACCAGATAACCCGGCTGGAAACGATGGTCAGGAACGCGCGGGATGCCCGGACGAGGCTCTAGACCCTATTCCCGCCGGAAGCGGCGTTCCATCTCCCGGAGGAAGTCCTCGACCTGCGGCGACAGCGCCGGGGTCTCGTTTTCATCCGGTTCGCCTTCCTCGTCCAGATCGTATGTCCGCTCCAGCTGATCGACGATTTCCTTGACCTGCGGGTCGGCGTCCACCGCCTCGGTGACCTGCTCGCGCTGTTGCTCGGCCTGGTGAACGGTCTCCTCCGGAAGCGTAAAGCCGTAGAGAGACACCAAAATGCCCTGAAGCCGTAGTGTGCCGATGTAGTCATCATCGAGCTGGGTATACTGAGGCAGGCTGACGATCATGGTCATCGTCTCGTGGTCCTGGTCCGATACCCGCTGGGAAATGGCTGAGCATATCGAGGTCGGCCCCTCGTAGCGGCCGCCGTGGACCCCCAGTTCCTCCAGCCGCTGGTGTAACGCGTCCGGCGAGCCGCTGCCGGATACCATCGGCGGGCGGGTGTGAGGTACCAGATTGTACATGCTCCCGATGAGAGCGAACCGGCTGACATCGAAGGTCTCCAGTACCTTGACGATGGAGTCCACGAAGTATTCACCGAGCGCCGTCGGCTCCAGCAGGCGCAGGAAGAGGAAATCCGGGCCGTCCGCCCGCTTGGCGTAGGTAATGCGGGTGTTGGGCAGACGGAGGCGCCGCTCCTCACCGAGGAAATAGGTCATCGGCCGGTAGCGGGTGAAATCGTAGAAAGCGCCCGGTTTCGCCAGCTCCGCGAGCGGGCGGGCACCGGTCTCATCCTCCAGCCAAGACAGCGTCATCGAACCCACGTTGCCCGCGTCGATCCACGGCTCCAGCATGGCGATGGCGTGCGGACGTTCCAGATCCGGCAGAGGCTCCAGAACTTCGAACGCCTTTATCCTCATAATCCCATTATAAACCCTCGTTACCATGCGTACCAAACACCGCCGGACGGAGGGCCCGTGTCTGACGTCTCCGGCTTAGAAGGGGTCGTACGAAAGATTGTTGACCAACTTACTTGGAGGAGTGGGGTAAACGCGCTATAATTTAAAAAGGAAGTCCTTCAGGAGGTGCGGGGAGATGTTCAGCAGAATCGGTCCCTGGGAGATAATTCTCATCTTGGTGATCGTGCTTATTATTTTCGGCGCGGGGAAACTGCCGCAGGTCGGCAGCGCGCTCGGTAAAGGTATTCGTTCTTTCAAGCAAGGCGCCGCGGGAGAGGAGGATGAAGACGAAGATGAGGACGAGGAGGAAGAGCCAACCAAACGTCCGAAACGCGCCGCCACGTCCCGGACCACCACCCGCAAGCGCACCACCACCGCCAGTAAGACCGTAAAGAAGGGCTAGGAAGGCCGACCGGACGAACGGCCCGCTCATATCATGACGTTCGCCCGGAGACTGATACACCATGGAGTTTCTGGGAATCAGCTTCTGGGAGTTTCTACTCATCGTAGTGGTCATACTGGTGGTGCTGGGACCATCCAGGATTCCCGGAATCATGCGGACCCTCGGTACCATCGTCCGCAAAATCCGTAAAATCACCTCGGAATTGACGGCCAGTGTCGCCCGCGAGATAGCGCTGGACGAAGCCCGGAAAGAGACCGAAAAGCGGTCTTCATTGCCGCCTCAGGACAAACCCGCCAGGAAAACCCCGCCAAAAGCCCCCCGGGATTCGCTCCCGGCCGGCCGGTCGACGCACGATGAGCAGTGATACGCCCAAGCTGTCCTTCATGGACCACATCCGGGAGCTCCGCAGCCGTCTGATCGTCAGCATCGCCGCTATCTTCGTCGGGTCGGTCGTCTGCTTCATTTTCTACAAGCCTATCTTCAACCTCCTGGAATACCCCGCCCGGCAGATCGCTTTCACCTCCATCGACATGATGGAGCGCGCCAGCTCTATCATGCTCGTCAGTATCGTGGGGGGCATCATATTGGCGATGCCGGTCCTCCTCTACGAGCTCATCATGTTCGTGGCGCCGGCGCTGACCCCGCGCGAGAAGAGATGGGTCTTCCTCATCATTCCCTGGATCTTCCTGATGTTCCTCGGGGGCGTGGCCTTCGGGTTCCTGGTGCTCGCGCCGTGGACGATGAGGTTCCTCGCCACCTTCGGGAGCAGCGTCGCCGAGTTCTTCCCCCGCATCGGTAACTATATAGGCTTCCTGAGCAAGCTCGTGCTGGGCACGGGGCTCCTCTTCGAAATGCCGGTCATCGCCACCTTTCTCGCCCGCATCCGCGTCCTCAAGCCGCAATGGCTCGTGAAGTGGCGGCCTATCGCCGTGGTGCTCGCCTTTATCATCGGGGCGGTGCTGACGCCACCGGACCCGGTGAGCCAGGCTATCCTGGCGGTACCGCTCCTCATCCTCTACGAGATGAGTATCTTCCTGGCCAAGCGCGTTTACCCCAAGCCGGACGTGGAGATTGAAGCCGAAGCTGAACGGGCCTGAACGGACCACGGTACGGTCTCGATCGATTGAATCCAGGCGTCTGCTCGCAACGCCAACTCCCCACCGAATCATAGCCTCTGCTGCAATTGAGAGAGACGCAACTCTGCGGGAAATGTCATAAAAATGAGCATTTCCGTCCGCCAATTTTGTGACTATGTTATAAGGCAGTTTTTACAATCATAGTATCATTTGCCGCGGGGGAAACCGGCAAGGGATTAACGTGCCTCCCGTCACCCGATGACCGGACAATGTTCCCCACAGGAGGATACGATGAACAAACGCTTTCTGCTGACGTTTTTTCTCTTCCTCACGCTTCTGACCTTCACTTTGTCGGCGGCCTCGTGCAGCTCCAGTACGACCACTCCCCCGACAACCCCGACCACCACCTCGACCACGACCAGTGGCACTCCAACCGCTACTTCAACCACGACGACGGGACCGATCCTGACGAGCGACCTGGAAGACCTGAGCCCGGTGGTCTCGGCGGTGCGGCCCTCCGTCGTGGCCATCAACGTACAGGCGACGCAGTCCGGGGTCTTCGGACCGTCGACGGTTCAGGCGGCCGGCACGGGCTGGATTTATGACACCCAGGGACATATCGTGACCAACAACCACGTGGTCGCAAATGCGGATAACATCACCGTGACGCTGGAAGACGGCCGGACGTTCCAGGCGGCTAAAGTGAGTACCGACGCCGTCACGGATTTGGCCGTCGTAAAGATTAATGCAACCAACCTCGTCGCCGCTTCGACCGGAGACTCCGGTAAACTGCTGGTGGGTAACTGGGTGGTGGCCATCGGCAACTCACTGGATATGGGCATCAGCGCGACGGCGGGCATCGTCAGCGCGCTGGACATAACATTGCAGGAATCCGCCGGCACCACGCTGCACGGTCTCATCCAAACGGATGCCGCCATCAATCCCGGCAACAGCGGAGGGCCGCTGGTCAACGGTGCCGGTGAGGTCATCGGCATCAACAGCGTCAAGGTCTCCCAGGTGGGCGTCGAGGGCATGGGCTACGCCATCAGCATCAACGAGGCCCTGCCGATCATACAGACGCTCATCTCACAGGGGTTCGTGGTGCGGCCGTACATGGGCATCAACACCACCGCAGTCACGCCCTCCCTGGCGGCGTTCTATGGCCTGCCGGTCGACCACGGCGCCGCCATCACGAGCATCGTCACCGGGGGTCCGGCGGACAAGGCGGGCCTGAAGACGGGTGATATCATCGTGGCGATAGGCGGCAAGACCATCAACACGATGAGCGATCTGACCACCGTCATCAATTCATTCTCGGTGGGACAGACGGTGACGGTGGACTTTTACCGCGGGCAGACCAAGATGAACGTCCAGCTGACGTTCGCGCAGTACCCGCAGTCCTAGCACAAGACGTGTAAACTGCTAAAAGAAAAGGCCCGGTTTAATAAACCGGGCCTTGGTTTACTTGGTAGCGGGGGCAGGATTTGAACCTGCGACCTCCGGGTTATGAGCCCGACGAGCTACCACTGCTCTACCCCGCGTCAAGACACATCTTTCAGTATAGACCCTGATGCCTGACCTGTCAAGCCTGAGCCGCCGCCTGGCGCTTGCGGTGACCTTCCAGGTAGCGCCGCGCGAAGCGGTCGCGCCCCATCACCAGGTCCGCCGAGAGCACGTACGGCATCACGTGAGCGGCGTTCGCGATGAGCGCCGTCCCGCCGGCGAAGATGACCATGGAGATCCAGGCCCCGTTCAGCAGGTTCCGGTCCGGCATGCCGAACGAAATGTTGCTGGCGCCCATCGTCATGTTGACGCCGAGCTCCGTCCGGATGCGGTACAGTGCGTCCAGCACGTCCCGGCCGGATTTCGCCTCGGCTCCGATAGAGTAGCACATCACGTCGATGACGATATCTTCCTTGGGGATGCCGATCTTGTCGGCCGCCTCGACGATCCTGTGGGCCACCGCGACGCGCTTGTCCGCCGTCTTCGGGATGCCCTCGTCGTCCTGCACCAGCCCCACGACCGCCGCGCCGTACTCCTTGACGAGCGGCAGGACCCGCTCCAGCGACTTGGTCTCCCCGTTCACGGAGTTCACCAGGGCTTTCCCCTCGTAGACCTTGAGGCCCGCCTCCAGCGCGTCCGGGTTGGGACTATCGATGCAGATGGGCGCGTCGACGGTCTCCATGATGAGCTTGACGGCTTCCGGCAGCAGCTTGGTGTCATCGACGCCCTGGGCGTTGACGTTGCAGTCCAGGATGGTCGCGCCCGCCTCGACCTGGTTGAGGGCTTCCTGCTTGATCATAGATATATCGCCGGACTGGACCGCCGCGGTGAGTTTCTTTCTCCCGGTTGGATTGATGCGTTCGCCGATGATGACCGTCGGGCGGTCGTACGAGATGATAACTTCTTTCGTGGCTGAACTGACTTTGGTCTCCATGCTGTGCTTCTCCTATCGACTAAAGTACCGGCCGCCAGTCTGGATACGACAGGAAAACGGTCGCGGCTCGCTGGGGACGTCACCCCCTGCCATTATACATTATTTACCATAGGTGCCGTACTCGCGGGCGGCCTCCATCATGGCCTTGAGATTTTCAGCCGGCCCCTTGTTCATGCCGGCCCCGCCGGTAAGGATATAGCCGCCGCCGGGGGCGCAGGTCTCGATGAGCCGGCGGCAGTTCTCTTTCACCTGGTCATAGGTGCCGGTGACGAGGACGGAGGCCGGGACGTTGCCGGCGATGCAGGCTACGTCGCCGAGGATTCGCTTGGCTTTAGCCATGTCCATCACCTCGAAGTACCAGATGATGGCGCTCTTTGGCATGTCGGCGATGACCTCCAGCCGCGGCTCGTAGTTGCCCTCGGCGAAGGGCATTGGCACGATGCCCTCCTCGATCAGGCCGAGCAGGACCTTCTTGAAGGTCGGCCAGTAGAAGGTCTCGAACTGTTTCTGGGACATGAAGCTGTTTTCACCCTTGTGGAGCGGCATCGGGACGATCGGCGAGAGTGCGTTGTTCACACCGCGCACGGCCCCGCTGACGATGATGGGCACGAGGCGGTCCATCATCTCGTGGATCTTTTCCGGCTGCCGGAACATGTCTCCCACGATGCCCTGGGTGCCGCGCAGCACGTCCGAGACGTTATCGAACGGCGCGCCGGCCATGCCGCCGCCGAAGGTGGGGAAGCCTTCCTCGAGCATCGCCCGGCTGACCCGGCCCACCGCCGCCGCCCATTTACGTATCTCGGTACCGGCGTCGAGCAGGTTCTGGAGCGACCGCTGCACCTCCGGCCGCGAGGCGGAGAGTATCCAGCCGAGCGGGTTGGTGAGGACCGGGCTGAAGGGCGCCAGGTACTGGAACCCCTCGAAGCCGCTCTCGGTGCGCGGCAGGAAAGTGCGCAGCCAGTAATCGGTGGGGTTCATGTTGAAATCGTCGTACTCGTCGGCCTGCATGTAAACGCCTTCGAGGTACTGGTACATGGGGGCGTCGTCCGGCAGGCCGTGGGTCGGCCACTTGTGGAGCTGGTGACCGATGATCTCCAGTACGCGGCCGGGGTAGACGAGACCCGGGCCGGACGCGCTGTCCGGCTGCATCTCCCGGTTGAACCGGTACCAGGCATCGGCCAGCTTGTCATAATCATACATCACCTGCCCGAGCGAGTACCCCGCCCATGAGGCAGGCAGGTAGCCCGCCGGCAGGTTGACCGGCACGCGGTCCGCCTCTTCCAGCTTAATGGCTTTTATGTAGCGGGTCACGCGTTCCCGGTAGCGTTCCCTGGCGGCTTCATCCTGGAAAGCGACGCCGGGAGCATCGAGCCACTTCTTGAAGCGGACCTCGCGCCGCTCCTGCCAGGTCATGTCTGCCCATTTCTTCTCGGTTTCCATAGATAAGATGTGTCCTTGTCTTATTTATAGACGCCATATTCCTTGGCGGCGTCCATCATGGCGTGCAGGTTCTCCATGTTGCCCTTCTCCAGGCTGGCGGAGGCGCTGAGGATGTAGCCGCCGCCGGGGGCGCAGGTCTCGATGAGCTTGCGGCAGCCTTCTTTGACGTCGGCGGCGGTGCCTGTCACCATGACCGAGATGGGCAGGTTGCCGCAGATGCAGTTGTTCCGCCCCACCGTGGCCTTGGCCTTTGCCATGTCCATGTACTCGAAGTACCAGACCATGGACGCCCGCGGCATCTCCTGGATGACCTCCAGGCGCGGGATGTAGTTACCCTCGGCGAAGGGCATCGGCACGAGGCCTTCCTCGATAATGCCGAGCAGCACCTTCTTGAAGCTCGGCCAGTAGAACGTCTCGAACTGCTTGGGCGACATGAAGCCCTTCTCGCCCTTGTGGAGCGGCATCATCACGACCGGCGAGAGCGAGTGCTCGGCGCTGGCGACGGCCTGCTCGATAACGATGGGCGTGATGCGGTCCATGGCTTCCTGGATTTTTTCCGGCTGGCGGAACATGTCCATGAAGATGCCGACCGTGCCGCGGAGCATGTCCGTCAGCATGTCGAAGGGGGCTCCGGACATTCCGCCGCCCATGCCCGCGTAGCCGAGCGAGAGCGCCGTTTTGGCCACCTCGCCGGTGATGCGGCCCCAGGCCGCCACCTCGTCGCCGGCCTTCCAGATGGTCTTGAACATCTCCCGCATCTCCGGTGTGGAGAGCGCCATGATGGTCCCGAAGGGCAGCCCTATCATCGGGTTGAGGTGCATGAAGCTGGCGAGCGGCTCGAAGGCCTTTGCCTGCCGCGGCATGAAGGTGCGCAGCCAGAAATCGGACGGGTCGGAGATAAGCTTGTCGTACTCGTCCGGCAGCATGTACTCGCCCTCGATGAACTGGTAGTTGGGCGTGTCGTCCGGCGTGCCGTGGCCCGGCCAGGTGTGCATCTTGTGGCCGATGATATCGAACATCGGCGCCGGCAGGACCAGCCCCGGCCCGGCAAAGCTGTCCATGTCCCCGAAGTCGTCCATGAACTTCAACCAGGCGTCCCGCTGCTTCTCGTAATCGTACATGACCGTTTTCAGGTCGTAGCCCGCGTAGTAAGCCGGGAAGTAGCCGGTCGGCAGATTGCAGGGCACCCGGTCCGGCTTTTTCAGGTTGATGACGTCCTGGTAGCGCTGGACGCGCTTCCGGTAGAGCTCCTTGGCGGCGGCGTCCTTGAACTCGACGCCGGGCGCCTCCAGCCAGCGCTCGAAGCGGATCTTCCGCTTTTCCTGCCAGGGCAGCTCGTTCCAGTTGGCAATGCCTTCCATTCGGATACCTCCCTAGTAGCGGCCGTACTCCCTGGCGGACTCAATGATGGCCTGGACGTTGGCCGGGTCGCACTTATCGATGCCGGCGCCCATGGACAGGATATAGCCGCCCCCGGGCGCGCAGGTATCGATGAGCCAGCGGCAGTATTTCTTGACGTCCTCCGTGGTGCCGTGCCGCATCAGCGAGACGCCGATGTTCCCGCCGAAGCAGGTGTGCCCGCCGAGCACCCGCTGGACCGCGGTCATGTCCGATTGCTCGAAGAGCCACATCACGCCGGATTTCGGCAAGTCCTTGATATAGTCCAAACGCCGGTTGTAGTTGCCCTCCGCGACCGGCATCGGGACGAGCCCTTCCTCTATCATGCCGAGCAGCAGCCGTTGGAAGGTGGGCCAGTAGAATTTCTCGAACTGGGCATCGGACATGAAGACATCGTCGCCCTTGTGGAGCGGGATGACGATCATGGGGCTGTCAGACCGGTCCGCCGCGGCGACCGCGCTCTTCAGGTTGACCGGCAGGATGCGCTCGACGATTTCCAGCACCAGGTCCGGGTGCCGGAACATGTCCACCACGGCGCCCCGCGTGCCCCGCAGCATGTCCGCCATGGTATCGAACGGGGCAAGCGCTACGCCGCCGGCGGAGGCGGGGTGGCCCATCTCCCGCGACTTCATGGCGCATTCCGCGGACACCCGGTTCCATTCCGCCGCCGCCTCGTGCGCGGCGAGCAGGTCTTCCGCCATCTTGCGGAACTCCGGCCGCCCGGCCGCCATCATCAGTCCCTCACCGGCGCCCATGAAAGCCTCGATGGGCCCGAGCTCGGCGAGCGGTTCGAAGACGCCGAGCGTGCGGGGCAGGAAGGTCCGCAGGATATAATCGCCGGGGTTGCTGAAATAGGCCTCGTAGTCGCCTTCGAGCATGTACTGCTCCTCAACGAACTGGAAGATGGAGGCGTCGTCCGGCAGGCCTCCCCCCGGCCAGCGGTGGGTACGCTGTTGGAGCAGCTCGTAGAGGCGCCCGTTGGGGATACTGCCGGGTCCGCTGCCCATGTCCACGTCGAAGTCCCGCGCCATCTTGAGCCAGGCCTCGCGGTACTTCTCCACGTCGAACATGCAGGTCTTGAGGTCGTAGCCGGCATAGTAAGCCGAGAAGGTACCGGTTACGCCGTTGACCGGCACGCGGTCCGGCAGCTCCTCCAGCTTGAGGGCCTTGATATGGCGGTCGAGGTGGGCCTCGTGTTGCGCCCTGGCCTCGTCGCTCTCGAAATTCACGCCGTGGGCGGCCCGCCACCAGTCGAAGCGCGCCTCCCGCCGCTCCTGCCAGGTAAGCTCAGCCCAATTGTCCGGTTTCTGCATGTTATCGGTCTCTCCCGTTAGTGATAGACGCCGTACTCCAGGCCGGTCTCGATCATGGCGCGGATATTGTCCGGGTTGCACGGTCCGGCGATGCTGGAACCCATGCTGAGGACGTAGCCGCCGTCCGGCGCGCAGGTATCGATGAGCCAGCGGCAGTATTTCCTGATATCGTCCGGCCCCAGCGTGGACATCTGCCATGCCTGGACGTTGCCGGCGATGCAGGTGTGACCGCCGAGCACCTGCTTGGCGAGGGCCATGTCCGTCTTCTCGAACGTCCAGAGCACGCCGGTCTTGGGCAGGTCCTTGATGTACTCCAGGCGGCGGTTGTAGGTGCCGTCGATGATCGGCGACGGCACCAGCCCTTCCTCGATGAGGCCGTTCAGCAGCTTCTGGTAGCTCGGCCAGTAGAACTTCTCGAACTGCTTGTCGGACATGAAGACATCGTCGCCCTTGTGCATGGGGATGAAGACCTGGGGACTGTCGCTCATGTCCGCCATACGGATGGCCGAGGCGAGTGTCACCGGCAGGATGCGCTCGCACATTTCGAGTATCTTCTCCGGCCGCCGGAACATGTCCATCACCGAGCCGTGGGTGCCGCGGAGCATGTCCGCCACGGTATCGAACGGGGCGAGCGCCACGCCGCCGCCGCTGGCCGGGTAGCCCATCTCGCGGAGGGTCGTGCCGAGCTCCATGGCGGCCTTGTGCGAGGCGTCGGCGGCCTCGTGGGCGGCGAGAAGCTGCTGCGCCATCTTCTTAAAGGCGGGCGTGCCTGCTGCCATCATCAGCTGCTGGCCGGTCCCGGTAAAGGCTTCGATCGGGCCGAGGTCAGCGAGCGGCTCGAAGACGCCGAGGGTACGCGGCAGAAACGTCCTTAAAATGTAATCGGCGGGGTTCTGGAAATACGTGTCGTACTCGTCCTCCCGCATGTATTCTTCCTCAACGAACTGGAACATCACGGCGTCGTCCGGCAGGCCGTGGCCCGGCCACTTGCTGGTGCGGGTCTCCATCAACTCGTTGAAACGGCCGTTGCTGCCGCCGGCCATGGGCATCGCGTCCGTTTCGAAATCACGGGCGTACTTGAGTGTGGCTTCCCGCGCCTTGACCGCATCGTACATGATGGTCTTTAGGTCGTACCCCGCGTAGTAGGCCGGGAAGGCGCCGACCGCGACGTTGACGGGGACCCGGTCCGGCAGCTCCTCCATCTTGATGGCCTTGATGTAGCGGTCGACCCGGGCATCGTGCTTGGTCTTTGCCTCGGGGCTCTCGAAGGTCACGCCGTGGGCCGCGCGCCACCACTCGAAGCGGACATCGCGTTTTTGCTGCCAGGTCAGTTCCGACCAGTTTTCGGGTTTCTGCATGAAACGGCCTCCTGGATTGTTTTTAATAGTTGCCGTACTTCTTGACGGTGTCCATCATCATCCGGATGTTCTCCGGCTTGGCTTTATCGAAGGTGGCGCCGCCGCTGAGGATGTAGCCGCCCCCCGGCGCGCAGGTATCGATGAGCCGGCGGCAGGCGTCTTCCATGTCCTGCGGGGTCCCGGTGTAAGCGATGGAAACAGGTACGTTCCCGGCGATGCAGGACACCTTGCCGACCGTTTCCTTGGCGCGCTTCATGTCCGTCTGGTCGAACATCCAGACGACGGCGCCCTTCGGCATGTCGGAGATGTACTCCAGCCGGTTGTTGTAGCGCCCCTCCGCCACCGGGTACGGGATGAGACCATCGTCCACCATGGCCAGCAGCTCACGCTTGAAGGTGGGCCAGTAGAACGTCTCGAACTGTTTGTTGGACATGAAGGTGTCGTCGCCCTTGTGGAGCGGCATCATGATGACGGGGCAGTTGGCGCTGTCGGCCATGGCGATGGCGCGCTCGACGAGCTGCGGCAGGACGTATTCCATGGCCTCGTGTATCTTGTCCGGCTGGCGGAACATGTCCTTGACGATGCCGCTGGTGCCGCGCAGGCTGTCCCCGAAGACATCGAACGGAGCCACCGCCAGTCCGCCGCGGAACATCGGGAACCCCTTGGCGAAGGCCTGCCGCGTGGTCTCGGCGCTCACGTTCATGAATTCCGGCATGATCTTGCTGGCTTTGTAAATCGCCTCGGCCAGCTTGAGGAAACGGGGATCGTTGCACAGCCCGATGAGCCGGTACGGCAGGCCCATGTAGCCGGAGAAGGACGGCTGCTCGGCCAGCATCTCGAAGACACCCATCTCGCGGGGAAGCAGCTTGCGGAGCTGGAAATCGAGCGGGTCTTTCATAAAGAGGTCGTATTCGTCGGCCTTCATGTACTCGGCCTCGACGAACTGGTAGGAGTGGCTATCGTCCGGCAGGCCGTGGCCGGGCCATTTCTGGGTCCTGGAATCGAGCAGGTCGGAGACAGGCGCCTGGAAAAAGAGGGTGCCGTCGAAGGTGTCCGAATCGAACTCGTCGAGGAACTTGAGCCAGGCCCACTTCATTTTGGCCGGGTCGTACATGGCTTCCTTGAGCGTGATGCCAGCGGTGTAGGCCGGCAGCCAGCCGGCCGGGACGGCGCAGGGTACCCGGTCCGGGATCTCCATGGTCGCCGCCCTGGCGAGACGGGTGGCCCGCGCCTTGTAGCCCGCCTCCGCCTCTTTACTGACCCAGTCGACGTCGGTGGGGTTGATCCAGCTGTCCAGCCGGAGCTGGCGTTTCTGCTGCCACGTCAGCTCGTTCCAGTTGTCCGGTCTGGTAAACACGGTACTACCTCCTGTGTGCGTGCTGCCCGGCCTGTCCCGAGGCCGGCTATTTGAAGGTGCCGTACTCGACGGCCGCTTCCATCATGGCGTGGAAGTTGTTCGGGTCGCCCTTGTCGATACCGGCTCCGCCGGTCAGGATGAAGCCGCCGCCCGCGGCGCAGTCCTCGATGAGCTGGCGGCAGTTCTCCTTGACCTGGGCCGGCGTGCCGGTGACCATGAGCGACGACGGCGTATTCCCGGCGATGCAGGACACATCCCCGAGGACCTTCTTGGCCTCCTTCATGTCCGTCTGGTCGAAGTACCAGACGACGCCGCTCCTCGGCATGTCCGCTATCTGATATATCCGGCGGTTGAACTTACCTTCGGCGAAGGGCATGGGCACCAACCCTTCGTTTATCATGGCGAGCAGCGCTTTTTGGAAAGTGGGCCAGTAGAACTTCTCGAACTGCTTGTCGGACATGAAAACGTCGTCGCCCTTGTGGAGCGGAATGAAGATGACCGGCGTGGAGGTGAGGTCCGCCATGCGGCGTATCGTCTCGATGTTCCGCGGCAAGGCCTCTTCCATAGCCTCGATGATACGCTCCGGCTGGCGGAAGATGTCCTTGACGATGCCGGTCGTGCCGCGCAACATGTCCGCCAGGCGGTCGAAGGGCGCCCCGCCGCCGGGCACCATGCCGCGCACCGAGGGGTAGCCGTTGGCGAGGATCTCGTCGCTCGTCTCGCGGACCACCTTCTGCCACGCCTCGTACTCCGGCCCGATTTTTAGCAGCGTTTCGAAGGTATGCCGTAGCGCCGGATTGGTAAAGGCCTGGACCCAGCTCATCGCCTGGCCGAGGTTGCGCACCGGCGGCAGGTCTTGGAACGGCTCGAACAGTCCCGCCGTCCGGGGCAGGTTCTTCCGCAGCTGGTAATCACCGGCCTCGTGCAGGTACTCGTCGTACTCGTCCGCCTGCATGTACTCGCCCTCGACGAACTGGTAGTACGTCGCGGTCTCGGGCAGGCCGTAGCCCGGCCACTTCTGCGTCTTGACCTGGAGAGCCTCCATGACCTTACCCGGAAAGACGAGCGTCGGGCCGTAGTACGTGTCCATCTCCGGGAAGTCGTGCATGAACTTCAGCCACGCCCGGCGCATCTCGCCGGCGTCGTACATGACGGTCTGGAAGCTGACGCCGGCGTTGAAGGCCGGATAGAAGCCCACCGGCGGGATGACCGGCACGCGGTCGCCTTCCTCCATGCGGATGGCGTGGATGAAGCGGGTGACCCGTTCCCGGTACTTCCGCTGTGCTTCGTCGCTGACCCAGTTCACGTTCGGAGGATTGAGCCAGCGCTGGAACCGCACTTCTCGCCGTTCCTGCCAGGTCATTTCCTCCCATTTTTTTTCTTCCTGTACCATGCGATTATTTCCCCCTTGGTAGCGCGGATTGTCCGCTAATAAACGCCGTAGTCCTGGGCGGCCTCCATCAGGGCGCGGAGGTTCTCCGCCTTGACCTCGGAGGCGCTGGCGCCCCCGGTCAGGATGTAGCCGCCGCCCGGCGCGCATATCTCGATGAGCCGCCGGCAGTAGTCCTTGACCGCCTCCGGCGTACCGGTGCACATCAGAGAGGTCGGGACGTTGCCGGTCAGGCAGCAGGTATCCCCGAGGACCCGCTTGGCTTCCGCCATGTCCGTCTGGTCGAAGTGCCAGATCATCCAGCCGGCGGGCAGATCGTTTACCTGCCGCAGCCGCTTGTCGTAATGGCCCTCGGCGAAGAGGTACACCATAAGTCCCTCGTTGATAAGCCCGAGAACGACCTTCTTCAGCGACGGCCAGTAAAATTTTTCGAACTGGGCGTCGGACATGAAGGTGTCATCGCCCTTGTGGAGCGGGAAGGTGACCGTCATGGCCCCGGAGGCATCGGCGGCGGCCACCGTGTTGCGTATGCAGAAGTCCGCTATCAGGTCGGTCGCCCGGATGACCTTATCAGGGCGGCGGTACATGTCCGTGATGATGCCGCGGGTGCCCCGCAATGCGTCCGAGAGGGTATCGAACGGGGCCATGGCCACGGCGCCGCGGATACCCGGGAACCCCGCCATAGCCGTCTCCCGCACGAACCGGCCCGTGATCTGCTGGTAACGGGCCATCTCGTCGCCGGCGTCCGCCAGCGTGCGGAGGGTCGTCCGCAGTCCCGGGTTGCCGAGCGGGAAGAGGAGCGCCTGGGGCCGACCCAGCAGCGAGGTCAGGGGAGGCATGAACTTGAGCGCTTCAGCCTTGCCCAGCGCCCTTGGCATGAAAACGCGGAGGGCGTAGTCGGACGGGTCCCGCAGGAAGTAGTCGTACTCCTCCGCCATCATGTACTCGCCTTCCACGAACTGGTAGAAGGTGGCGTCGGCGGGCAGGCCGTGGCCCGGCCAGGCGTAGAGGTGGTAGTCCACCATCTCCAGCACCTTGCCCGAATAGACGATCATCGGCATGACCGCCGTATCGGAATCGAAATCGCGCAGGAAGAGTTTCCAGGCGCGGTAAAGCTCATCGTAATCGTACATCACGGTACGGAAGTCCGTACCGGCGTAATACGCCGGGAAACCGTCCACCGGCAGCGTCACCGGCACGCGGTCCGGGATCTCGTGGCGAATGGTACGGGCGACCCGGGTGATCCGGGCCTGGTAGTTCTCCCGCGCGGCCGGGGTTTCGAACTCTATCGCGCTCGTATCGAGCCATCGGGCGAAGCGTCGTTCGCGTTTTTCTTCCTTACTCAGTGTATTCCAGTCACTATCCATGCTTCGCTCTCAACTCATTATCTGGCCGGAGGCGTCGAGCCACCTGCCGCCGGACACAGGACAACGGACCGTGGGGCAGGGGATACCGCGACGGTGTTCTCAAAGTGCGGTCGACAGCGGGCCGCCCGCCAGCACAGCGGGAGCCGGGAAATGTCCCGGCTCCCGCTGTGGCGGTGACAGGTTCCAGGCCTCTAGTACACGCCGTATTCCTGGGCGGCTTCCCACATGGCGCGCATGTTGTCGGCGTTGCCTTCGTCGAGGTTGGCGCCGCCGGCGAGGACATAGCCGCCGTCCTTGCCGCAGACCTCGATGAGTTTGCGACAGTACTCTTTTACTTCTTGCGTGGTGCCCGTCATCATGAGCGAGGTGGGCACGTTGCCGAGGATACAGGCGGTGTCGCCGAGCACCCGCTTGGCTTCCGCCATGTCCGTCTGGTCGAAGTACCAGCAGACCGCCCCCTTGGGCAGCTCCTTGATGACGTCGAGCCGCTTGTTGTAGGCCCCCTCGGCGAACAGGATGGGCACGATGCCCTCTTCCACCAGCCCCATGATGACCTGCTTGAACGTCGGCCAGTAGAACGTCCGGTACTGCTTGTCCGACATGAAGGCGTCCGCCCCCTTGTGCAGGGGCATGATGAGCGTCGGCATGCCGGAGGCATTGACGGCGTCCACCGCCGAGCGTATCGAGAGCGGGACAAGGCGTTCCATGGCTTCCTGGAGCTTGGCCGGCCGCTGGAACATGTCCTTCATGATGCCCTGGGTGCCCCGCAGGGTATCCCCGAGGGAATCGAACGGTGCCTTGGCCAGGCCGCCCATGAAGCCGGGATAGCCCATCGCCATAGAAACGCCGATGACCTCCCCGACGACGCCCATCCAGTTCAGGATCTCGGTCCCGGCATCCATCAAGGACTTGAGGGCCGCCTGCATCGGCGGGGTGCCGAAGGGCAGCAGCGCCGAGATGGGACCGTCGATCTCCTTGAGGGTCGTCAGGGCGGGCATATCGCGGAACGGCACGAAGGAGTCGAACACGCGCGGTAGGTAGGTCCTGAGCCAGAAGTCCGAGGGGTCCTGGATGAGGGCGTCGTACTCGTCCGCCATCATCCATTCGCCTTCCACGGCCTGGTAGGAAGCGAAGCTGTCCGTGAGGCCGTGGCCTGGCCACTTATACAGCTTGTAGCCGACGAGGTCGAGCGCCCGGCCGGGCGGTACCAGCGCGGGAGGCATGAAGGTGTCCATCTCGAACTCGTTCAGGAACTTCATCCAGGCGCGCTTGAGCTCGCCGTAATCGTACATAACGGTCTTGAGGTTGAGACCGGCGTAGTAGGCCGGGTAGTTGGACGCCGGAAGTATGACGGGGACCCGGTCCGGCTTCTGGAGCGTAAACGCCTTCATGAACCGGGTGGCCCGTGCCTTGTACTCCCGTTCCGCTTCGGGGCTGATAAAACTCAGCCCCTGCGGGGCCGTCCAGCGCGCGAAGCGTTCCGCCCGTCTTTCGTCCGGTGTTAACTCCGCCCACTCTTTCGCCATGGTTAGCTCGCTCCGACCCATCCCTTGGCGAGAGAGACGGCCGCCATGGCGTCCTTACCGAAGGCATCGGCCTTGGCGTACTTGCGGACCTCATCGTCCATCTGGCCGCCGCCGATCATGACCTTGACCTTATCGCGCAGACCGGCTTTATCCAGAGCCTCGACGGTATCCTTCATGGCGTCGAAGGCCGGGGTCAGGAAGCCGCTGAGGCCGACCACTTCCGGCTGCTTCTCCTTGACCGCGTCCACGAACTTCGAGGCGGGAACGTCCACGCCAAGGTTGGTCACGTCGAAGCCGTTGACGTCCAGCATGAACTCGACGATGTTGAGGCCGATATCGTGGATATCGCCCGCCACGGTGCCGATGACCACCTTGCCGAGCTTCTTTTCGCTGGCGCCGCCCTCGCCGCTCTTGATGAGCGGTTTGACGAGCGCGGTTACCGAGTTGAGCAGCTCGCCGGAGAAGACCAGTTCCGGCAGGAAGTATTCGCCATCGGCGAAGCGCTTGCCGACGACCGCCATGCCGGCGCGGGTGTCATCGAGAATGGCCATCGGGTTCTCACCCGATTCCAGCCTCTTCTTGGTCAGGTCCAGTACTTTCTCCTCTTCCAAATCAGCGAGCAGCTTGACATATTCTTCGGACATACCTTCATCCTCCTTCTTGTTTTGGGTTGCCTGAAAATTGGAAAAACACGCGTTTTTCCTAACAGGTTTTGCGCTCAGCGTGAGTATACCAGCGTACCATGGAAAAGTCAACTGATTTATTTGGTGAACTAAAAACGGGAAGCCCCGCCGGGGCAGGCTCGAAGGAGGCCCTTGAAGACGCCGACCGTCTTTACATCCGGTGGGCAGTGGGCTACAATAAGTAACACACGCGGGTGTAACTCAGCGGTAGAGTATTTGCTTCCCAAGCAAAGAGTCGCGAGTTCGAATCTCGTCACCCGCTCCATAACGCCATTCCACCTCCGGTTCCCGGCGGCGTTTTGGTCTCTCCCGACCCTCACCATCAGGCCCGGCTCTCCTCAACTTTACGCGGTATACAAGTGACCGGAGTCCGTTGACAGGCGAGTGCCGCGGTGGTACCATGAACCTGCGCCGGGACCATGCCCGGCAGTCAATAATCCGTACGGGGGCGTTCATGTCCGAGCAAGCCAGAGCACTCCATACCGCTGCTGCGTCCCGGCGGACCACCGGCTAGTTCCGTACTCGTAAAGAGAGCGCTTTCAAGCCGTTCCGGTGGGAACGGCTTTTCTTGTATCCGTCACTCCGGTCGTTTCTCATCGCGCAGCCAGGGGCACAGCGGCGCCGCTGCTTCATCCACCGTCACTCTGGTATGCGAGGAGAACCAATGAAAACGACCTCATCCGACCCCCGCGGCGAAAGCCCGGGTTTTACCTGCCGCTTCTGCGGCCGTTCCGTGCCGGGACAAGCACCCGGCACGCGGTTCCGTAACCATTGTCCGTGGTGCCTGCGCAGCATCCACCGGGACGAGATCCCCGGCGACCGGCGAGCCCCGTGCGGCGGTATCATGGACCCCATCGCCATCGCGGTGCGACAGGGCAAGGAATGGACCATCATCCACCGCTGCCGTGAATGCGGCGCGCTGCGGGAGAACCGCGCCGCCGGCGACGACAGCGAGCTGGCGCTGCTCTCCCTGGCGGTACGGCCCGTCGCCCGGCCGCCGTTCCCGCTGGAGGGGCTGGAGGACCATTTCCGCTCCGGGGAGCGCCCCGAGGGACGGGCACGGTGATACCGGCGCGACCGTTCCCACCGCCCGTCGTTCGGCTGGCGTTTCCCCCGAGGGTGGGCTACAATGGCGAGAGAGAGCACCGTGAGTATCATCGACGATATCCTGAAGAACAGCCGCACCATCGCCGTGGTGGGGGCTTCGAGCAACCCGAAGCGGGACAGCAACCGCATCTTCAAGTACCTCCTCGACGCGGGCTACGTGGTGGTGCCGGTCAACCCCGGCGAAACGGAGGTCCACGGGCAGAAGGCTTACCCGGACCTGAGGTCCGTGCCGGTCAAGGTGGACGTGGTGGACATCTTCCGCAGGCCGGAAGCCGTGCCGGGCATCGTGGAGGAAGCCATCGCCATCGGGGCGAAGGCGGTCTGGATGCAGCTGGGCATCCGCCATGCGGCCGCCGCCCGGAAGGCAAGGGAAGCCGGTCTCAAGGTGGTGCAGGACCGCTGCATCTACGTGGAGCACTTCAAGCGGTACGGGAACAAACGCTGAGCCGATGATGATACATCCCAGGCAATGGAAGTACCTGCTCCTGCTGCCGCCGCTGGTGCTGCTCATCGGCACCATCGGGTTCATGGCCATCGAACACCTGTCCTTCCTGAACGCGCTGTACTTCACCTTCGTGACCATCAGCACGGTAGGGTACGGGGACATCCACCCGGT
>CAZOMF010000012.1:0-22935 GCA_964580635.1 uncultured Dehalococcoidaceae bacterium
GCCATCACCGTCCTGCCGAACGAGCTCCACAGCTTCCGCAACGCCGGCACCGGCCTGATGACGCTCGTGTGCACGGTGCCGCTCGTGGACGGGGTCATGCCGGGGATGCAGCCGGCGAAGTAGCCACGCCCTGCACGTTCTGAAAACCGGCTTACGCGGCTTGTGAATGCCGGGCTTTTCGCAGGGCCCGGCTCTCCATGACGGCGGCGATGCCGGGAAGCAGGCACACAACGAAAGTAGCGACGTCCTCGAAGCTGTTGAGCCAGTTGGTCCCCTTGACCGCCAGGAAGATGCTCTCCGCCAGCCAGGCCAGGAAATAGACCGCGCCGAGCACCATCACCGGTTTCCAGAGTACCTGAGGTCTCACTATTAAAAGGCCGAGGCCGATGAAGCCCGCCCCGAGAACGCCGGTCGCCAGCGAACCGGCCAGGTACGAGGACACCAGCAGCTCCTGCCCGGGTTCGGTCCAGTAGCTGGCGGGCGCGGTGAAGATGGCCGCCGCCCCCAACAGGGACAGGACGGCCGCCGCCAGCAGGAGCAGCGTCCCCGCGCCGCACATAACGTTCCCGAACATCTTCATTTCGTCGTAGTGTACCACGGTCGACTTCCTCTTCCAACGAAAGCCGACAGGAAAATACCCTGTTCACCGCTTGTACACGAGCGCCCGGGGTGCTAACCTGTAGCACAAGACCATTCTTCAGGAGCAATCAGATGAACGGCTGGATGGGCAAGTTCCTCCGGGTGGACCTCACGAGCGGCACATTGGAGGAGATAGACACCTGGCGCTACGCGGAGAAGTACCTCGGGGGGCGGGGCATCGCCTCGCGGCTCTACTGGGAAAAGGTGACGCCGGACGTCGGCGCCTTCAGCCCGGACAACAGGCTCATTTTCATGAGCGGTCCGATCCTGGCCAGCGGCGCCCAGGGAGCGGCGCGGATGTGCGTGGCCGGCAAGTCCCCGATGGCCTACCCGGAGGGCTACTGCTACGGCAGCCTCGGCGGGCTGTTCCCGGCGGAACTCAAGAAGGCGGGCTGGGACGGCCTGGTGCTGGATGGCGCGGCGGACGCGCCGGTCTGCCTCGTCATCGAGGACGGGGCGGTGAGCGTCAAGGACGCCGAGAGCCTTTGGGGCCTGAGCGCCTACCAGGTCCGTGACGCCGTTGCCGCGGAGTACGGGGAACAGGCCGCCTTCGTGACGACCGGCATCGCCGGGGAGAACCGCGTGCGGACCGCCATCATTTTCGCCTCGCAGGAGGGATCCGTGACGGCCGGGTTCGGGGCGGTGA
Source organism: uncultured Dehalococcoidaceae bacterium (assembly GCA_964580635.1). Lineage (GTDB taxonomy): Bacteria > Chloroflexota > Dehalococcoidia > Dehalococcoidales > RBG-16-60-22 > DAOUEG01. Next base: position 1,286 of record CAZOMF010000012.1, read on the forward strand.
TGGCCTCCAAGAACGTCAAGGCCGTGGTCGTGCGGGGGACCGGGCGCGTCCAGGTGGCGGACCGGAAGCGCCTCACCGAGCTGGTCAAGTACACCGTCGAGCTCCGCGACACCTGCGACCTCTCCGTCGTGCCGCGCATCGGCATGACCAACCACGGGCACCTGCTGGAAACGAAGGGCGGCCGTCACTGCTACCTCTGCGGCCTCACCTGCTCCAAGTACGTCTATCGCATGGGCAAGGACCCGGCCCTCCAGGGGCTGCGCGGCTGCCAGGCGATGGAGTACTACCTGCCGTGGATGTACGGTCACGAGGACGAGCCGGTCAAGACGCTCTTCGATGCGCCGACACTCGCCAATGATTATTCCATCGGCACCTTCGAGCTCCAGTCCATGGTGGACTGGCTCTGGAACTGCTACCGGGAGGGCGTCTACACCGACGAAAGCACCGGGCTGCCGCTCTCCAGGATCGGCACCCGGGAGTTCCTGGAGAAGCTGCTCTATGCCATTGCCCGCCGGGAAGGGTTCGGCGACGTGCTGGCCGAGGGGATGATGCGTATCCGCGACCTGGTCCCGCCGGAGGCGGCGGCGCTCGTGCCGCCCAGCACGGCGCCGATCGGCACGACGGACGGCCTGCCGCCGCGCTCCCACCTCGCCCACGCGCTGCTCTATCCCTTCGAGACACGGATGCACCCTATCACCGTCCACGAGATGGGCTACGTCCGGCTGGCGTGGCGCACCAATCTCCAGGACCCGGCGGCGTCCAGCGTCGACCCGGACGTGTACGTCGATATCGCGCGGAAGTTCTGGGGCGGCGAGGCGGCCGCCGATGAGACCACCTACGAGGGGAAGGCCGCGGCGGCGCGCAACATCCAGAACCGCACCTACCTGCGGGACAGCCTCGGGCTGTGCGATTTCGTCTACCCCATGACCTACAGCTTCAGCAGGTTCGGGCCGGTAGGCGACCCGGCGCTGGAGGGCAACGTCTACGAGGCGGTCACCGGGCGTCCGGCGTCCGAGCTGCCCGACTACGCGGAGCGCATCTTCAACATGCAGCGGCTCATCCGCGTGCGGGAAGGCCACCGCGTGCCGGAGGACGACTACCCGCCCGAGTTCAACTTCACCGAGGACCTCAAGCAGAACATCCACGATACCCGCATGGTGCGGCCGGGACCGGGCGGCCGGCCCGTGCCGGCCACCGGCAGCCGGCTGGACCGGGAGAAGTTCCGGGATATGCTGCGGGAATACTACGGCCTGCGGGGCTGGGACCCGGCGACGGGACTGCCGACCGAGGCAACGCTGCGCCGCCTCGGGATGGACGACCTCATCGGCGCGGACGTCTAGCGGTTGAACAGCCGCCCGAGCAGGGGCTGGCGGATCGAGATGGCAGCCTGCGGACAGAGCTCCTGGCAGCAGAAGCAGCGGATGCAGCGGCCGTAGTGGTGGACGGGCGGGCGCTCGTGGTTGCCGCGGCGCCAGTCGACCGCCTTCGGGGTGACCGGGCAGTGGGTCACGCAGGTGCCGCACTGGTTGCACTTCGCCCCGTCGATGACCGGCTGCGGGCTGATGCGGTTCTTGACGAAGGCGACCAGACGGCCGCCCTTGCGGGACTCGACCGGCTCCCGCACCACGTCGAAGTCCGGGCAGACGAAGTCCTCCAGTTTGTCCCCGACGACCTCGATGTTCTCCTCGCGCCAGGTGCCCAGGCCGCTCCGCTCGCCGGGGTCGGCGGTGGGGACGAAGGACGGGTCCATGGCGACCAGGCGGGCGACGGTGGCGTCGAGGGCGACGGGGTCCGTCGAGGCCAGTATCACGCCCATCTTGCGCGGGCTGCCGCTGCGCGGCCCGTTGCCTTCCATGGCCATGACGCCGTCCATGAGGTAGAGACGGGGGCGGAGGAGCGTGTTGAGGTCGACGAGCATGGTGGCGAAATCGAACGGGTCCGGCAGGCGGGCGTGCTGCTGGGCCTTGGCCAGTCCCGGTATGCAGCCGAACTGGTTCTTGACGGCCCCGGTGAGGCGGGTGAGGCCATGGGTCTTGAGCTTGGCGAGGCTGATGAGGCCGTCCGCCTCCATCACGCCGGCCGCGATGAGGAACCGGTGGTAGAGGAGGGCGTCCGGGTGCGCGACCGTCCGCCCGTTCGAGAAGTCCGCCAGCGGCACGCCGAGCTCGTCGGCGACCTGCTTGAGGCCGGCGAGCCGCATGTTGAAGGCGGTGGTACCGGCGGCCGAGGAGTCCCCGCAGGTGAGGGCGGCCCCGGCCTCCCGGAAAAGCCCGATGGCGGCCCGGAAGAACGCCGGTTGGGTGCTCACGCACTTGTCCGGGTTCGAGCCGACGAGCACGTTCGGCTTGAGGAGGATGGTCTCGCCGGGCTTGACGAAGGCCGCGGCACCGCCGACAAGGTCGACGGCGCGGCGCAGGGCGGCATCGACCGTTTCCTGTTCGTAGGAATCGCAGGCGACGAGGGCGACTCTGGATTTTGCTGTCATGTTTCGGGCGAAGTATATCGCGGGGGCGGCGCCGACCCGCGGGTTCCTCATTTCTCGTTCGGTTTACGGGTAGAGCACCCCGGCGGCGGCGCCGAGACCCAGTGATTCGAGCCGCTCCCGGCTCGGCTTGCCGTGCTTGTCCCAGGCCATCGCCTTGAAGTAGTCGTCGAAGAGGTCGTGCTCGTTCAAGGTGATGCCGGCGCGCGGGCCGACCTTCTTGGGCGGTTTGCCCATCATGCGGTCCGGGTACGTGAAGGGCAGCGTGACCCCCTCGCGGATGTTGAAGGCCTCCCGCATCTGGTTGATGCGCTCGCCGGTGGTGATGAGCTCCTCCAGCGTGATGTCCCAGCCGGACAGCGTGCGCAGCCCCTCGACCCAGGAACCGATCTCCGGGAAGCCGCCGACGATAAAGACGCAGGAGCCGATGGAGTTGATGACGTGGTTGAAATTGTTGCCGATGGCGTGCGGCTTGCCGCGGTCCTTGTAGGACTGGCGGTCGTACTCCGGCATGACGCCCTTGGGGTGGCCTTCGCCGCCCTGGGTGTGACGTCCGGGGGTCGGGTCGGCGCCGTAGGAGATGGAGAAGGCCATGCCGCCGCGGCTGTCGTGGGCGGCGAACTCCTGCCCGCCGATGTGCATGGCGTACTTCTCCGCGCCCTTCCCGATGCGCTCGGCGGCCAGCTTGACGCCGTCGGCGATGACGTTCCCGAATCCCTGCCGCAGGCACATTTTCTCCGTCATCTCCACGATGGCCGGGTGGTTGCCCCAGGTCATCTCCAGGCCGTCGGTGTCTTCCCTGGTGATGAGACCGCGGTCGTAGCACTCCAGCGTGAAAGCGATGCAGGCGCCGGCGGAGATGGTATCCACGCCGTAGCGGTTGCAGAGGTCGTTGAGCTTGATGACGGAGTCCAGGTTATCGTTGAGGAGGTTGGAGCCGAACATGGCGAGCGTCTCGTACTCCGGCTTGTGGGCGGTGCCCTCCCACTGGTACTCGCTTTTGTCTGTGCTCGCCTTCATGTGGCCGCCGCAGGCGACGGGGCACTTCCAGCAGCCGTAGCGGCGCTCCTGGAGCGGGACGACGTAATCGGCGCCGAGTCGCTCGTAGGTGGGCATATCGATCTCGGCGACGCCGGCCCAGTTCTTGGTGGGGGCGTCGTCCATCTTGCAGCACATATTGAAGATGCCGGGCGTGCCGGAGTCCCGCAGGCCGACGACGTGCCCTCCCAGGTTGGCGGTCTGGTCCCGGCGGAGCTTTTTCATGGCGGTCTCGTCGGCGTACGTGGGGACCTTCAGGTCGCCCTTGACGGCGATGGCCTTGAGCTTCTTGGCGCCCATGATGGCCCCGAGCCCGGAGCGGCCGGCGGCGCGGCCCTTGTTGTTCATCACCGCGGCGATGCGACAGACCTTCTCGCCGGATTGGCCGATACAGGTGATCTCGGTGCCCTTGCCGTGGCGGGCCTGGAGGATGTCTTCCGTCTCGAAGGAGTCCTTGCCCCAGAGGTCGGCGGCGTCGAGCAGGCGGGCGTCGCCGTTCTCGATGTAGAGGTAGACCGGCGCATCGGAGATGCCGGTGAACCAGACGTCGTCGTAGCCGGCGAACTTCAGGTAGGGACCGAAGTTGCCGCCGGAGTTGGCATCGCCCCAGCCGCCGGTGAGGGGGGACTTGCCGACGACGGTGTAGCGCGAGCCGCCGAGGTGGTCCGTGCCGGTGATCATGCCGGTGGTGAAGCCGAGGATGGCGTCCGGCCCGAGCGGGTCGGCGCCGGGTTTCTGGCGCTCGAAGAGCAGCTTGGCCCCCAGGCCGTACCCCCCGAGGAAGTCACGGGCGGTCTGCTCGTCGAGCACCTCGTCCGTCAGGACCCGGTGGGTGAGATCGACCCAGAGCATTTTCCCCATGTAGCCGCGTGCCATGTGCCACCTCCTGCTCGTGACGCCCGATGGAAAGGGCGCTTTTTACTCACCCTGCATGATATACGGGAGGGGAGTCGCCTGTCAAAGCCGGGCGGCTAGAGGACGAGCATGGCGTCGCCGAACGAGTAGAACCGGTACCGCCGCGCCACGGCCTCCCGGTAGGCCCTGAAGACGAGGTCCTGCCCGGCGAAGGCGCTCACCAGCATGAGGAGGCTCGATTTTGGCAGGTGGAAGTTGGTGAGCAACGCGTCCGGCACGCGAAAGCGGTAGCCGGGCAGGACAAAGAGGTCGGCCCAGCCCTCGAACGGCTCCACCGGCTGCTCCGTGCTCAGGGCGGCGGCCTGCTCGATGAGCCGGACGGAGGTGGTGCCGACACAGATGACGCGCCGGCCTTCCCGCTTGGCGGCGGACACCGCGTCCGCCGCCAAGCGGCCCACTTTGCCGTACTCCTGGTGGATGACGTGGTCGTGCGGGTCCTCGGCGGTGACCGGACGGAAGGTATCGAGCCCCACGTGGAGCGTGGTGTAGACGCATCGCACGCTCATTGCCTCCAGTTCCCGGAGCAGGTCCGGGGTGAAGTGGAGGCCGGCGGTAGGAGCGGCGGCGCTGCCGGTCTCCCGCGCGTAGACGGTCTGGTAGCGTTCCGGGTCCGCCAGCGGCTCGTGGATGTAGGGCGGCAGCGGCATCTCCCCGGCGCCGAAGACTTTACTCTCGTCGTTGAAGCGGACGGTGCGGATGCCCTCGGCCTGGGCGGCGACTATCTCCGCCGTCAGCCCGTCGCCGAGGTCCACCATGCCGCCGGGACGGAGGCGTTTGGCCGGCTTGACGAGGGCTTCCCAGAGACCGGCTTCGAGGCGACGCAGCAGCAGCACCTCCACCGCCCCGCCGCTGCCGGCGCGGACGCCCTTGAGGCGGGCGGGGATGACGCGGCTGTCGTTGAAGACGAGGACGTCGCCGGGGCGGAGCAAAGCGGGGAGGTCGCGGAACTGCTTGTGCGACAGCGAGCCGTCCCGCCGGTCCACGACGAGGAGGCGGGATGCGTCCCGCGGCTCGATGGGGTGCTGGGCAATGAGTTCGGAGGGCAGGTCGTAATCGAAATCGCTCGTCTTCATGCCTCTCCATGATACCGGTTCCGGGCGAAAAGGAGCAACGGGAACCCCGGGGAGGTATATGGCGTGTCTGTGATATAATGGAGGTATGGAGCGACCGGATACTGAGGAACGCGCCGCGTGCAGGCTCGGCCCGCCGGACTGGGATTACACCTGTCACAACTGCCTGCGGGACTTCACCATGCCGGCGGCCAAGGGACCGACCGAAGAGAAACGCCGCACCTGTCCGGTGTGCGGCAGCGGGAACATCGAGCGGCTCAACATCGCGCGGTCCGAGGCGTGCGCGCCCGGCGGCTGATAGGACCACGGGAGGCCGTCGGCCTCCGGATCCACCCGTAGGAAAAGGGGTTACCTCCCCTCTGTCTCGTTGCCCGCGCGGTAGGGGGGAACATTGCCAACGGCGCGGAAGGCCGTCCGGGGGGAGGTGGACGGCCCGGGCCTCTATCTTTCCAGGAGCTCGTTGATCTTCGGTACGATCTCCAGGGCGCGGAAGGGCTTGGTGAAGAAGCCGTCCGCCCCCATCTCCAGGGCTTTCGCCCCGTTGGAGATGCTGGCGCTCACGGCGATGACAGGCATGGTGCTGAAACTCCGCAACTCCTGCAATACCTCGTAGCCGTCCATGTCCGGCATCATAATGTCCAGGATCATGAAGTCCGGCCGGCCCGACCTGACGATATCGAGGGCCTCGCGGCCGGAGGTGGTGGTAATGACCTCGAACCCGGAAAGCTTGAGCTCTATCTCCATAAAACGCAGCATTCTTGGGTGGTCGTCAACGATCAGGACTACTTTTTTTAAAGCGGTGTCGTTCATGGAGGTCTTCCGCTTATGGAACGTGCGGTGCCGCTCACCACTCGGCTGAGTTATCACCGTATCGTACATAAACCGGTCACTGCGTGAATCCTTAATGTGTTAGACCTATTTTAGTTAGAGCGGTGTTGCAAAGTAATAACATATAACAGCATTATGTTTCAAAACAATGACATTTGCCGGACGGCGCATTGCTGTTATGAAACGGCGCAAGATATTGACATCCATCGAACCGGTAGGTATTATCTAGATGCGCGATGAAAGTGCAAGTGAGTGGGGTGGCAGGTTGAGACAGTTTCGTATACTCGTCGTCGATGACGAACCCCGTATCATAAACTTTTTGAAGATCAAGCTCGAAGCCTCCGGCTACAAGGTCATCGTGGCGGCGAGCGGCCGGGAAGCGCTGGAACTGATGCCGACGGCCCAGCCGGACCTCGTCGTGCTCGATGTGATGATGCCCGGGATAGACGGACTCGAAACGCTGCGGCGGGTGCGGGCGGCGTCATCGGTGCCGGTCATCATCCTCAGCGCCAAGGAGAGCAGCGACGACAAGGTCAAGGGCCTCAAGCTCGGCGCCGACGACTACCTGGCCAAACCCTTCAGTCCCGACGAGCTCGTGGCGCGCATCGAGTCCGTGCGCCGGCGCCTGCTGCCGGACGCGGAACGCCGCGCCGCCGACATCATCACGCTGGGGTATATCTCCGTGGACCTGAACCGGCACCTCGTCGTGATCGATGACAAAGAGGTCCCGCTGACGCGCATCGAGTGGCTCCTGATGTGCGAGTTCGCCCGCAATCCGGGAAAGCTTATCCTCTACAGCGACCTGCTGACCAAGATATGGGGGCCGGAGTTCCGCGACGATATCCAGATCCTGCGGACCTGGGTCAGCCGCCTGCGGCGCAAGATAGAGCAGAACCCGAACAACCCCGTCCTCATACGCACCATCTCCAAGACCGGCTACATGATAGACCAGCCCGCCGGCCAGTAGCGCTTTTCCCCCTTTGCCGCCGGATTACATGATTTTGTTACATTTCCCGCGGTCATGTTATAACTTTTCCATTTCCCGGCGTTTACAATTTCCTCGTGGATAATGAAAGAATCTCTCCGTCCTCATCGCCGGAGGGTCCGGCGCTCGCCCGGGCCAGGCGGTTCGTGGCCGAGACGCTCCTGGAACGGTGCGGCAACGGCTCCGGCGGTGGCGGCCGCGTGACGGTGCGGGACATGGTGACCGACTCCGGCACGGACTGGGAATCGGTCAGGCTTTCGCTCCGCGCGCTCCAGGCGGAAGGCGCCATCCGGCTGGAGCGGCACCGCATCTTTATCCGCACGGACCTGCTGCGGGCCGCCGCGGCAGAGCCGGCCGGCGGGAGCATCCTCAACTGACCGGCGGCCGGCATCCCGGATTTGCCCGAGCTCAAAAGGCCGTACTGGTACGGCTTCGTCCCCCGAATTACGATGAAATGACACGTTTTTGTTATATATTGACGTGCCCCCGGTATAACTTTGTTACGCCGCTTCGCTTATCGTGGAATAAACACTCAACGAGTACCTGTTTGCGGCTTGCCGGAACGGCGGACTTACCTGGAGAGGACCGTGCCTGCGTCGGCCCGAACCGGATACCCGTGACGTTCATGATACCGTAACGAAACCTCGCCGGAGTTCGAAGTACCGATCATGGCGAAAATGCCGAGTTTTCAGAGGACCCGCCGCTTGCGGGACTGGCACCACATGCTGGCCATGCTCGTTTTCATGGCGCTGCTGGCGGCGGGCCTGTTCTACCTCTTCCTGAAGGTGGACTTCATCCCCAACCCGGCCAGCGAGGAGCGGGTGCTCATCGACCACCTGATGCAGGTCCTCTTCGCCATCGCCTCGGTGTTCTTTTCCATCATCGTCACGGTCTTCGGCTACGCGCTGCTGTTCTTCCGGGGCCAGGCCGAAGATGAAACGGACGCCAAGCCCATACAGGGGAGCGCGCCGCTCGAGGTCGCCTGGACGGTCATCCCGCTCATCATCGTCATCGTCCTCAGCATCTACGGGGCCAACATCCTAGACCAGATGACGGCCGTGAACCCGGACGCTTCGAAAACACAGACGGTCGAGGTCAATCCGGGCGCCACGCTCACCCAGACCGTCTACTCGCTCGGCGCTTTCATACCACGCGAATTCTCGACGCCCGACGCGGCCAGCGCCAACGCCACGTCCGCGGCGTCCTCGAACACGACGGCCCAGCCGGAGCTCATCGTGAACGTGACCGCTCAGCGTTTCGTGTGGAGCTTCAGCTACCCCCAGTACAGCATCAACACCACCTACCAGCTCGAGGTGCCGGTCAACCGGCGCATCCTGTTCCATATCCAGGCGCTGGACGTCATCCACTCCTTCTGGGTCCAGGCCTGGGGACCCAAGCAGGACGCGGTCCCGGGCCTGAGTCCCGACCTGCGTATCACGCCCACCAAGCTGGGGGACTTTACCGTGCAGTGCAACCAGCTCTGCGGCTTCGGGCACACCAACATGCAGGCGCCGGTCAGCGTCGTCTCCGAGGCGGATTTCAACGCGTGGGTGCAGCAGCAGACCGGCCCGACGGTGACCTCCACGCCGCCGCCTGGTTCGGTCTCGTTCATCGAGCTCTCGGCGAAGAACAAAACCTTCGACCAAACGACCCTTACGGTGGCCGCCGGCTCCAAGGTCCAGATACTTTTCACCAACCATGACATGGGCGTCCAGGAAAACTTCTCGGTGTACGCGAGTACCGGCTCCCAGACGGCCATTTTCAAGGGCAAGATCATCACCGGCTCGAGTTCCATCACCTACGAGTTCACCGCCCCCACGAAGCCGGGCAGCTACTATTTCCAGTGCGACGAGTACCCCAACCAGATGAACGGGACGTTCGTGGTCAAGTGAGGCAGGGTTTCAGTAGCATGAAAGGACGCTCATGACGGGATTCAGGAGACTGCTCATCGGGCTTATCGGGGCCGCCGCCGGCGCCGGGGTGGCCCTGCTGGCGCGGCACCTCCTCGGCCTGCCGCTCTTCCGGTACGCGCCGGTCATCGTGCCTGCCTTCGTCGTCGGGCTGTTCTGCTACCTGGGAGCGGTCATCGGCTTCCGGCGGCTCGTCTCCCTCGACGCCGTGCGCGGATCGCTCATCGGTATGGCGGGCACCGGCGCGGCCATGGGCATCGCGATGCTGGTGCGCCGGTACGCCATGCACATTCCCGCCTGGAACGCGGACCCGGTGCTGAGCATCGGTATTTTCAGCGGCATTCTATGCTACCTCATCGGCCTGGGCGTACTGCGTTACTGGGCGCGCTGGTGGACCGGGGCCCCGGAAGAGCCGGAACGGCCCCACAAGACGGGCTGGGCCCGCTACTTCAGCGTGGATACCAACCATAAGATCATCGGTATCCAGTACCTGGTCACGGGGCTGTTCTTCCTGCCGGTCGGCGTGGCCCTCCAGGTGCTGGCGCGCATCCACATGTCGGACCCGGCCCTCGGTACCTTGAACCACATGGCCTACGAGTCCGTCATCAGCACTCACGGCATAATGATGCTCTTCATCGTGGCGCTGCCGGTCTTCTCCGGCCTGATGAACTACTTCGTGCCGCTCCAGATAGGCGCGCGGGACATGGCCTTCCCGCGCCTCAACGCACTGACCTACTGGCTGACGCCGGCGTCCGGCCTGCTCGTCACGTTCAGCCTCATGGCGGGTGGTTTCGATACCGGCTGGACCGCCTACCCGCCGCTGAGCGTGTCTTTCGAGAACCCGGGCATGAGCCTCGTCCTCATCGCCATCTTCGTGGCCGGTCTCGGCTCGGTGTTGACGGCGGTCAACGTCATCACCACCGTCTGGCGGATGCGCGCCCCCGGCATGAAGTTCTTCCGCATGCCCATCTTCATGTGGTCCACCATCGCCACGGTAGCGCTGACGCTCGGTTTCACGCAGTTTATCGGCATGTCCTTCCTGATGCTGCTGCTGGAGAGGACGCTCGGCATGGGCTTCTTCCAGCCGGTGCTGGGCGGCCAGGTGCTGCTCTACCAGTATCTGTTCTGGTTCTACTCGCACCCGGCGGTCTACGTCTTCGTGCTGATAGGGTTGGGGATGATCAGCGATATCATCCCGGTCTTCGTGCGCAAACCGCTGTTCGGCTACAAGGGCGTCGCCATCTCCAGCCCGGCTATCGCCTTCGGGGGGACGATCGTCTTCGTGCACCACATGTTCGCCGCCGGCATCCCGGCCTTCCTGAGGGTGCCGTTCATGGTGACGACGCTGCTGGTGGCGGTACCCACGGGCGTCAAGGTGTTCGCCTGGGTGGCGACGACCTGGATCGGTAAGATACAACTCAAGACGCCGCTGCTCTTCGTCTTTTCCGCGGTGATACTGTTCCTCATCGGCGGGCTGACGGGCGTGCCGCTCGGCATCGTACCCATCGATCTGTACCTCCACGCCACCTACTGGGTGGTGGGGCACTTCCATGCCATGTTCTTCGGCGGCTTCCTGATGCCCACCATGGCCGGCATCTACTTCTGGTTCCCCAAGGCCACCGGGCGTATGCTCCGGGAGGGGATCGGCAAGGTGCAGTGGGCGCTGATGACGCTCGGCATGTTCATGCTCGTCATCCCGATGCTCGGCCTCGGACTCGAGGGGATGCGCCGCCGCGTGGCGGACTACACCCTCGCCAGCGGCTTCCAGCCCTTCCACATCGCCACCGCCGTGGGCGGCGCGCTGGTGTTCATCGGACTGGGGCTGCTGATCTACAACATCGTCTGGAGCCTCAAGCACGGCGAGCCGTCAGGCGACAACCCGTGGAAGGCCCGGACGCTGGAGTGGCTGATCCCCTCGCCGCCGCCGGAGGAGAATTTTGCGACCATTCCGGAGATCCTCGACCGCCCGCACATGCACGGCGTCGAGGGTTCCGTCCACGCGCGGTTCGGTGAAAATGAAAAGGAGTTGGGCAGTGGCATCTGACGTCGAAGCCCGGAGCAGCGAGCTTACCCGCCTCAAGACCGGCATGGCGATGTTCATCGTCTCCGAGGTGTTCCTCTTCGGGGCGCTGTTCTTCACCTACTACTACCTGCGCGGCACGACCACCGGCTGGCCGCCGGAGCACCCCTCCGCCTCGCGGGCCATCGCCAACACCGTCGTGCTGCTCTCCAGCAGCCTCACAATATGGCTGGCCGGCCGCTCGATACGTCTCGGCAACGTCAAGGCGCTGACCGGCTGGCTCGTCGTTACGGCGGCGCTCGGCCTCACCTTTCTCGGCATTACCGGCTGGGAGTGGGGGAGCGAGTCCTTCAAGCCGTGGACGAACGCCTACGGCTCCATTTTCTTCACGCTGACCGGGTTCCACGCCCTCCACGTTTTGGGCGGGGTCCTCATGCTGACCGGGCTCACGCTGCGGTCGGCGCGGGGCCGTTTCTCGGCGGTGAACCGCCATGCTATCGAGGTCGGCTCGATCTACTGGCACTATGTAGACATAATCTGGATACTGGTATTCACTACCATCTTCATCGTCAGGTAGCGGGGCAGGGAAGGATGTCGGTCACCAACATACATGCCCGGACCGAGCGGCTGTCGCTCGAGGCCTGGTTCAACCTCGTCAAGCCGCGGACGATACCGGCGCACCTGCTCACGGCCGCCGCCGCCATGTTCCTGGTGGCGGCGGACCCGAAGTGGCCGGTGGTGCTGCTGACGCTGCTCGGCGGTGGGCTGGTGGCGGCGGCGGCCAACGCCCTCAACTCCTTCCTGGACCGGGACATCGATACCCGCATGGCCCGCACGATGCGGCGACCGCTGCCGGCGGGACGCCTGTCCCCCGGCCGGGCCCTGGCCCTGGCGGTGACGCTGGGAACGGTCGGGACGGTGGTGCTCGGCACGACGGTCAGCCGGCTGGCGGGACTGCTGGCCCTGGCGGCGCTCGTGTACTACGCCGTCCCGTACACGCTCTGGCTGAAGCGGCGCACCTGGTGGAGCACGATCGTGTGTTCCGGCATCGGGGCGATGCCGCCGCTCATCGGCTCGGTGGCGGTCACGGGACGTATCGAGCCGCCGGCCGTGGTGCTGGCGGCCGTCATCGTACTATGGACGGTACCGCACTTCTGGTCGCTGGCGCTGTTCCGGCACCGGGACTACCGGCGGGCCGGCATCCACGTGCTGCCGCGCCGGGGGGTCGTACCGGGCATTCTGGGAACGTCCCTGGCGACGGTGGCGGTCACGCTGGCGGTGCTGCCGTTTATCGCCAACCCCGTCCTGTACGCGGCTGTCGCCGCGGCGGCCGGGGCGGTGTTCCTGGTCCTGGCGGTGCGGCTCGCGCTGGCGCGGCGGCCGTTCCGGGAGGCGTCCCGGCTCTACGCGTACTCGATGGCGTACCTGGCGCTCGTGTTCGGGGCTGTGCTCGTCGGCTCGATCATCGCGTAGGCAACTCCGGCCGCCAGCGCAGCGTCCCCTCTTCGTTCACGAAACGTCCCAGTCCCGGGAACGGGAAGTGGCAGGCGTACACGTACACGCCGGAAAAAGCGATTTCCGCGACTCCCTCGCTCCGCAGCTGCTCCGCCGGCGCCGGGATGACATCGAGGAAGGCGTACCAGGCCGGATCGGTCAGCTCCCGCTCGCTGTGGATGAGGTCGCCGACGCAGAGCAGCCGCTCCGTGCCCGAGCTCAGTCCCACCATGGCGTTGCCCGGGCTGTGCCCGTAGGCGGGCAGGAGCTGGACACCGGGAGCGACCTCCGCGTTCTCCGCCACCAGGTCGAACTGGTCACGAACGGGCAAGAGGTTCTCCCGGGCGGCGTCGAACATATGGTAGTGCTCGTTCTCCGGCGGCAGGGTCTCCCAGGACTCCCACTCCTTTTTCAGGACGACCTGCCGGGCGTTGGGAAAGACCGGCCGGCCGTCGGCATCGAACGTCCCGCCGACGTGGTCGGTGTGGCCGTGGGTATAGATAATGGTATCTATCTCCGCCGGCGCGACACCGGTCCCGGCGAGATTTTCCAGCAGCTTGCCGGCGGTGTCCTGGAAGCCGCCGCCGCAGCCGGTATCGATGAGCAGCTTGTGGCCGTCCCGCTCGATGAGCAGGCAGCTCACGTCCATGAGCTCTCCGTCCTCGAACCCGAGGCCGGTGTGCGGCGGGGGCGGCACACGGATGACGCCGTCGCTGACGACGGTGCAGGCAAACTCCCCGATGGTGAAGCGGAAGGTCGTATCCGTCATGGCGCGGGCATCCCCGTCTCCTCCATGGCGGAGGACGCGTAGGAAGCCTGCAGCAGCAGGTGACCGAAGTAGAAGGGGCGGTCCACCTTGCGCACGTAAATGGGGCAGTGGTTCACGCCGGCCGGAATGCAGATGACGGCGGAGGTGGTGACGACGTGCTTCTCCCATTCTTCGCCGAGGGCCACCTCCATCTCGCCGCCGAGGTCGTGCGGGTTGTCCGGGTCCGCCGAGATGAAGAAGAGCAGCTCGTCGCAGTCGTGCTTGTGGGGCGGGTCGGCCAGCGTGTGGGGCCTCAGGATGGCCACGAACTGGAAGTTGGTATCGAACGCCTTGATGCCTTCCATGAGCTCGGCGCTCAGCCCGAAGGTGGTCTTCGAGGTCGGCGGGCGCTCGGACATCTTGGTCTTGGGCTTGCGTAAAACGTAGTTGCTGTACGTTGAATCGATCATTTTTGCTCTCCTCGTCGCGTCGTTCGGGTTCAGGCGACCGGCAGCCGCCGGTACTCCGGGGACAGGTAGATGTGGCTGAAGAGGACCGGCTTGCCCACGCCCTTGAAATCCAGCGGGCCGTGCGCCAGACCTTCCGGCAGGCAGACGATGGTGGGCACGGTGATCACCTGCTTGTCGCCGTCCGGGCCGAGACCGAGCTCGATTACCGCATCGAAGTTGAGCTCGTCGTCCGGCGTGCAGGAGAGGAAGATGAGGAACTCGTCGAAGTCATGCCGGTGCGGCGTGTCCATGACGACGCCCGGCGCGGTCACGAACTTCCAGTGCATGCGGTGGCGGATGCCGCCCCAGTCCTTGATGCCTTCCAGGACGACCGGCTTGATGCCGGTGCCCGGCAGGGTTTTGGTGCCGCCCTGCTCGGTGAGGATATACTTCCCGTACTTGGTCGTGTCCATGCGGGACCTCCGTTCGGTTGTTCTTATGAGAGTAGGATAAACGTGGCGCGGTGTCAAATGGAAAAAACCCCGATGCGGGGATGCTGTCCCAGTAGATGCCTGCTTGCCGCCTGTGTGCCGACAGGGTGTTATACCGATATATGACACGTAAGCGCTGAATATTGAAATTAAAATGTCACATACAACATTTTATGCGTGGTTTGGCAAGTGTGATGCCGTTTCGATTCAGGCTCGTTCGAACGTAAATACCGCGATATTGACAAGCGTTACCCATATTGCTATACTCTGGCCTAAGTGCAATAAAATGAATAAACTTTCGGAATGTGAACATAGCTATGTCGGTACTGGATAAAATAAACGATATTCTCAACCTCTTCCTCGATCTTGAAAGCGAGCTGTCGCTCGATGAAATTTCCGCCCGCACCGGGCTGAACAAGACCACCGCCCGGCGGCTGGCCATTTCCATGATCAAGTCCGGCTGGCTGCGCCAGCCGCAGCCGCGGAAGAAATACTCGCTCGGCATGAGGTTCCTCGATTACGCCCAGGCGCTCAAGCGGGAGACCCCCATCGTCGCCATTGCCCAGCCGTTCCTGGCGGACCTCGGCAGGGTCATCGACGAGACCGTGTCCCTGGCGGTGTGGGACGGCAAGACGGCGGCCATCTGTCTCTCCATCCACCCTAACCACCCCCTCCGCGTGACCTCTTACGAGGGGACCATGAGCATGCTCCACCAGAGCAGCCTCGGCAAGGCCCTGCTGGCGGAGCTGCCGGACACCGAGATCGCCTCCCTCTTCCGCCACCCGCTGCGCCGGTTCACCCCGAACACCATTACGGATCTCGACGCTTTGCTGACCCACCTGAGGGTCGTCCGCAAGGAAGGAGTCGCCATCGACGACGAGGAAGGCTACGACGGCGTGCGCGGCATCGCCGCCACCATCAAGAGCAACGGCAAGGTCGTCATGGGCGCTATTACGGTGCTCGGCCCTTCCACGCGGGTCACCCGGGAGAAGACGGCCGAGTACATTCCCATCGTCAAGGAATGCGCGGCGCGGATTTCGGCCGCGCTGTCAGGCAGGAACGAACGAGAGCGGTACGGCTCCGGCTAGCCGCGAGGAGGGGCTCATGGCAGGCATGCTCGCTGACCGGGTAGCTGTTATCACGGGGGCCGGCAACGGCCTGGGAAGGGCCCACGCGCTCGCCATGGCGGCGAAAGGCGCCGCCGTGGTCGTCAACGACCTCGGCACCTCGCCGACCGGCGGTGGGAACTCCTCCGGGCCGGCGGACGCCGTGGTGGCGGAGATACTCCGGAACGGCGGGAAGGCCGTCGCCAGCTACGACAGCGTCGCCGCCGAGGACGGCGCCGCGGCCCTGGTACAAAAAGCCGTGACCGCGTTCGGGCGCGTCGATATCCTGGTCAACAACGCCGGCATCATCCGTACCGGTCCGGTGGATACCTTTTCCGCCGAAGACTGGGACGCCATGCTCAAGACCCACCTTTACGGCACCTTCTACTGTACGAAGGAAGCGTCCGTCATCATGAAGCGGCAGGGGTACGGCCGCATCATCAACACGTCGTCCCACAACGGCCTCGGCGCAGCGACCGGGGCGGCCTACGCGGCCGCCAAGGAGGGCATCACCGGGTTCTCCCGCTCCGTCGCCCGGGACCTGGGGCAGTTCGGCATCACCTGCAACGTCATCCGGCCCATCGCCGCCTGGCGCGGCGCCCCGGTGAAGATTGCGGAGTTCGAGGACAAGGACCCGCGGGCCGTCGCCGTCCTCGTCACCTACCTCGCCAGCGAAGCCGCCGACCCCGTCAACGGCTGTATCTTCGAGGTGTTCAACGGGCACATCGGCATCTACGTGGACCCCCCGCCGGTCAAGCAGATCATTTGGAAGGACGGTTTCTGGACGCCCGAAGAGCTGGCGGATATCATGCCCCGGACGCTGGCCCGCGGCCAGTCACGTGAGGTCTTTCCGCCCACGCTGCCGTTCGACTTCAAGATGTAGCCGGAACGGTGCTCTTTTTATCTCTGTCTACAGCGAGCCGCGAAGCCGGGGATCGAGCGCGTCCCGCAGACCGTCGCCTACCATGCTGAAACCGAACACGACGAGCATGATGGCTATGCCGGGAACGAAGGAAAGCAGCGGGTTGGTGATCAGGTAGGGGAAACCGTCGTTGACCATGGATCCCCAATCCGGGGTCGGCGGCGCGATACCGATGCCCAGGTAGCTCAGCCCGGCCACGGCCAGGATAGCCGCCCCGATCTGCATGGTCACGAGCACGATAAGCGGCGGGAAAGCGTTCGGTAAAATGTGGCGAAACATCAGGCGCCAGTCGCTGCTGCCGAGGGACCGTTCCGCCATGATATAGTCGTTCTCACGGATGGACAGGACCTCGCCGCACATGAGACGGGCATACGCCGGCACCAGCGCGATGCCGAGGGCTATCATGACGTTGAGCAGTCCTGGGCCGAGCAGGCCGGCGATGATCAACGCCAGCAGTATCATCGGGAATGACATCAGGGCATCGACGACCCGCATGATGACAGCGTAGACCCAGCCCCCCAGGTAACCGGCCAGCATCCCGGCGATGATACCGATGCCGGCGGCGATACCGAGCGCCACGACGCCTACCATCAGGGAGTTGCCGGCGCCGTCGATGAGGCGGCTCAGCGTATCACGCCCGAACTGGTCGGTCCCCAGCCAGTGCTGGGCGTTGGGGGTTTCCAGCCGGTGCACGGGGTCTATCGCCGTCGCGCTGTAGGGCGCGAAAAGTGGCCCGAAGATGGAAGTGATGATGAACAGCACGACGACAACCATGCCGAAGACGACGACGCCGCGGCCTAAAAAGACCCTCAGGAACCGCCGGAACGGATTGATCCGCGGCGGTACTTCGATATTCACGTCCGGTGTAATCGTTTCTCCGGTCATAGCACTCCACCGATGTGTTCGGTACTGGTTGGTCTAGTCATAACGTATCCTGGGGTCCATCCAGCCGTAAGAGAGATCGATGAGAAGGTTTGATATCACCACGATGGCGGTCATCACGAGCGTGATGCCCTGGACGTACGTGTAGTCATGCTGGAACAGTGAGTCCACGGCGAGACGGCCCATGCCTGGAATGTTGAAGACCATCTCGATGAGCACCGAGCCGCCGAAGATCATCGAAATTCCCATGCCGGCGAGCGTCACGATGGGGATGAGGCTGTTCTTCAGCGCGTGTCCCATAATGACCGCTCGTTCCTTGAGACCTTTTGACCAGGCGGTACGGATATAGTCCTGCTGCAGGACTTCCAGCATCGCGGAACGGGCCTGCCGTGCATTGCCGGCGATGGAGAACAGCGCCAGGCAAAACACGGGCATAAGGGCCTGCTTGGTACTTTGCCAGAAGTCGGTGAACGGCGAGGTAAAGCCGCTCGTCGGCAGCCAGTTCAGCCGGACCGCGAACACATACATCAGGATAATGCCTAACCAGAAAATGGGTATAGTTATCCCTATATTTGCCAGCGTGGTGACGATGGTGTCCAACCACGTGGCGCGCCGGATGGCGCTGATGATACCCGCGGGAATACCGAGGACGACGGAGATGATAAAAGCCAGCACCCCGAGATAGGCGGTAACGGGTATGCGCTGGGCTAGGTCCTGGGTGACCGGCGTTTTGGTAAGAATGGAATCACCCAGGTTGCCGTGAAAAATGCCGCCGACCCAACCGAAGTACTGGACGATCAGGGGTCGGTCGAGACCGGACTCCTGCCGGATCTGATCGAGCTGCTCTTTGGTCATGTTCTGGAGCTGGTTGGCATTGAACAGCATGAAGATGGGGTCGCCGGGGAGCAGGCGCATGCCGAAGAAGACAAGCACGGTGACGATAAAGATGACGATGGCCGACTGTCCGATCCTGCGGATGATATAGTTAATCATTTTGTTCCCCGGTTGCCAGATGCTGGGCTATGTATCGGACGTTCGCGTCCGCAAAAAACTACCGGACGCCCGGCCGTGGGTTTCTCCGTTGTGATTATAGCGTATGCAGGTGTTGGAAAGCACCCGTTTTACCGCCGGGACCCGGGCTGGCCGGGCCCCGGCGGTGTGTCTTATCGTATCGGGTTACTGGCTGAGCCAGGTGTTCTGCGGACTCCAGATGGTGAAGTCGTAGAACTTGGTCAGGAAGTCAGCGTCATGGACTTTCGGGCTGATGATATAGCCCATGGCAACGCCGACGGTGGGTACGAAGAACGCGTTGTCGTAGATCCACTGACTGATAGCGTAGCTGTCCTGCTGGAACTTGGCATCGTCAGTCTCTTCCATGGCCGCCTGACACTGGGAGATGATGTTGTCCGGGATCTTTACGCTGACGTCGAGCGGGCTGCCGGGCGGGAAGTAGGTCAGCATGAAGTTCGGCAGGTTGGTGCCCATGGAATAGCCGGTGGCGATCATACCCTGCCAGCCCTGCAGGATCTAGTTCCACAGCTTGGCGTTATCCACCAGCTCCAGGTCGATGGTGATGCCGATGGCCTTCATGTACTGCTGGAAGAGCACCGCGAAGTCCTGCCCGGCGTTCTCCGATATCAAGTGCAGCGTCAGACCGTTGGGATAACCGGCCTGGGTCAGCAGGTCCTTGGCCTTGGCGGGATCGTAGTCGCGGCTGGGCAGGTTCGGGTCGAAGGCCGGGTTGCCGGTGAAGGGGATCTGGTTGTCGGGCTTCATGTAGCCGTGACCGAGGGTATCGGCGACTTCCTGCTTGTTGATGCCGTACTCAATGGCCTGGCGGACGAGCGGGTTATTGGTGAGGGAGTCCTGGTTGGCGGTATCGAACATGATGAAGTTGGCGCTGCCCGTTACCGTGATCACGTTGAAGCCGGCGGCTTTCATATCATCGAGGACCTTGCCGTCCGAAATCAGTGTAAGGACGTCGCCTTCACCGGTCTTCATCTGGGCTTCCTGTGTGAGTGTTTCCGTCGTCGTGATGAATTTGATACCGTCAAGATAGGGCTTGCCCTGCTGCCAGTAGTTGTCGTTCCTGACGTAGGTCATGGAAACGTCTTTCTGGAAGGTATCGAACTTGAACGGCCCGGTGCCGTCGGGATGGGTCTTCACGTAGTCCAGACCTTTTTCCTTCAGCTGGGTGTCCGAGGTGATAAACATGCTCCACCCTGCCAGGTTGCCCCAGAAGCTGCGGTCGTAGGTCTTGAGGTAAAGGCGGACGCTGTAGTCGCCCGTTTTCTCGATGTGGTCCCATTTGGCAACGGCGCTGTCGGTATCCGTGAACAGCTGGTTAACGTGGGTCACCACGCTATCAGCGGTGAAGTCGGTCCCGTCGTGGAACTTGATGCCTTGCTGCAACGTGAAATCGATGTAGCTGAAGTCCGATGCCCACTGCCAGCTCGTGGCCAGCCAGGGCATGGGGTTGCCGGCAGGGTCGAGTTTGACGAGGGCTTCGAAGACGATCCACGAGGTCCATAGTTTCTGCGGATTGGTGGTATCGCCCGTCCAGCCCGGTATCGTGGCGGGGGAGTACGGGTAAATGATCCGCAGCGTCCCGCCCGCCTTGGGCGTCGCGCTGGGTGTGGTGGTCGGGGTAGTCGTCGTGGTCGTGGTCCCCGTGGCGCTCGGACTGCTCGTCGTCGTGGAGGTCGGAGGCTGTGACGTCGTGGTGGTGGTCGAGCTGGTGCCACAGGCCGTCAGACCGATAGCGGCGATGAGCAGTATCGCCAGGAAGATGGTTAATTTTTTCATAATCGTACCTCTTAATTTAAGGTGCTTCCTCGATGGTATCCGCCTTTATAATAAAAGGGAGTGACTCCGATGACCCTCCCGCCCGGTAGCTCGGCTGGGCGGCGGCCATTTCCAAATTTGTCGGTGGTGGGCCGTTTACGGCTGCCGTCTTCACTCGCTCCTGTCGCTCACCTCCTCCTCTTTGATGAAACTAATTTCAATATATGAAACCCAATTTTCACATTAATTTGATTAGCCTCAATGTACACGAATGAACCTGACTTGTCAAGCTCAGGCCGCGTTTGTACCGATATGCGGAACGCTGTCCCTTTTCCTGTCGTTTTCACTTGCCGGACGTTATCCTGTATAATCCGCGTAGGGCCTCCCGGCCGCCGCCGGGGACCCGGGTTTCCCACGAGAGGAGAAGGATGAAATGCGTTTGACCTACGAGGAAGAGCGGCTCTTGGCCGGCGAGGAAGGCGAGATAAAGCAGCGGTGTATGAAATTCCTTATCGACTACGGCGAGGCCGCTGGTGCCGAGAAGCTGGTGGACATCGACGGGACGGTGGACCTCCACCCCGGCCCGGGCTGGGTCGGGTCTTACGGCGTGAGCATGGAGGAGATCGCCGAGCTGGCGAAAAAGGGCGAGAAGTTCAAGGTTCCCACCTTCTCGGACAAGGACGCCGCCATGAACGTCATCGTGGACGGCTGGGAGAAATGCGACGTTCTGCCCAACAGCGACCCGGCCTACCGGGAGAAACGGCTTAAAGAGCTGCAGCCCTTCATAGACATGGGCATGATTCCCACGTTCTCCTGCACGCACTATCTGGTGGCCTCCTACTGGCCCTCGGTCGGCACCCACAGCGCCTGGGTGGAAAGCTCCGCCATCCCCTACGGCAACGCCATCCTGGGGACGCGCACCAACTTCGACGGCAGCTTCCAGACCGCCTACATCGGCAAGGTACCGTATTACGACATGCACATCACCGAGAACCGGGCGGCCACCGTGCTCGTCAAGTGCGAGGCCGAGCTGACCCGTGACATGGACTACGACCTCTTCGGCTGGGCCGTCGGGGAGGCGCTCGAGCTGAAGGTACCGGCCTTCGTCGGCATCGGCCGCCCGACCACCTCCCAGGTGGTGAAGATGAACTCGGCGCTCAACACCGGCGGTCAGGTACGCATGTACCACATCCCCGGCTACACGCCGGAGGCCCCGACCCTCGAAGCCGCTTTCCAGGGTAAAGAGCCGAAGGAGACCATCGCCATCACCCGGGACGACCTTAAGCGGTGCTACGACCTCATGAACTACGGCACCCGGGACGACGTCGATTTCATCTACCTCGGCTGTCCCCACTACGATATCCAGCAGCTCCAGAAGGCGGCCGCGCTGCTGGAAGGGAAAAAGACCAAGGTCAGGACGTGGGTCATGACCAACCCGCAGACCTACAAGCTGGCGGATCAGGCGGGCTATCGCCAGGCCATCGAGGACGCCGGCGCCACGCTGCTCTCCGGCGTCTGCGCCGGCA
>CAZOMF010000013.1:0-22692 GCA_964580635.1 uncultured Dehalococcoidaceae bacterium
CCCCGGTCACCATCCGGGCGGCCCGGTTCAGCTTTGAAATCGCGAGTTTTTCAGGCGCACTACACCCCCAGGCGGCATCGAGTTTTACCACAATGCAAATATACAGTACAAATGTTCTGATGTCAAGCAGATTTTGTCGCTTTTAAGAAAGAACAGTGATAGATCGCGGCCTGCGCCGGAATGACGGAAGAAGGAAAAATACCAAACGATTGCTACGCTCGCGATGACATGAGCGGTCCTTTTTCTAGAACCCGCCGTTCACCTTGAGCGCCACGTACACGAATACCACCAGCCCCGCCAGCACCACGCTGTCGATACGGTCGAGGATACCCCCGTGCCCCGGCACTATCGTCCCCGAGTCCTTCACCCCGAAGAACCGTTTCACCCGTGACTCCGCCAGGTCCCCGAGCTGCCCGGCCCCGCTGATGAGCAGCCCCACCAGCACCGCCAGGCCCTCGTTCGTGAATACCCGCAGCGGCGTGTCCAGTGAGAGGATAATCGCCACGACCACGCTGCCCACCAGGCCGCCCGCCGCGCCTTCCCAGGTTTTACTCGGACTTATCTGCGGGGCCATCAGGTGCTTCCCGAACCCTCGCCCGATGAAGTACGCGAACGTATCAGACCCGAACGTCGCGAACAGCGCCAGGAACACCGCGTTCCGGCCGAAGTCCGGCAGACCGGACGCCGCCGGCGCCAACCTCACGTCAACGAGCAGGCTCAGCAGCCAACCGATGGCCAGCGTCCCTATCATCATCCACGCCCACGCCAGCTGACCTCCCGGCTTCGGGAACAGGTAGCTCAGCCCCAGCGTCACCAGGGCACCGCCGCCGACCACCAGCAGCAAGGTGTATTCGAACTCGAGGTGCCCCTGTATGACGAGCAGCACCGTGAACAGCAGCCCGCTTATAAAGGTGACCCGGTAGGCCCGTACCCCGGACAAGGTGAAGAACTCCCAGGCGCCCAGCAGACCGACCAGCGCCACCAGCGCGGTGAACCACGGGATCGGCTTGTCGAAGTACACCGCCGCGATGACGAGCGGCAGGCCCCAGAGCGCCGTCAGCAGCCGGGTCCTCAGCATTCTTCTTCCCTCGGCCCCAGCCCCCCGAAGCGCCGCTTCCGTTTGCCGTACGCCTGGAGCGCCCGGTCCACCTCCGCCGCGTCGAAGTCCGGCCACAGCACCGGCGTGAAGTAGTATTCGGCGTAGGCCGCCTGCCAGATAAGGAAATTGCTCGTCCGGTATTCGCCGCTCGTCCGGATGACGAGGTCGGCGTTCGGAAACCCGGCCGTGTAGAGGTAGTTGTCGAACATCGCCTCGTCGAGGGTGGCCGGATCGGTCTTCTCTTCGAGCAGCTTTTTCACCGCGCGGAGGATCTCCTTCCGACCGCCGTAGTTGAACGCCAGCCCGAGCTGGAGACCGGTGTTGTTGCGGGTCACCCGCACGGTGCGGCGCATGGCCCGTACCAGGCTGGCATCGAGACCTTCCTCCGAGCCGACGTGCCGGATGGATACGTTCTCCCGCATCATGGTGCGGGTCTCTTTCTTGAGGGTGTCGCGCAGCAGTTCGAGCAGGCCGTTCACCTCCTCGTCCGGGCGCGACCAGTTCTCGGTGGAAAAGGTATACAGGGTCGCGTACTCGACGCCGTGGTCGTAGAGGCTGCGGATGATGGGGTTGACATTGCGGACGCCGGCGCGGTGTCCCTCCATGCGGGGCAGGCCGCGCTGCTCGGCCCACCGGCCGTTGCCATCCATGATGATGGCGACGTGGCGGGGGACGGCGGCGGCGGTTTCCATGATGGTTTCCCGGTTTACGGCTGCCCGGGCTACACCTCCAGGAGTTGGGTCTCCTTATCTGAGCCGAGTTTTTCCACCTCGGCGATGTGTACGTCGGTGATCTGCTGGAGCTGGTTCTCGGCGCGTTTCAGCTCGTCCTGGGAGATTTCCTTGTCCTTCTCCAGCTTCTTGAGCTCGTTGAGCGCCTCGTGCCGCAGGCTCCGCAGGGTCACCCGCCGCTCCTCGACGCGCTTGTGGACCACCTTGATGAGCTCCTGACGGCGTTCCTCGCTCAGCGGCGGGATGGCGATGCGGATGATGGTGCCGTCGCTCGAAGGATTGAGGCCGAGGTCCGTTTTCAGGATGGCCTTCTCGATGGCGCCGATAATGCCCTTGTCCCATGGCTGGATAACGAGCATGCCCGGTTCCGGCGCGGAGATGCCGGCCACCTGGTTGAGGGCCATCGGCGTGCCGGCGTAATCTATCTTGACGTGTTCGACGAGGGCCGGCGTGGCGTGGCCGGTGCGGATGGAAGCGAGGTCCGTCCGGAATACCTTGATGGAGGTCTTCATCTTTTCGTCGGTGGTCTGCAGTGCGTCGTTTACCATGTTAACCCTCACTCTCGACCAGTGTGCCGATGCTCTCGCCGGTGAGCGCCTTCTTCATGCTGTCCGGGCTGTCCAGGTCGAAAACGATGATGGGCAGCTTGTTGTCCAGGCACAGCGAGAGCGCGGTGGTATCCATCACCCCCAGCCGTTTGTTCAGGGCTTCGAAATGGGTGATCCGGTCGTACTTGGTGGCTTCCGGGTGCTTCTGCGGATCGGCGGAGTAGATGCCGTCCACGTTGTTCTTCGTCATGAGGAGCACGTCCGCGTCGATCTCGATGGCGCGAAGCGCCGCGGCGGTGTCCGCCGTCATGTAGGGGTTGCCGGTCCCGCCGGCGAAGATACAGACACGGCCTTTTTC
Organism: uncultured Dehalococcoidaceae bacterium; assembly: GCA_964580635.1. GTDB lineage: Bacteria > Chloroflexota > Dehalococcoidia > Dehalococcoidales > RBG-16-60-22 > DAOUEG01. Next base: position 2,737 of record CAZOMF010000013.1, read on the forward strand.
CAGGTGACGGAGGGCGCGGCGGCGGATGTACGGCTCGGCGACGGCCCGGATATCGAGCGAGGACATGGTCCGGGTCTCGATGCCGTTCCGTTCGAGGATATCCTGCAGGGCGAGCGCGTTGATGACGGTGGCGAGCATCCCGGCGTAGTCCGCCGTCACCCGCTCCATGCCGTCCTTTTCCGCCTGGGCGCCCCGCCAGATGTTGCCGCCGCCGACGACGATGCCGACGCCCACGCCGAGATCACGGGCCTGCTGGATGGAAGCGGCGATGTGTACCAGCGTAGGGGTATCGATAGCGTAGCTGTGGCCGCCGCGCAGTGATTCGCCGCTGAGCTTGAGCAGCACCCGCCGGTACTTGACGTCAGCCATGGTACCCCCTTTTTAGCAGCCCAATTCGTACCGGGCGAACCTGCGTACCTTGATGTTCTCTCCAGTCTTGGCGATGGTGGCGACGATGAGGTCCTTGATGGTCTGGGCCGGGTCCTTGATGAACGGCTGTGACAGCAGGCATACCTCGGCGGGTTCGTCCTCAGAGCCCTCGGGGAGCTCGGAGTCATCGACGTAGGCCGGGTTCATCGCGGCGACCTGCATGGCGATGCCGTGGCAGAGTTCCTTGAACTCGTCGGTGCGGGCGACGAAGTCCGTTTCGCAGTTGACCTCGACGAGCACGCCGACGCGTCCGGCGGTGTGGATGTAGGCCTCGACGAGTCCGGCGCCGGTGGCGCGGTCGCCCTTCTTTTCCGCCTTGGCGAGGCCCTTTTCCTTGAGGATAGCCAGGGCCTTATCGAAATCGCCGCCGGTGTCCACGAGGGTATTGCGGCAGTCCATGATGCCGGCGCCGCAGGCATCGCGCAACGCTTTCACTTGCTCGGTCGTTACTTCCACACTCGTTCTCCTTATTCTTCGTCGGGGGTGAAAATGAGGGGTTCGCCGGCTTCCACGCCGACGGCTTCGGCTTCACCGGCGGCCTTTTCGTCGAGTATTTCCTGAGTGACCACGGTGGCGCCGGCTTCCTTGCCTTCCAGCACGGCGTCCGCCATCTTGGTGCAGATGAGCTTGATGGCGCGGATGGCGTCGTCGTTGGCAGGGACGGGCCAATCGATTTCGTCCGGGTTGCAGTTGGTATCCACGATGGCCACCACCGGGATGCCCATGCGGTGGGCTTCCGCCAGTGCGATGCGTTCCTTGGTCGGGTCCACGATGAAGATGGCGCCCGGCAGGGCGGTCATCTCCTTGAAGCCACCCATCTGGCGGTTCAGCTTATCGATCTTCTCGCCGAGCTTCAGCGCCTCTTTCTTGATGAGGCGGCTCATCTCGCCGCGGGCCTGCTGGTCTTCCAGCCGGACGAGCTGGTCGATACGGGCCTGGATGGTGCTGAAGTTGGTGAGCATGCCGCCGAGCCAGCGCTGGTTTACGTAGTACATGCCGCAGCGGGTCGCCTCTTCCTGGATGGACTCCTGGGCCTGCTTCTTGGTACCGACGAAGATGATGGACTCGCCGCTGGCGACGAGGTCCCGGACGAAGGCGCACGCCTTGTCCAGCATGACGGCGGTCTTTTCCAGGTCGATGATGTGGATGCCGTTCCGCTTCGTGAAGATGTAGTTCTTCATTCGCGGGTTCCAACGGCCGGTCTGATGGCCGAAGTGCGCTCCGGCCTCGAGGAGTTGTTTTATGCTTACAGTTTCAGGCACGATTGCCGACCTCCCAAAGTATATTAATCGTGAGTAGCAGGAGTCAGTCTTTAACCAGTATAACATAACGTGTGGGGCCCGACAAGATAGTTTGCTATAATGGAACGCGTATGGAGACACTCCCGGCGGGAGCCGGTAAGATGGGCCTTTCCCTGACCGAACGGCAGCTCGACCTGTTCGAACGTTACTACCGGGAGCTGGTCGCCCGGAACCGGGAGATCAACCTGACCCGCATCACCGGCTACGAGGACGTCCAGGTCCGCCACTTCCTCGATTCGCTCTCGTGCCTCTCCGTCATGGGCACGCCGGCGGAACTGGCCGGCAAGCGGGTCATCGATGTCGGGTCGGGGGCCGGTCTGCCCGGCATTCCGGTGAAAATCGCCGCCCCGGGGATACGGCTGACCCTCCTCGAAGCCACCGGCAAGAAGGCCGCTTTCCTGCGGGACGTCGTGGAGCGGCTGGGACTCCAGGATGTGGAGGTGGTGGCGGGGCGGGCGGAGGAACTGGGCCACGACCCATCCCATCGTGAGAGCTATGATTTCGTCCTGTCGCGGGCCGTAGCGGCGCTGCCGGCGCTGGCGGAGCTGATGCTGCCGCTGTGCCGGGTCGGCGGCGCGTGCGTCGCCTTCAAGAAGGGAGACGTTGCCACCGAGGCGAAGGAAGCGGAAAAAGCCGTCGCGCTGCTGGGGGGGAAGGTAACGGAACTGTACCCGGTCGATATCATCCCCGGGGAGAACGACCGGTATCTGGCAGTAACGGAGAAGACCGATATCACCCCGGAACAGTACCCCCGCCGGCCGGGGATGCCGGTAAAACGCCCGCTGCGTTAGCGGGAGCCGTACTCGATGGCGTCCAGCTTCTGGCTGAGGCGGCGCCGGAGCTGCATGAATTCCTGATCGCGCTTCAGGCGTCCGCCGTACAGGTGGAGGTCGCGGATGGTCCGCTTTACCTCTTTTACGGGCGGGTCTTCCATTTCGAGCAGGCGGTAGGCGGTCTCACGGCTCTTGTCCTTGGCGGCGTTGTCCATGCGCTTGATGAAGTACCACGCCCCGCCGAGCACGATTATCACGCCGATATAGGTGAGAACATCCCAGACGGTCATACTTTCTTTGTAGCATATCATCGACTTTTCCGTCAACGCGCTTTGTTGATAAGGCCCTGGAACCGTAGTAGAATTAGAACGTCAATTCAACACCGACCGGGAGGAGCGGGAAATGGAAACGGGGACCTGGAAAGTTAAATCGGGCCTGGCCCAGATGCTCAAGGGCGGCGTCATCATGGACGTGGTGACCCCGGAGCATGCCAGGATCGCCGAGGAAGCCGGCGCCTGTGCCGTGATGGCGCTGGAGCGGGTCCCGGCGGATATCCGGGCGGCCGGCGGCGTGGCCCGCATGGCCGACCCAACCGTTATCGAGAACATCATGAAGACGGTGACCATCCCGGTGATGGCCAAGTGCCGCATCGGGCACTTCGTCGAGGCGAGGACGCTCGAGGCCATGGGCGTCGACTATATCGACGAGTCCGAGGTCCTTACCCCGGCCGACGAGAAGTACCACGTCTGGAAACAGGACTTCAAGGTACCGTTCGTCTGCGGCTGCCGCGACCTCGGCGAGGCGCTGCGCCGCATCAACGAAGGCGCCGCCATGATCCGCACCAAGGGTGAAGCCGGCACCGGCAACATCGTCGAGGCCGTCCGCCACATGCGGGCCGTCATGGAGGGTATCAAAGCGGTCACCGAGGCCCCGGACGAGCGTCTCGAACAGCTGGCCGCGGAGTACCGCGTGCCGGTCGACCTGGTGAAGGAAGTGAAGGCCCTCGGCAAACTGCCGGTGGTCAACTTCGCCGCCGGCGGCGTGGCTACCCCGGCGGACGCGGCGCTCATGATGCAGCTCGGCGCGGAAGGGGTTTTCGTCGGCTCGGGCATCTTCAAGTCGAGCAACCCGGAAGCGCGCGCCAAGGCCGTCGTCAAGGCGACCACCCATTACACGGACTACACGATCATTGCCGAGGTCTCCAAGAACCTCGGCGAGGCCATGCCCGGCCTGGAGATAAGCCAGATACCGGAGAACGAGATACTCGCCAAGCGCGGCTGGTAAACCGGAAAAGAAGGAAAGAGACCATATGAAAATCGGTGTCCTTGCGGTGCAGGGAGCCTTTGCCGAACACATCGATACGCTCAGGAAACTGGATACCGAGGCCCAGCCCGTCCGTCTGCCGGAACACCTCCTGGAAGTGGACGGGCTTATCATTCCCGGCGGCGAGAGCACGACCATCAGCAAGCTCCTCAACGCCTACGACCTGATGCCGCTCGCCAAACGTCTGGCCGCGGAAGGCCTGCCCGTGCTGGGCACCTGCGCCGGCATGATACTCCTGGCGAAGCACCTCGTCGACGACCATACCCCCGCGCTGGAACTCATGGACATCACGGTGCGGCGCAACGCCTTCGGGCGGCAGGTGGACAGCTTCGAGGCGGACCTGGACATCCCCGCCCTCGGTCAGGAACCGTATCCGGCCGTGTTCATCCGGGCCCCGTACATCGTGGCGGCCGGTGACGGCGTGGACGTCCTGGCCACGCTGGCGGACGGCACCATCGTCGCGGTGCGGCAGGACAACCTGCTCGCCACGGCCTTTCACCCGGAGCTCACCGACGACCTGCGGTTCCATCGCTACTTTCTCGACATGGTCGAAAACGGCGCGCGTCACGCGGAGGAAAGGGTTACGTGCAGCGAACGATAACCGATGATCTCGAAGCCCTGCTGGAGATCCTGCCGCCGGATGTCAACCGGATGCTGACCGGCCAGGAAGACGTCAGGGACCTCGTCGAGGTGGTCCTGGACCTGGGACGGCTGCCGGAGGCGCGGTTCCCCCGGCGTGAGATGGAGCTGGCCAACCGGGAGATACAGGAAGGCGATATCGATTACGTCGTGGCTCGTGTCGGGGAGTTCGGCGAGGACAACCGGGCCGGCATCGAGCGCACCCTCCACCGTATCTCGGCCATCCGCAACCGGCGGGGGCGTATCGTCGGGCTGACCTGCCGCGTCGGCCGGGCCGTCTTCGGCACCATCAAGATCATCGAGGACCTCGTTCTCTCCGGAAAAAACATTTTACTGCTCGGCCGCCCCGGCGTCGGCAAGACGACCATGCTCCGGGAAATGGCCCGCGTGCTGGCGGACGACGCCGATAAGCGGGTGGTCATCGTCGACACGTCGAACGAGATCGCCGGCGACGGCGACATTCCGCACCCGGCCATCGGCCACGCGCGCCGGATGCAGGTGGCCTCCCCGGCACTTCAGCACAACGTCATGATCGAGGCGGTGGAGAACCACATGCCGGAGGTCATCGTCATCGACGAGATAGGCACCGAGCTGGAAGCCCTGGCGGCGCGGACCATCGCCGAGCGCGGCGTGCAGCTCGTCGGCACGGCCCACGGCAACACGCTGGAAAACCTCATGATGAACCCCACGCTGGCCGACCTCATCGGCGGGATACAATCGGTCACCCTCGGCGACGAGGAAGCCAAGCGCCGCGGCACGCAGAAGTCCATTCTGGAGCGGAGATCGCCGCCGACCTTCGATATCGTCGTGGAGATACAGGAGCGGGACCGCGTCGCCATCCACGAGGACGTCGGCGAGGCCGTGGACGGCCTGCTGCGCGGCCAGCCCCCGGCGTCCAACGTACGCTGGGTCGGCGAGGACGGCGAGATCAACATCGAGAAAGCGGAGCCGGAACCCGAGACCAGGCAGACCGTCCATCGCACCGGTGCCGGAAAAGAAAACGGCACGGTCAAGGTCTACCTGTTCGGGGTGAACCGAGGACGGATCGTCCAGATAGCCCAGGAGATGGGCGTCGGTCTCAACATCGCAGAACGTCCGGCGGACGCGTCCGTCTTCATCACGTCCAAGAACTACTTCCGCCGCCGGCCGCAGCAGGTCCGCGACGCCGAGGCGGCCCGCGTGCCTATCTACGTGCTGCGGAGCAACACGCCGCCCCAGATACGTCAACTGCTGGGGAACCTGGCCTCGCCGGGGCAGCGTCAGCGCGCCCCGCGTTTCCAGGACGCCGTGGCGGAGGCGGAAGCGGCGGTGCAGCAGGTGACGGGCGGCGAAGACACGGTGGAACTGAGCCCCCAAAGCTCGTACATCCGGCGGCTCCAGCACCTCATCGCCGAGGACAACGATCTGGGGTCGCAGAGCCAGGGACGGGAACCGAACCGCCGGGTAAGGATATACAAGGAAAAAGCCCGGTAGCCTGAATAACCAGCGGAGGGCAGCATGTCGTTCTTCATCACGCTGGAAGGGGTCGAAGGGTGCGGCAAGAGCACCCAGGCCGAACTGCTCCGGCAGCGCCTGGAACAGGTCGCCGTGCCTGCCCTGCTGACCCATGAACCGGGCGTCACCGCCCTCGGCGAGCGCATCACCGAGCTCCTCAAGTGGACCCGGGACGTCCCCATCAACCCGCTGGCGGAACTGCTCCTCTTCAACGCCTCCCGGGCGCAGCTCGTGGCGGAGGTCATCATTCCCAACCTGGAAAAGGGCACCATCGTTATCTGCGACCGTTACGCGGACTCCACCACGGCCTACCAGGGCTACGCCCGCGGCCTGAGCCTGGAAATGGTGGCCGAGGCCAACCAGATGGGCACCCAGGGGCTGCTGCCGGACCTTTCCATCCTGCTCGATGTCCCGGTGGCAGAAGGCATGGCCCGCAAGGAGGGAGAAACGCCGGACCGCTTCGAGACCGAGTCCGTCGCTTTCCACAAGCGCGTCCGCGACGGCTACCGCAAAATGGCGGAGGACGAGCCGTGGCGATGGCTCGTCATCGACGGCACGCAGGACAGGGACACCGTGGCCGGTATCATCTGGCACGCCATCTGCAAGCTGCTGGGCGGCGAGGTCTAGCCTTGGTGCGCGTCACACCGCATCTCAGGGAAGAAAAAGCGCTTCGCGGTCAGGGGTACACGCTCATCGCCGGGATCGACGAAGCCGGCCGGGGCGCCCTCATGGGACCGGTGGTGGCGGCGGCGGTCATTCTCCCAGAGAGGTTCAGGGGTACTTGGCGCAAGCATGTACGGGACAGCAAGCAGCTGAGCCCCGCCCGGCGGGAGGAGCTTTACCACCATATCACCGGGTCCGCCGTCGCCTGGGGAGTCGGCGCGGTTTCCAGCCGGGACATTGATGATATCGGCATCGCCCCGGCCACACGACGGGCTATGGTGACCGCCGTCGAGAGCTTGCAGCAGGCCCCGGACTACCTGCTCATCGACTATTTCAAGCTGCCGGAGACCCCGCTGCCGCAGCACGGCATCGTTCATGGCGATAGTATTTGTTTCAGCATCGCCTGTGCTTCGATACTGGCCAAGGTGACACGGGACCGCCTGGTATCCGAACTCGATGGGACCTACCCCGGCTACGGTTTCGCCGAGCACAAAGGCTACGGCACAGAGGAACATCTGAACTGCCTCCGCCGCCTCGGGCCGTGCCCGGTCCACCGCGCCACGTTCCAGCCGGTCCGCGCCCTCCTGGAGCGGTATGAAACGGCATGAGATAGGAATCCTCGGCGAACGGGTAGCGGCCAGCTATCTGAGGAGCAACGGGTACCGGATCGTCGAGACCAACTACCGCTGTCCCTACGGAGAGATCGATATCATCGCTCAGAAAGACGGCACGCTCGTTTTCGTCGAGGTGCGCACCAAGACGAGCACCCTCTACGGTTCGCCGGAGGAGTCCATCACCCGGACCAAGATGGAGCACCTGCTGGCGGTGGCCGATGACTTCGCCGCCGGGCACCCCAACCTCCCCGAGGACCGCCGCATCGACGTCATCGCCGTCCGGCTGGACCCGGACGGGCAGCTCTCCAACATCGAGCACATACGGAATGCGGTCGAAGGCCGCTGAATTTCCCCCCGGACAGGCGATTGGTGTAGAATTGACTCCGGCGCCGGCGGTTCGCCGCGCCCGGGAGGGAGAATGGAGAATCTCGAGAGCATCGCCGAAGGCATCCGCCGTGACCTGACCGCTCGTGACGAGGCCCGCGAGAAGATGCTGCCGCTCTGCCGGGACGCCATCCGCTATTGCAGCCAGGCCATCCGGGCCATCCACCGCCAGGAGTTATCCGTCGCGGTGGACAACCTAAGTGCGGCGGGCGACCTTGTCCGCCAGGCGGAGACGGCCATCACGGCCTTCCCCGAGCTGGGCAGCGCCGGGCTGGTACGGGACGCCCAGAAAGAGCTGGCCGAGGGCCACATCACGCTGAGCCTTGTCTCCGGGAACGACCTGCCGAAACCGGGAGACCTGCACGTGGAAGGCGCGACGTATCTGAACGGTCTCGGCGAGGCGGTGGGGGAGGTGCGGCGTTACGTGCTCGATTCGATGCGCCACGGCGATCTCAGCCGCTGCGAGGAGCTGCTCGGGGTCATGGACGATATTTACAGCGTCCTGGTGACCATGGACTACCCGGACGCCCTGACCGGCGGCCTGCGGCGTACCACGGACATGGTCCGGGGCGTGCTGGAACGGACGCGCAGCGACCTGACCCTGGCCATCCAGCAGAAGGCCCTCCAGGAAAAAATGGCCGAATTCGAGCAGCGGTTCGACAAATAAAATTGACATAACAATTCGAAAGGAGTCGATATGAGCGAGGTACTGAAAGGGAAAGTAGCCGTTGTGGTGGGTTCCGGCCAGGGCATCGGCCGGGCCATTGCGATCGGCATGGCGCAGGAAGGCGCCCGGGTCGTGACGAACAACCGTAAACCGGGCGGCACCGGCAAGGCGTTCATCACCGATGAGCAGCTCCACTCGATGGAACAGGACAAGTGCGCCTGGTACGAGACCGAGATGGCCAGCATCTGCGGCGACGCCGAGGGAACGGCCGCCATCATCAAGAAGCTCGGCGGCGAGGCCACGCCGTTCTACGGCGACGTGACCGACTTCGAGACCGCCGGCAAGCTCATCCAGACCGCCATCGATACCTACGGACGCATCGATATCCTGGCCAATATCGCCGGGGCCTTCGGCGTCAGCCCCATCCAGGACCTGACGGAGGAGGTCTGGGACCGCGTCACCGCCGTCAAGCCGAAGGGCTACTTCAACACCATCCGGCACGCCGTCCCCCACATGATCAAGCAGCAGTCCGGACGCATCATCAACACGACCTCCCGCGCCTTCAACGGGGACACCATCAAGCACGCCGAGTACTGCGCCGCCAACGGCGGGGCCTACTCCCTCACCAAAGCGGTGGCCATCGAGCTGTGGCAGTACGGCATCACCTGCAACGCCATCTCTCCCTTCGCCAAGACGCGGGCCTCCTACGAGCTGGAAGGTCTTGCGGAGGCATCGGAAGACGATAAGGTCTGGGTCAGCGGTTCCGGCATGAAGATGCTGGATTTCACCCCGGGACCGGAATACATCGCGCCGTTCGTCATCTATCTCGCGTCGGATGCCGCGGAGAACGTCAGCGGCGCGGTCTTCAACCTGGGCGGCAACGGCATCGGGATGTACTCGGAACCCATCATCACCAAGACCCTCACCAAGTTTGATGACAAGCCGTGGACGCAAGACGAGCTGGCCCGCCAGGCGCCCATGGGCCTGTTCCAGGGCTACAAGAGCATGGCCGCCAACCCGTTCGGATAACCGGCGGGATACCGGAGCAAACGAAGGGGGGCGGCGCCGATCGGCGCCGCCCCCCGTTGACTATCCTTGGATTTATTGCTTACATCGGGGAGAAGATGCTCGACCTGGGCGTTTTCTCCATCATCCCGGCCATCTCCGTCACATCGCCGTAGGCCATGCAGCGGGACTGGCAGTGCTTGACGCAGGCCGGGGCCTCGCCGCCGGCGGTCCGCTGGGCGCAAAGGTCGCAGAACCGCGTCGTGTAGGGCATGAAGCTCACGTTGACGTCGCTTTCCTTCGTGCCGACGGTCACCACTTCCTCGACCTTGATGCCGCAGCGGCCCCCGTCGTAGTTGTGCTCCTGCTTGCAGGCCACCTCGCAGGCGTGGCAGCCGGTGCAATAATCATATTCTATGAACAGCGCTTTCCTCGCCATGTTTGCTCCTTTCAGTCCGTTATCTTGGTGACCCGGCACAGGCTGGACCGGTAGTTGGTGCCGCCGAAGCCGGACTTGGCCTGGTTGCCCATTGAGGTCAGGTTATTGACGTTGTGGTCCCAGGTGGAGAACAGGTTGGGAGCGGTGCCGTCCGTCTCCGGCAGCCACCAGCCGTGAGGCACGGTGATGACCTTGGGATGGGCGGTGGGGGTAACCTTGGCCTTGACCTTGATCTTACCGTGCATGTTCTCGACGTAGACCCATGCGCCATCTTCGATGCCGAGCTCGGCGGCGGTCTTGTCGTTTATCTCGCAGAGCGGGTCGGGGTCGAGCTCGCGGAGCCAGGGGATCATGCGGTGCTCGGAGTGGAAGAAGACCGGGGAACGCCGGCCCGTCGTCAGGATGAGCGGGTACTGGTCGGCGAGCTCGGGAGTATTGACATAACTTTCAGCCGGTTCCTCGTAGTACGGCAAGGGATCGAGGCCCCACTCCTCATAGCGCTTGGAGTAGAACTCCAGCTTGCCGGTGGGGGTATCAAAGCCGGGCTTACCGTCCGGGCGCAGCTTGCCGGTCTTGTAGCGGTAGTAGGGGCGGGTGGGATCGCCTTCCGGCGGGAACTCCCAGCAGCCCTTCGCCTTGAGCTTCTCGAAGTTGGTGTTGCCGTCCTTGAGGCGGTCGTCGATGAGCTCGCGGACGGTGTTGTACTTGATGGGCGTGGTTGCGAGCCGCTTGGCCAGCTCGAGGTTGATCTCCCAATCGGACTTGGAATCGCCGACGTTCTCGACCGCCTTGACACTCACGCCGAGCGGCTGCCACCAGGAGCGGAAACTCTCTTTTTCAGCGATGGAGCAGGCGGGCAGGAAGATGTCCGCCAGGGCCATGCTGGTGGGGTTCTGGAACAGGTCAACGCAGACGATGAAGTCCAGCTTTTTCATGGCCTCGTAGTGGCGCTTGGGATCGGCGGCCTGGCCGCCGATGATGTTGGAGGTCTGTATCCAGGCGGCCTTGACCTCGTAGGGCTTGCCGGACTCCATCTGCTCCAGCAGCACGTCCGGCTGCACCCAGCCGCGGAAGTTCTTGATCATCGGGTAGTCATTGGCGCCGATGCGTTTCTCGTTGAGCTTCTTGACGAGCTCCTCGCCGTAGAGCTTGGTCAGCTCGGCGGAGGAGAACGGGTAGGTGGTCACGCCGTGGGAGTTCTTGGCGATGACGTTGCCGCCGGGGTTGTCCACGTTGCCGGTGATGGCCCAGAGGTGGTTGATGGCCTGCGCCACGACGGAACCGGCCGGCATGGCATCCACCGGCTCGCCCCACTGGATGGCGGACGGGCTGTTGGAGGCAAAGAGCCGGGCGGCGCGGCGGATAAGCTCCGCCGGTACCCAGGTAATCCCGGCGACCTTCTCCGGGTCGTACTCCTGGACGCGCTCCTTCAGCTCGTCGAAGCCGTAGCACCAGTTCTCGACGAACTCCTTATCGTAGAGCTCCTCGTTGATGATGACGTTGAGCATGGCGAGGGCCAGGGCGCCGTCCGTGCCGGGGCGGAGCTGGAGGTGGACATCGGCCCGGCTGGAGAACCAGGTATGCCGCGGGTCGATGACGATGAGCTTGGAGCCGCGCCGCATGCAGTCGATGATCCAGTGGCCATAGAAGCCGTCATGACACCCGGCGATGGGGTTCTGCGCCCAGATGATGATATACTTGGGGACTTCCCATTCCCCGGACTCGTAGCGCTTTTCCAGGAACTGGGAAGCATCGAGGACGGAGTAGGCGCCCTGGGTGGCGAACATCGCTCCGAGGCGCGGCGTATAGCAGGCATGGCCGGCCAGGCCTACCTGCACCCAGTTGGGGCTGCCGTAGGCGTACATCAGGAAGGTGATGGGCCCGCCGATGTCGCGGCCGGTGCCCTGGCAGAAAATGACGGACTCCGCGCCGTGTTTGTCGCGGATGTCCTTGAGTCGCGTTTCGATGATATCGTAGGCTTCGTCCCAGGAAATCTCCTGCCACTTGCCTTCGCCCCGCTCGCCGACGCGCTTGAGCGGCCTGGTGACGCGGTCCGGGTGGTACATGTACTGCGGAATGGCGAGACCCTTGGCGCAGAGACGGCCCTGGTTCTGGGGGTGGTTCGGATCGCCCTCGACGCGGGTGACCTTGCCGTTCTCGTCAACGTAGATCTGGCAGCCGCACCCGCCGTGCGAGCCGCATCCCGCCGACCACAGGGTGGAGAGGACTACCTTTTCCTGTCCTTTCGACATACGCTGCTCCTTTCAGACTGGAATGGTGGATGGTGACCCATAAAATAATACGTGTTCACATTCGTGCCTGTCAAATGAAAACCTATCTCAAAAACGACCCGTATGCCTTTACCCGGCTATCGCATTAGTGGTAGAATTGGGTGGTTCCGGAACGTCAAGCCATCTCCCGGGACCCACATATCCGCCCGTACGACCCGCTTAAGATACGACGCCGTGTAAAGGAGAATGCACATGGGACAAACAAAACGAGCATGTTTAGTCGGTGGGGGGACCAGTAAATTCGGGGTACGACAGGCGACCATTTACGACATGCTGCAGGAAGCCACCGGTGCGATGTCTGCGGACATTCCCGGATTGAAGCCGCAGGACATCGACGGCCTGATATTCGCTTCCACGACAGCGGGGAGGAATTCCAACGCCTTGAACACGGCGCCCATCGTGGCCCACCGGCTTGGTATCAAGCCGAAATCCATTTGCGCCCGGGTCGATACGCTGTGCGCCGGCTCCAATACGTCTATTATTCTGGCTGCCGGGCTCGTGGAAAGCGGCATCTCGGACGTGGTCCTCGTCTGCGGGACCGAGAAGCTGAACATGCCGCAGCGGTGGGAAAGCGTCTACATGAACCTGATGACCAACGACCATGACTGGGACTCGGCCATGGGACTGGCGGTGCCGCCACCTTTCTTCGGCATGATAGCCCAGGCCCATATACTGAAATACGGGACCACCAAACAGCAGATGGGGATGGTGGCCGTCACCAACTATACCTACGGTAACAACAACCCCAACGCGCAGTTCGGCGGTAAGAGCCTGACGCTCGATGAATACGAGACCGCCCGCACCGTCTGCGACCCGTTCGGTCTGAACGACTGCTGCCCGGTCACCGACGGCGCCTCGGCCGTCATCATCGCCTCCGAGGAGCGCGCCAAAGCCATGACCGACCGTCCCCTCATTTACATCCGCGGCACCGGCCAGACGGCCACGCACGGCATGTCCGCCGGATGGCCCGGGGAGACCCTGGCGGAATGGCCTCACTTGAAAGAGGCCGGCGAGATCGCCTTCAAGAAAGCCAAACTCACGCCGAAAGATATCGACGTGGCCCAGGTCCACGACTGCTTTACCATCTCCGAGATCATCGAGCTCGAAGAGCTCGGTTTCTGCAAGAAGGGTGAAGGCGGGCCGTTCGTCGCCGCCGGCGGCACCAAACTGGATGGCCAGACGCCTACCAACACCGACGGCGGCCTGCTGTCAGTGGGCCACCCGTACGGCGCTACCGGCGCCCGCCAGGCGGTGGAAATCTGCAAGCAGCTGCAAGGCAGGGCTACGAACCAGGTAAAAGATGCCAAATTCGGGCTGACGCACAACCTGAGCGGTGTGTGCGCTCAGCATACGGTGCTCATTTACGGTACCGAACCGGTCGAGTAGCGAGTTTCCTGGATACACGGGTATAACAACTATTTTGGGAGAGTAAAATGGCAGAACTTCAATCAGCCCAAATATACAGCATACCTCATCTGGATGGTAAATACAGCGCGGTCCTGGACATGTGGCCGCTGGAAGCCCCGGAGCAGAACCGGATTCACCCGTTCTACGACAACATGAAGGAAGGCCGCTGGACGACTACCCGGTGCAAGCAATGCGGCCACGTGGACTATCCGCCCGGCCTGGTCTGCACCAACTGCTGGTCCGACGATCTGGAGTGGGTCGACCTGCCGCAGACGGCCAAAGTGGTCGGTCTGACGGAGAGCCTGGCCGGCTTCCCCCTCGGTTTCGATACCCCGCTCATTGTGGCCTGGCTGGGTTTCGAGAAGGGCCATCCGCTCAAGCACCTCTTCGCCCGTATCATCAACTGCGAGGCCGGCCAGCTGAAAATCGGGGACGAGGTCAAATTCGTTACCTTCGAGGTTCCCGCAATTCCCATCGATATCAAGCGGGAAACCAAGATCTGCGAACGCGTATACTACGCCTTCGAACCGGTCAAGAAATAGGGTCTGCCCGGACGAACCAACGACGGAAAGGGGTGCTGCCATGAAGAAGGTGGAGAACGTTACCGTACTCGGGGCCGGTTCCATGGGGGCGCAGATCGCCGCCCTCGCCGCCGAAGCCGGCTACCAGGTCAAGTGCCGGGACATCGAGGACAAGTTCCTCCAGCGCGGCAAGGACACGCTGAATGCCATCTATGACAACCGCATCAACAAGGGCCGCATGACCGAGGCCGCCAAGAAAGATATCCTCAGCCGGATGACGTTCCTCGTCGATCTCAAAGAGGCCGTCCAGCATGCGGACTTCATCATCGAGGCCGTCCCGGAGATCATGGACCTCAAGAAGAGCGTCCTCAAGGAAGTCTCCGCCCTGTGCCCCGATGACACCGTCTTCGCCACCAATACCTCGTCCCTCAGCATCACCGAGATCGCGGAGGCCGGCAAACATCCGGAACTGGTGGTCGGGACCCACTATTTCAATCCCCCCAGCCGGATGACGCTGCTCGAGGTGATACGAACGGACAAAACCAGCCCGGACGCCCTGAAAATGACGGCGGACGTCGCCGTCAAGATGGGACGGGCGGTCGTCAATACCCTCGATACCCCCGGCTTCGTGGCCAACCGGATATTCACCAACATGGCCAACGAGGCCGACTGGGCGCTCGCGCAGGGCGAAGCCAAGAGCGCTTTTGAAGTCGATTCCGCCATCAAGTACAAACTGGGCCTGCCGATGGGCATGCTGGAGCTCCAGGACACGCTCGGGGGCGGCTCCATCGATACCCAGACCCACGTGATGGAATACTTCGCCGAGATGTGGGGCAAGAGCTACGGCCCCGCGCCCATCCTCGCCAGGCTGTTCAAGGAAGGCAACTACGGCAAGAAATCCGGCAAGGGCTACTACGACTGGTCCGACGGCAGGACCAACGAGATCCCGATGAACGCCGGCGCCGCTTTCAATCCGGTACGGGTCCTGGCCGGCTCGGTGAACGAGGCGGCCAAGCTCCTCGAAATGAAAGCCACCACCAAGGAAGAGATCGATACCGCGATGATGCTCGGCCTGAACTACCCGCGCGGCATCCTCCGCATGGCCGACAGCTACGGGATCGATACTATCGTCAACGAGCTCGACCGTTTGTACACCACCTACAAGAGAGCCCCGCGCTACAAGGCCTCGAAGGTGCTGACCAATTTGGTCAAGGAAGGCAAGCTCGGCCGCAAGACCGGGGAAGGGTTCTACTCCTACGGCCCCGGCGATTACGAGATGCTCAAGATCAATATCGACCAGGAAACGAAGGTGGCCACCCTCACCCTCAACCGGCCCACCAAGGCCAACGCCTTCGTCGCCGATATGGTCAAGGAGTTCGATAAAGCGCTCACCGAGCTCGAAGCGAATGAAAGCGTCCGCTGCGTGGTCATCACCGGCGCCGGCGCCAACTTCAGCGGCGGGGCGGACTTCGCCGCGTTTGCCTCCGGTGAGGTCGATGCGGCCATGAACTTCAGCGAAGCCCCGCACGATGTCCTCACCCGTATCGAGACCTATTCCAAGCCGGTCATCGCCGCCATCAACGGCCCGGCCATGGGCCTGGGCCTCGAACTGGCCGCCGCCTGCGATATCCGCATCATGAATAAGTCGGCATTCGTACGCCTGCCGGAGCTGACGCTCGGCCTGCTGCCGGGCGCGGGCGGCACACAGCGTGTCGGCCGGCTCATCGGCTGGGCGCGGGCCAAAGAGATGATCCTCCTCGCCGACACGGTAGACGCCGGGAAAGCGCTCGACTGGGGCCTGGTCAATATGGTCGCGGAGCCAGCCGACTTCAAGAAGACCGTGGCCGATACCGCCGCCAGACTGGCCGCCGGCGCGCCGCTGGCCCAGAAGTACGCCAAGGGCCTGCTCTACTACGGCGCCCAGGCCGACCAGCGTACTGCGCTCTATATGGAAGCGGCTATCTCCGGTGAGATCGGCATGACGAAGGACCTCGACGAAGGCATCACCGCCATGAACTACCGCCGGGCGCCTAAATTCACCGGGAAATAGCGGGAAAGCCCGGGTACGAGAGGAAACCTGCTTGGATTTTTCGTTCACGCCTGAAGAACAGGCCTTCCGGGAGGAAGTCTCGGATTTTCTGGACAGAGAAGGGCCTCAGGAGTGGCAGAAGCGAAAGGTCAGCTTCTTCGACATGTCCGGTCAGAAGGACTGGATCGCCGTTCACCGGGACATGTCCCGGAAACTGGGCGCCCGGGGATGGCTGTCCCTGCACTGGCCGAAAGAGTACGGCGGCAAAGGGTTGTCCCCGTTTTACCGGGTGATCCTCAGGGAAGAACTGGCCAGCCATCACTGCCCCGGCTATCATTCCCTGTCCGTGGACTTCGTCGCCCCGGCTATCCTGCACAAGGGCTCGGAAGAGCTGAAAAAACGTCATCTGCCCGGTATCGCCTCCGGCGAGGTCATGTGGTGCGAAGGCCTGAGCGAACCCGGCTACGGCTCCGACCTCGCGTCCATCGAGACCTTTGCCAAGGACGAAGGCGACCACTTTATCGTCAACGGGGAGAAGATCTGGACCACCTACGCGCACTTCGCGGACTGGATGTTCGTCCTGGCCCGGACCGACCGGGAGGTACGGCCCAACTATCGGGGGCTCACCTTTTTCCTCGTGGACATGCAGACGCCCGGCATCACGGTAAATCCCATCATCAACATGGCCGGCCATCACGACTTCAACGAGGTCTTCCTCGATAACGTCCGCATCCCCCGGGAGAACATCGTGGACGGGCTGAACAAGGGCTGGTACGTGGCCATGTCCCTGCTGGACGATGAACGAACTTCCGACCTGGGCTATGCGATAGCCGGGACGTTGCTCGATGATATCGTGGAATATGCCCGGGAACAGGATATCCTGGATACGGAAAACAAGCGGCGGCTGGCGGAACTGACCGCCGAGATCGAGGTGGCGCGTCTCACTCACTATCAGGTCACCTGGATGCAGTCTCTGGGCAAGACCACCACCTACGAAGCGGCCATGTGCAAGTTGCTCGGTTTCGAGTCCATCCAGCACGTCGCGGAGTTCGGCATGAAGGTCGGCAAACAGTACGGACTCCTGTCGGATTCCTCTCCCATCGCCCCGCTGTCCGGGCGCATCTCTTCCTGCTATCTGCGTTCCTTCGGACACAGCATGGAAGCCGGCACCTCGGAGATAGACCGGGACGTTATTGCGCAGCGGGGGTTGGGTCTTCCCCGTCTCCGCTAAACACGCACGGATCAGAAAGAAAGCATGGATTTCAGTCTCAGCGAAGAACAGGAAATGATGCAGGCGCTGGCCCGGGACTTCATGAAGGATGAGTTCCCGGAAAAAGTGCTGCGCGCCGTCGCCGCCGGCGATGAAGATGCCGCCGCCGGGCTCTGGCAGAAGATAGTAGAGATGAACCTGACCGGCCTCTCCGTGCCGGAAGAGTATGGCGGTCTTGGTGATATGGTGGACCTCTGCACCGTCCTCGAAGAGATGGGCAAGGCCTGCTTCATCAGCCCGTTCTTCACCAGCGTCGTCCTCGGGGCCGGCGCTATCAGCATCGCCGGTGAGGAAGCCCAGAAAGCCGAGCTGCTGCCCGCCGTTGCCGAAGGTAAGATAAAGGTAACCCTGGCCCTGTGCGAAGAACGGGCTTCCTCTACCCCCGACGACGTCAACCTGAAAGCCGTGAAGGACGGCGACGGTTTCGTCCTCAACGGCGCCAAGACCTTCGTGCCAGACGCATCCGTGGCCGATTACATCATCACCGCCGCCCGCACCGGACCGGCGGATACGCCGGAGTCGGGCATTACGCTGTTCCTCGTTCCCGCCGGTGCCGTCACCCGTCAACCCATGGCTATCATCTCCGGCGAGGGCATGAGCGTGGTCACGTACGATAGCGTCAGGCTTGGCGCGGATGCCGTGCTCGGTCCGGAAGGCAAAGGCTGGCAATGTCTCGATATCGTTCTCCAGAAGGCGAACGTCGGCCGCTGCGCCACCATGTGCGGGCTCGCCCGCAAGGCCCTCGACCTGACCCTCGAATACGCCAAGGAACGAATCGCCTTCGGCCATCCTATCGGTGCTTTCCAAAGCATCCAGCACCGCTGTGCGGACATGCTCATGGATGTGGAAGGCTCCCGCTTCCTGACCTACCATGCCGCCTGGAAACTGGCCTCCGGCCAGCCCGCCGCGCGGGAAGCGGCTATCGCCAAGGCCTGGGTCAGCTCGGCCGCACGGCGGGTGATGCACTCCGCCCACCAGGCGCACGGCGCCATCGGTTTCTCCGAGGACCATATCCTGCATTTCTACACCAGAATGACCCGCGCCTGCGAGTTCTCCTTCGGAGACCCCGACTACCACTACAATGAATTGGTGAAACTGACCTCATGAAAAAGATCGTCCAGCATACCGTCGTATTTCAGCCTTCCGGCGCGCGAGGCAAGGTTGATGACGGCGCCACTATCCTCGACGCCGCCCGCCAGGTCGGCGCCGGTATCGAGGCGGTTTGCGGCGGCAAGGGCGTGTGCGGCAAGTGCAAGGTCCGTATCGAGGAAGGCCGCTTCCCCAAGTACAACATCACCTCGTCACGTAAATCCGTGGAGACGCTGGAATCACGCGACCTCAAGTTCATTTCCCAGCAGGAGCTGCGGCACGGTTACCTGCTCTCCTGCCAGACGAAGGTCCACGGCGATATCGTCGTTTTCGTGCCGGAGGAAAGCCGCAAGGGCGCCCAGGTCGTCCGCAAGGAGGCGACGCAGCGGGCCATGAAGGTGAACCCGGCGGTCCGCAGCTACTATATCGAGATGGAACCCGCTTCCCTCCATGATACGACCGGCGATTTCGAGCGTATCGCCGCGGTTCTTGACCGGAATTATCATATCAAGGTGCTGTCCATCGATTACGAAGTGCTCCGCTTCCTCCAGGACACCGTCCGGGACGCGGGCTGGAAGGTGACCGTCCTCGTCTGGCAGGGGAAGGAAATCATCGGTGTCCGCGCCGGCAAGGTAGAGAAAGCCTACGGGCTGGCAGTGGACGTCGGCACGACGACGGTGGCCGGTTACCTCTGCGATCTCGCCACCGGTGAGGTCGTGGCCACCCACTCCATCATGAACCCGCAGGTGGCCTATGGCGAGGACGTCATGTCCCGCATTGCTTACGCGTCCAAAGACCGCCGCAGCATGCGGCAGATGAACGGCGCCATCATTACCGGTCTCAACGAGATCGCCGCCAAGGCGGCGGCCAAGGCCCGTATCCGCCGGGCGGACATCATCGACGTCGTCCTCGTCGGCAATACCTGCATGCACCACCTGTTCCTCAACATCGACCCGCGCTACCTCGCCAAGACGCCGTTCCCGCCGTCCGTCCACCACTCTCAGGACGTCAAGGCGCGCGACCTGCGGCTACGCGTTTCATCCGGCGCCTACGTCCACGTGCTGCCCATCGAGGCCGGCTTCGTCGGCGCGGACAACGTGGCCGTGCTCATCGCCGAGGAACCGTACAACCACGACGAAATCGCCCTCATTATCGATATCGGCACCAACGGCGAGCTCATCTTCGGCAACCGGGAGAAGCTCTACTCGACCTCCTGCGCCACCGGTCCCGCCTTCGAGGGCGCCGAGATACGCCACGGGATGCGGGCCGCGCCCGGCGCCATCGAGAAGGTCGTCATCGATCCCGCCACCCTCGAGGTCATGTTCAAGGTCATCGGCAACGAAAAATGGAACACCGAGGACAGCAGGATAGGCGCCCTCGGCATCTGCGGCTCCGGTATCTTCGATGTCGCCGCGCAGTGTTTCCTGGCCGGCATCATCGACAAGGGCGGGCGGTTCAGGAAAGACATCAAGTCGCCGCGGTTTCGTAAATCGGACGGCATGTCGGAATTCGTCATTGCCTGGGCGAAGGAAACGGCCACCGGCCACGACATCGTCGTCTGCCAGAAGGACATCCGCGCCATCCAGCTCGCCAAGGGGGCCATGTACGCCGGCGCCCG
>CAZOMF010000014.1:0-22175 GCA_964580635.1 uncultured Dehalococcoidaceae bacterium
ACGGCTTCTTCGGCGGCATGAAAAGCCCGTCCATGATGTCCGCCTTCACCGCCAAGGCCGACGAGCGCGGCGGCCGCGCCCATACGATGGCCTTCTACGGCATGTCGATCGCCTTCGCCAACCTGGTCGGCTTCGGCATGAGCGGTGCCATCGTCACCAGCATGGGGTACCCCGTCCTGTTCTACACCGGCGCCGGCATCCTGGCAGTGGGCGCCCTGCTCAGCTTCCTTATGCCGAAGCTCAGGACCGTCACGGAAAAGGCACCCCGGCTCTCGCTGCGGCAGGTACTGCAACGCGTCGGCGGGCTGGTGAAGAGACGAGGGTTGGCGCTCTCGTTCGCGGCGGTCTTCGCGCAGTACTTTACCTTCGGCGGTATCGTGACGCTGCTGCCGCTCTACGTCAAAGGCTACGGCCTGGACGCGTTCCACGTGGGGATGCTGCTGATGGCGTATACCGTCGTCTTCATCGCCTTCCAGGTCCCCAGCGGTATCCTCTCGGACAAGCTCGGACGCACGCGGCTGGTGTACGCCGGGCTGGCGCTGGGGACGGCGGCGCTGGCAGTGCTGCCGCGCATGACGACCTTCGGTACGCTCATCCCGGTCATGGCGGTCTACGGGGCGGCTTTCGGGCTGCTGTTCCCGTCGGTCTCGGCGCTCGTGGTGGACTACGCCACGCCCGATGAACGCGGTCTGGCGAGCGGTGTCTTTCACGCGCTCGTCACCGCGGGTGTGGCGCTCGGGGCGCCCATCCTGGGCGGGTTCGGCAGCCTGTTCGGCCTCGAGACCGGCCTCATCGTGACGCCGGTCATCCTGGCGCTGGTGCTGGTGGCGGCCGTCCTCTTCCTCCGAGGAGCGCAGCCGACCCCGCGGGAGACCTAGAGCTCCAGCTTGAGACGCGGTCCCACGAGCCGCTCCGGCACCTTCGTTTCCCTTAAAAAGTCCACGAATGTCCCGTGCAGCCGACGCGCCGCGTCCGCATTGTCCCTGATGACGTTGCGCGTCTCGGCTGGGTCGTCCTTCACGTTGTAAAGCTCGGAGCCGCCGGGCGCCGGGTCGTAGAGAAGCTCCCAGTCCCCGGCAATGACGGTGGACATGGAATCGACGACAGACTGCCGCACCACGTGGTCCACCACCTGGTCCTTGTCGCCCCGGTTGATGAGCGGCTGGGAGCTGACGACCCAGTCCCGTCCCGGAGTGGACCGGTCCTTGAGGGCCGGCACGAGCGACCGCCCCTGGACGCGGTCCGGCGCCTCGCAGCCCATGAGGTCGAGCACCGTCGGCATGAGGTCCACCGCGGAGGTCAGGCCCGCGTAGCTGCCGGCCTCGACGCCGGGTACGTAGACGAGGAGCGGGAGGCGGGTGATCTCGTGATAGAGCGGCGAGCGGTCCCAGGCGCCTTCGCCGTGCTCGTCGTCGATGCCTTCCCCGTGCGCGAAGACCATTTTACCGTACAGGCCGCCGTGCTCATTGAAGTTGTACCCGTGGTCCGTCGTGAAGATCACGGCCGTGTTCTCCAGGAGTCCCATGCGCTCGGCGCGGTCCAGCAGGTTGCCGACCCAGGTATCCACCATGCTCATCTCGCCCATGTAGCATTTTTTCGCGTTCGCCACGTAGTCCGGCGTTATGTTCGGGTCGTCCTTGAGATAGCCGTAGAGCGGCCGGAACCCCTGCCCATCGTACTCCGGCCAGTACATCTGCGTGTAGTAGTTGGGCGGGTTCCAGGGTTCGTGCGGGTCCCAGGTGTCCACGTAGAGGAAAAAATCGTCCTTGTAGTGGAGCTCCAGCCACTGCATAGCGCGGTCGAACGTCTGCGGCGCGAAGCAGTCCTTCTCCATGCGGACGGTCGGTCGCAGGTCGAGCGAGTCCATGCGCTGCCGGCCGCCCTTCTTGGCGACGTAGTAGTGGCCGGGAATCTCGTTGAAGGTAAGGAAACCTTTGTCGTAGCCCATGCCGTCCCGCAGGAAGAAGGGCGTGTCCACGATGGCCGCCGTGGTGATGTCCTTCTCCGAGATCACCTCGGCCAGCGTGACCTCGTCCCGCGGCAGGGGCTCCCACTGAAGGTAGGACAGGGTCCAGCGGCCGGTCATGAAGTCCGCCCGAGCCGGCATGGTGGGGAATGAGGCGAGATAGTGCCGGTCGAAGCGTACCGCTTTCTGCGCCAGCTTATCGAGGGCCGGCGTCTTGATTTCCTTGTTCCCGTAGCAGCCCACGGCGTCGGTCCGCACCGTGTCCGCCACGATCCAGATAACATTCATATCCGTTCCTCCTTGGCCGGGAATATCCGGGACCTCATTTCGAGACCCGAGGAACGGGCTTCCCTCTCCCCGGTGTTCATGTGTTGCTCCTGCCGGAACGGGCCTCCGGCGACTAGAGGTAGCCCTTCCCCGGCGGCACGAACCCGAAGTGGAAGATGGGCTTGTTCACCCGCCGCATGGTCAGCGGGCAGTGCTTCATCCCGGCCGGTATGTGGACGATGAAGTTGGTGGTGAAGACGAATTTCTCGTCCACCAGCCAGAACTCTATCTCGCCGCCGAGGTCGTCCTGGTCGTCCGGGTCGGTGCCGAAGAAGCCCATCGTCTCGTCGAACTCATGGGTATGCGCCTGCACCCCCACCCGCTCGCTGACGCCCTCCCGCGGCCAGAACCAGACCGTCCCGATGTTCGGCGCGCCCGGCACCATCTCGGTGGTCATGTCCACCACACGGGTCATGCCGCTGGCCCGGCTGTAGACCGAGCCGGCCCGGTAGGACGGCAGGTCGGTTACCTTCTTCGATTCGGTCCGGAAATATTTCCAATACTGCGAGTTATCCGGTTTGCTGATCCTGTCCATGGGCTACCAGCCCTCCTTGTGCGAGCCGGAGTACATCGCCGACGGCCCCGCCGTGAAGACGACGGTCGGCTTGACGATGTTGTGGAACTTCCAGGGGCAGTGGTCGACGTTGGCCGGGATGCAGACGATGCTGCTCTTCTTCATCTCGTAGGTGTCCCCGTCCATGACGATGGTCATCGTGCAGCCGAGGTCGTGAGGGTGCTCCGGGTCCGCCCCGGCGAAGGCGATCATCTCCGGCCAGGAGTGCTCGTGAGGCGGGGCGGGCGCGCCGCCGTTGCCCTCCCACAGCCAGACGAAGTCCACGTAGAAAGCGCCCCGGGCCATGTCGTCCTCCAGGTGGAGCAGCCGCGTCGAGCGCAGGCTCGGGTCGCGCGGGATCGTATTGGCGCCTTCCGTCTTGCCGGGGTCGCCGGCCACGGTGAACTTTTCCTTGGTGTGGTCGATGATGGTGCAGCGCGGCCTATCGCCCTCTTTGGGCGAGGTGGATTTCGCTGCGCCACCGACCGCCGACCGGGAATAGGTACGGGTCGGCGCGATGCTCACGAAGAGCACGGGCGTATCGATGCGGTCGAAACGGATGGGACAGTGCCGGGTGCCGGCCGGGATGTAGATGAGGCAGCTCCGCTTGAGGACATGCTTCTCGTCGTCCAGCCAGATGGTGATCTCGCCGCCCAGGTCCCAGGGGTCCTCCCGCTGCGAGCCGACGAAGCCGAGTACCTCGTCGAAGTCGTGCGTGTGCGGGAGCTCCACCTCCTCGTCCGAGCCGCCGGACCACAGCCAGTGGGCATCCACGTAGAAGAAGTCGTCGACGCGGCCGGCGTCCACGTTCATGACGTGGGTTGACTTCACCTGGTCCCTGAGGGTGTCCGGGTCCTTGTCGCCGTTCTTCTTCACCTCCAGCGCGTAGGGCACGGCGTCCGTGATGATGCGGTTGGCATATTTGAGTTCAGGCATGGATTTTTCCTCCGGGTCTGGTTATCACGATATGTCGCGATTATACCACCGGAGGAAAAATATCGCCATTGACATTTCATCGGGGCGGCATCAATACTATCCTATCCGCCTGACCCGAATACCCTGCAAAAGGAGGTCCCTATGACCGTACCCTACCAGCTGAAAATCGATGCCTACGCCCACATCATCCCGCCCCGCTTCCTCAAGGAAATAGAAAAAGTTTCCCCGGTCCTCGTCAACGAGCAGATCATGCCGGAGCCGGTCCTCTACGACCTAGACGCCCGCTTCCGCGTCATGGACAAGTATGAGCCCTTGCGCCAGGTGCTGACCCTCGGCCGCATCCCCACCGAGCACCTCGCCGAGCCGAAGAAGGCCGCCGAGCTGGCCCGTATCGCCAACGACGAGATGGCCGAGCTCGTCAACAAGCACCGCGACCGCTTCTGCGGCGCCCTCGCCACCCTCTCCATGACGGACATGGACGAGGCCCTCAAGGAAGCGGACCGCTGCATCAAGGACCTCCGCTTCAACGGCGTCTACATCCACACCCCGGTGGACGAGAAGCCGCTCGACAACCCGGAGTTCCTTCCCCTCTACGAGAAGATGGCTGCCTACGACCTGCCCATCGTCATCCACCCCATGCGCAAGATCGACCACCCGGACTTTCTCACCGAGAAGCAGAGCAAGTATATCCTGTTCAGCCTCTTCGGCTGGCCGTACGATACCTCGGCCGCCATGGCCCGTCTCGTCTTCAGCGGCATCATGGAAAAGTACCCCAACCTCAAGGTGGTCACGCACCACCTCGGCGGCATGGTGCCGTTCTACGCCGAGCGTATCCGGCAGTTCACCCAGCTCCAGACGATCCGCAGCCACGGGCTCGATCTCAAGCAGGAGGCCATCGACTACTTCAAGATGTTCTATGCGGATACCGCCATCTACGGCCACACGCCGGGGCTGATGTGCGGCTACGAGTTCTTCGGGCCGGAGCACATCGTCTTCGGCATAGATTTCCCGCTCGGGGACATCGAGGGCGGCGACCGCAACTACCGGCAGACCATCAATGCCATCGAGGCCATGCCCATCCCCGATGAGCACAAGAAGAACATCTACGAGGATAACGCCCGCCGGCTGATGCGGCTGCCTATCTAGGCTGAGTACTTTTTCGAACACACACGGGGCGGGCCGCTCTCCGAGCGGCCCGCCCGTTGTCTCCGGCCTACTCCCGGGGCTTGTCCCAGGCAATGGCAACGAAAGCACCGGTGTCCAAAGCCGCCGCCTGCCCGGCGCGCTCCTTCTCCCGCGCCGCGGCCGGGTCATCGTCCTGGTTGAAATGGACCGCCGTGATCACCGTGCCCGGCAGTGGACTCAAGGCCCGCAGGTCGTCCGGGGACCGGTAGATGGCGTTAAGGAGCAAATGCTCGTCCCGTTTGGCCTGCCGCCGCGCCGCCCACGAACTCAGGCGGTTGAGCGTCGCCACCACGACCCGCCCACCGGCTTTGGTCACCCGGAACAGCTCGCCGACGGCTTTCCGGGCGTCCTCGATGAACTCCAGCGCGGTGACGGAGACCGTTTTATCGAACCGCCCGTCGTGGAACGGCAGCGCCAGCATGTCGCCGATGACCGGCTCGAAGGGATAGCCGCTCAGTTTCTTCTCCGCCGCCGCCAGCATCGGCCCGGAGACGTCCAGCCCGATGACCCGCGCCCCGGCCTTCAGGAGATCGACGGTAAAGACGCCGGTGCCGCAGCCGGCGTCGAGTATGGTCTCGCCGGACCGGGGCCGGAGCAGATCACGGATGACCGCCGCCTCGTACTCCCGTACGAGGGCGCCGACGGGCGTCTCGAACCAGGCGTCGTAATAGTCCGCCCACTGGTCGAAGAGTGGCACCTACTTCTCCCCGAGCCAGGTCTGCGGTTCCTTGCGCTCGCGGGTGATGCTGACGAGCCACTGGAGCCGCTTGTCCATCTCCGGGTCTTGAAGCGACCGCGCCTCGACCGGGCAGACCTTGATGCAGGCGGCGCAGGTGATGCATTTTTCCACGTCGCTGGTGGTGGGGTCGTCGGACGGGATGGCGGCCACCGGGCAGACGGTGACGCACTCCCCGCAGCGGGTGCAGGTGGCGTCGTCGGTGACCGGGGCCAGCGCCCCGTGCTTCACGTGGTCGCGGTAGGGCCGATTCCCCGGCAGGTCCGGCTTCACTGTATCGCCGCCCGATATACGGTCGAGCAGCGTTCTCAGTTCCTTCCCGAACGCCTCCGCCTTCTGCAGGTCCGCCACGTCCGGCCGCCCCGGGGCGATGGGTGTCGCCTCGGTGTGGTAGGAGTGCTCGCCGAGGAAAGCGCCCCCGGCCACCGTCCTGAACCCGGCTTTTTCGACGATATCCTCCAGCTCGACGAGCGCGTCCTCGAACTCCCGGTTGCCATACACGGCCACCACCGCGGCCGGTCCGCCGCTCCCCCTGAGCCCCCGGAACCGCTCGACCGCCGTTACCGGCAGCCGCCCGGCGTAGACCGGCGCCCCGATGACGAGCAGGTCGTCCGCGCCTGTCTTCGGCCACGATGCCGGCTCCGGTGACGTCACGTCCGTCATAGTGACCGGCGCGAGGCCGGTCCCCCGGCCGATGGCCTCCAGTATCTTGCGGGTCGTGCGGGTGGGCGAAAAGCACACGAGGTGCACGCTGCGGATCTGCATGGAAAAATCTCCTGAAATGGTGATACGTTCGTATCTTATACCACCGGCCCGCCGTCGCTCAACCCGCGCACTTTTGAAATCTTTACCGGATTCCAGTACCATAATTGCATTACCCGCCGCCCGCGGGGAAAGGACGCCCTGAAACGTGGATATACCCAACGGGACTTTGCTGGAACTCTACCGCACCATGCTGACCATCCGCCGCTTCGAGGAACGCTGTATCGCGGATTTCCAGAGCGGCGCCATCCCCGGCCTCGTCCATTCTTACATGGGAGAAGAGGCCATTGCCACCGGCGTCTGCGCCCACCTGCGGCGGGAAGACCGCATCGTGAGCTACCACCGCGGCCACGGGCACGCCATCGCCAAGGGGGCCGACCTCAACCGGATGCTGGCGGAGGCCTACGGCCGCACCACCGGCTACTGCAAGGGCAAGGGAGGCTCCATGCACGTGGCGGACTTCGATGTCGGCATGTTGGGCGCCAACGGCATCGTCGGCGGCGGCATCCCCATCGGCGCCGGTGCCGCACTGGCCGCCCAGCTGGAGGGCGGCGACAAGGTCACCGTTCTCTTCTTCGGCGACGGCGCCACCAACGAGGGTGAGTTCCACGAGGTGCTCAACCTGGCCTCCATCTGGGACCTGCCGCTCCTCTTCGTCTGCGAGAACAACGGCTACGGCGTCAATACCCCGGCCAGGTACTCTACCGGCCTCGAGCACATCGCGGAGCGGGCCGCCGGCGGCTACGGGATACCGAGCGTCTCCGTCGACGGGAACGACGTCCGCGAGGTCTATACCGCCGCCGCGAAGGCCGTGGAGCACGTGCGTACCCACACCGGCCCTTACTTCATGGAGTGCCACACCTACCGCTGGCGGCCCCACTTCGAGGGCGGCATGGTGGACCTGCGCGATCCCGAAGAGATCGAAGGCTATAAAGATTACTGCCCGGTCACCTGCTTCGAGGACGTCCTCATCGGGGAAGGCGTCGCTACCCGGGCCGACCTCGACGCCGTGAACGAACAGGTCCTCGCCCGCGTCGAAGCGGCGGCGCAGTTCGCCGCGGACAGTCCCTGGCCCGCCCCGGAAGACGCCCTCCAGGACGTTTATTCACTTTGAACGCCGGAAGGAAGACCGCATGACGAGAACCATTTCATACGCCCAGGCCGCTGAGGAAGCCATCGTCGAGGAGTTCCGGCGCGACCCCAGGACGGTCCACCTCGCCACCGATATGGACCATACCTTGCTCGAGGAGTTCGGGCCGGAACGCATCCGCCAGCTTCCCATCGCCGAGGCGTCCTTCGTCGGGGCGGCCATCGGGCTGGCGGGCTCCGGCTTCCGGCCGGTCGCCAACGTCCGCATGGCTACCTTCGCCTTCGTGGCCATGGACCAGTTCGTCAACCAGGCCGCCAAGATAACCTACATGTTCGGCGGGCAGCGCACGTTCCCCATCCTCTACCGCATGACCGTCGGCGCCAGCAAGTCATGGGCGGCCCAGCACTCCATTTCGCCCTACTCCATGTACATGAACGTGCCGGGGCTGAAGCTCATATTGCCCGCCACGCCCTACGACGTCAAGGGCCTGCTGAAAACGGCCGTCCGGGACAACAACCCGGTCATCAGCTTCGAGCACATGGCCCTCGGTGGCCTCGAAGGAGAGGTACCGGAGGAGGACTACACGGTCCCCCTCGGCCAGGCCGTCATCCGTCGCGAGGGAAGCGATGTCACCGTGGTGGCGCTCGCCAAACTCATGCACGACGCCGTCGCCATCGCGGACGAGCTGGCTGGGGAGGGCGTCTCGGCGGAGGTCATCGACCCGCGCACGCTCGTGCCCTTCGATCGTGATACCATCAGGAAATCGGTGCTGAAAACGGGCCGGCTCGTCGTCGTGGACGAGGCCTGCATCACCTGCGGCGTCGCCGCCGAGATAACGGCCATGGTGACGGAGGACCGCGAGGTGTTCGCTGGACTGAAGGCGGCCCCGCGGCGGGTCTGCGGCAAGGACGTGCCCATCCCCTACTCGCCGCCCATGGAGAAGTTCGCTTTGGCGAGCCGCGACGACATCGCCGCCGCCATCCGGGAGGTCCTCGCTTAACCGGCGCTGATGCCGAGTAGACGGGCCAGCTCCGGCGGCGGGTATTTGCCGGGCGTGTCGCCGTCGGCGGCCATCTGTTCGGCTATCTCCACCAGCTTCGCGTTGAGCGGTGCTTCCATGCCCACGCGCTTCGCCACCCGGACGATCTCCCCGTTGAGGAACTCCGTCTCCACGTGGCCCTGCCGCCGCGCCAGGCTCTGCCAGGTGCTGCTCTGGGCTTCCGTATTGAGCTGGCCCTTGAGCGGCGCGGTTATCTCCGGCCAGCTGTCCGCCACCTCCTGCTGGGAGATGACCTTGATGCCGGCCTTCTTCACCACCGCCTCGGCCTCGGCGGCCACGGCCTTGTAGATGAAATCGGTCTCTTTCCAGTTCCCGTTGCTGATGGCCCCGATGGCGTTGCCCAGGTTGGCCATCAGCTTGCCCCACTTGTAGGGCATGGCGTCCTCGACCGTCCGCACGAAGTACCCCGCCTCCCGGATGCCCCTGGCTATTTCCTCCGCGAAGGGGTCCGCCTGCGCCGGGTAGCGCCCGATGATGTACCACCCCGGCGGGTCCCGCCGGGCGATGACCTCGCCGTCGTCCAGATAGACCGCCCCGACCCGCACCATGGCGCCGTAGACACGTGGAAAGTACCGCGCGACGGTCTCTTCGTTCCGCACGCCGTTCTGGAAGCAGCAGACCGGGACGTCCTCGACCTGCTTCTTCAGTGCCTTGACGGCCGCTTCCGTGTCCTGCCCCTTCATGCAGAGGCAGACGACGTCGTCCGGGCGGAACTCGATCTGCTCCGGCCCGGTGTATGCCGGGATCGGGACGATGTACTCCGCCGTGGGCGTGGTCAGCCGTAGCCCTCGGGCCTTGATGGCATCGACGTGCCCCGGCCGGCCGATGAGTACCGCCTCGTGCCCGGTGCGGAGCAGATGCCCGCCCATGATGCTGCCGATGCCGCCGGCCCCGTAGATGATGTACCGCATGCTTATACTCCTAGCTGTAGACCCCGTACGCGTGGGTGAAGTCTATCATCGCTTTCAGGTTCTCCGGCTTCACCTCGTCCGTGGAGCTTCGCGGCGAGATGATAAAGCCGCCCCCCTCGCCCACGACGTCGATGAGCTTCCTGCAGTGCTCCTTGACCTGCTCGACGGTGCCCACCTGGAGCAGCGAGGACGGCACGTTGCCCTGGATGCAGAGGTGATCGCGCAGGACCTCCTTGGCCTTGAAGATGTCGGTCGTATCGAGCCGGACGAGGACGGAGCCCTTCGGGAACTGCTTGAGGTATTCGAGCTTGGAGGTGAAGTTGCCCTCGAAAAAGATGCACGGCGTGATGCCCCGCTCGACGAGCCCCGTCACCAGCTTGCGGAAGGTGGGCCAGTAGAACCGCTCGAACTGCTTGTTGGAGAGGAAATCGTCCGAGCCGCGCGTGTTCGTCATGAAGTAGCGGCGGTGCCCCAGCACCGAGGGCCGCGTCAGCGGCCGCGCCAGCGTCAGCTCCAGTATCCTGTCGCAGGCGGCCAGCAGCTTGTCCGGCTGCCGGAACATGTCCTGCATCGTCCCTTCCATGCCCCGCATGGAGTGGGAGACCATGTCATAGGGCGGCATGGCCGCGCCCTGGAAATACTGCGGAAAGCCGCGCTCCTCCATCATCTTGGTAAAACGGTCCGTCCGCTTGCGCCAGCGCCGGAACTCCTTCCCGGCCTTGAGCAGCGTTTCGAATGCCTTGGCCACCTCCGGCTCGCCCATGATGCGGGCCAGCATCTGGGCGCCGATGCCGCCGGAGATATCGGAGAGCCTCGGCAGCCGGGCGATGCCGGCCAGGTTATCGGAGGAGCGGGAAAGGGTGGTGCGGAACAGGTAGTCGGAGGGGTCGGCGAGGAAGGCGTCGTACTCGTCCGCCTTCATGAAGTTCACCTCGATGGCCTGGTGCCCCTGGTACGGGTCCATGCCGCCGTAGCCCGGCCAGCGGGTCTGGTGCAGGGCGAGCAGCTCCAGCGCCCTGCCGGGGGTGAAGTTCTGCGGGAAGATGATGTCCGCGTGGAAGTCCGTCAGCGTCTGCTTGTAGGCGTTGAACCAGGCCGGGTAATCGTAGTACGCCGCCGAGCACGGTATGCTGAGGTTCTTGGCCGGGAAATAGCCCATGCCGCAGATGATGGGCACGCGGTCCGTCCTCTTGAGGCGGATGGCATCCATGATGCGGGTCTCCCGCTCCTGCCGGAGCTGCGCGGCGGATTTACCGTCTTCGAGCTTGCTGGCCATGTGGGAACTCCTTCCGAGACGCACCGTCGCTCCCCGGGAACGATGGCGTGGAAATTTACCACATTATATCATGTACGATGCGATATCAGCACGGTGGGTATCCCGCTTCGCTGCGGTCTTACCTGAATGTCATTCTGAGAGAGTCTCGATGAATTCGGGACGACCGAAGAATCCCGGGGCGGGGATGCGGCGGCGGGACGAAGGTCGTTACCCGGTCTGGGGCAATTCACCGGCGGAGCGTTCGCGTTCCCTGCGGTACACCGGCAGTTCCGGCTGCCCGAGCTCTTCGTAGGCCCGCTTCAGCAGGCAGAGCAGCCCGTACTTGCAGGTCTTTCGCTCGGCCTCCGGGAGGCAGGAGACGATGTGGTGGATGGAATCCTGCGTCACGTTCCGGAATACCTGCTCGCCCTTGTTGGTAATGAAAACGTCCCACTTTCGCAGGTCGGTCAGGTTCTTCCGCTTGGTGACGAGCCCCTGGCGGCTCATGCGCGCCACGAGGGTGGATATGGAGTGGTGCTGCCGCTGGGTTATCTCGGCGATCTCGTTGATGGTGATCGAGCCGCCCCGGGCGATGAGGATGTCCAGCACGTGGGACTGCTCCGGGGTCAGCCCGAACTGCGCCAGCTCCTTCTCCCGCGCCCGCCCTATCATGAACCGCGTGTGGTCCAGGATACGCCAGAACTGGAACTCCGGGTCGATCGGCGCCGGTTGTTCGACTGGTTTGCTCATTGGTGACCACCTTCACCCGCAGACCGGAATCTCTCCCATTATATACAAACGGGGCCATAATTGGTACCCCGGTCCGTTTGCCGGTGAACGCGGCGCCGGGCTATACTGGAAGTATATGGACATCACCGAAACCGCCACTGCGCTCGGCCTCACGACCTGCCTCGCCTTTGATGCCGCCCTCCTCGAACCGGAAGAGCAGGTCCGCACGTACTGCCGCAGCAACAAGTGCGGCACCTACGGCCGCAATTACATGTGCCCGCCTTACTCCGGCATGCTGGGAAAACTGCGCAACAAGTTCCGGGACTATACCGGCGGCTGGCTGCTCCAGTACTCGGTCCCGCTCGACGTGAAGAACGACCGGGAAGGTCTCGTCCGCTCCAAGCTGGACTTCCACCGCAAGGTGCTGGAACTGGAAAAAGCGTTCCCGCCGGACGGCCGGGTGTGGGGCCTCATCGGGGGGAGCTGCGGCCTCTGCGAGGCCTGCAACGTGCTGATCGGCAAACCCTGCGCCCACTCCCGCGACGCCCGTTCCTCGCTGGAATCCGTCGGCATCGATGTCGCCAAACTGCTGGAAAACGTCGGCCTCACGCTCGAGTTCAGGAACGACCGCGTCACCTGGACCGGCTGCATCCTGACGCGTTCCTGACGGCTAGTCGTTTCGGGCGAGCCGCGCCGCCAGGTAGGTGTACGCTACCGGGTCCACCTTGTCGTCGATGAAGTCCCCGATGGGCGTCGGCACGTTGAGCCGCCGCGCCAGCTCCATGACGAGCCGCTTCTCCAGGGCTACCGGCCGCTTCTGCTGCTCGGCTGACTGCGGTTGGTCGGAGGACGCCTTGGTTGGCGTCTCGCCGTTCTTCGCGGCCTCCCGCCGCGCCCGCAGCATCGCTCCCATGTACCAGAGTATCCAGCTCCCGCCGGTGCTCACGGTCATGACGTCGATCATCTTCTCAAGGTCGAGCCCGGCCGCCAGACCGAGGTTCATTATCTCCCGGTTGAGCACCCCCAGGTTGTGGGTCGCCAGGTTGTTGATGAGCTTGTGGAGCTGCCCGGTGCCGATCCCCCCGAGGTGGAAGATGTTCTCCTGTTTTCCCATTGCGTCGAAGATGGGCCGGCACTTCTCGACCGCCGCTTCGTCGCCGCCGATCATGAGCGTCAGCTCGCCGATGCGGGCGTGCATCGGTCCGGTCGGGTCGCTGATGGCGCAGTCGATGACGTTGATGCCCTGCGGTTTCAGCCGGGCGTAGACCTCCCGCGGGTAGTCCGGGCCGATGGAGCTGGAGATGATGACGGTGGACCCCGGCGCCAGCGCCTGGACGGCCCCGCTCTCGCCGAAGAGCACCTCTTCCGTCTGTTCGATATTCTTCACCATGGTGATGACGGCGTCGCTCGCCGCGCCCACCTCCCGCGGGCTGGTGACCGTGTTCGCCCCGAGCGCCCGTATCTCGTCGAGGGCCTTCTCGTTCAGGTCAAAGGCGGTCAGCGGCAGCTCCCTCACGATGGCCTTCGCCATCGCCATCCCCATGTCCCCCACGCCGATGATGCCGGTTCGCAGTGTGTCCATGTCATGACCTCCGTTATGCAACATTGAGTTCGTTGGCGGCGTCTTCCAGTCCCAGCTCGATCAGCCTGGCCCGGGTGGGATAGCCGTCGGCGTTCCAGCCGCGCAGCCGGTAGTAGTCCGCCAGCATCGTTTCGTAGCCGTCGCGATCGAGCGTCATCCCCAGCCGGGAGATAAGCTCGCCGTCCCTGCCGGGCATGATACCGTCCGCGTTGAAGAAGACCTCACCCTTTTGCAGCGGCTCGGTAAAGAAGTAGTCGAGCACGCGGTCGCCGTCGCGGCCGCCCCAGCCGTGCCGCAGCAGCGCCGCCCGCTGCAAATTGAAAATGGTCTCGCCCTTCCGGTAGAGCTCCTGCTCGGTCGTCTCCCGCCCGGTGATGGCGGAGTAGAGTCGGCTCTCCAGCGAGGGATCGCCCACGTGGCCGTCCGGGAAATCCTTCGAGGTCACCGTCATCGGCCAGTGGACATCGCACAAAATGAGGCTCTCCTGAGCGTAGACCCGGTCCTGCACCACCTTGGCGGCCCGGCCCTTGCCCTCGTAGGTGGAGAAGTCCGCCGCCAGCTCGCCGCCCCAGAACCTCCGCCCCGCTTCCCGCAGGTCGTCGGTGCTGAAGAAGCTGCCCTCGTCGCCCCGGGCCCAGCTCATCCACGAGATGAGGATGTTGCCGCTGATGCCGTGGAGCTGGGAGATGGGCTTGCGCGGCTCGGTGGCCAGCATGAGCGCCGTCGTCAATATCAGGCGCGGGTCGTAGTCCTTGTTCTCGTTCGTCCGGGTGGCGATGGACCGGGAAATGAGTTCCGTTGCCCGCCCGCCGACCTCCTCCGCCGCCTTGATGGTACCCTTCGCCAGCACGTCCCCGAAACCCTCGCGCCGGGCCAGCATCGTCACCAGTTTTTCCATGAACGCGGGGCTGCCGAACTCGTCGAGCGACAGCCCCGTCTCTTTCCCGGTGAGCACGCCTTCCCGGGAGCAGGCGCCGAGCCAGCCGATGAGCCCGGCCATGGCCGCCGAGTCCAGCCCGTAGCCATCGCAGAGCCGCGTCGCCGCCAGGGGCACGTCGCCGCGGCTGCCCCGGTACGGCGTCGCCGGAAAGGCGTAGAACCCGGACGCCTGGCAGAAGGACTTGTAGCGGCGGCCGTCCTCGAGCTTGTACGATTGCCGCGTGCAGCCCACCCCGCAGCCGGTGCAGGGCTGCGGTACCGTCAGCCCGGGGATGGACCACGGCGAAGGCGCGTCGAAGGTGGCGTGCCGCACCCTCTGCACGAAGTCGGCGATCTCCTTGACCTTCTCGGGATGGGCCGCTTCCGGCTTGCCGGTCCCGGCCACGCAGACGGCCTTGAGGTTCTTGCCTCCCATGATGGCCCCGATGCCGCCGGAGACGGACGCTCCGGCGTCGGCCAGGGCCGTGGCGAAGACGACGCCGTTCTCCGCCGCCGGCCCGATGGTCAGGATGCCGGTATGCTTGCCGAGTTCGTTCTGGAGCCGCTCCTGCGCGTCGAAGGACGTCTTCCCCCACAGGTCAGCCGCGTCCTTGAACTCCACCGTGCCGTCGTGGACGAAGACCGTCACCGGCGTCGCGGATTTCCCCGTGACGGCGAGGGCGTCGTACCCCGCCGCCTTGAGGGCGATACCCCACCGCCCGCCGAGGTTCCCGTAGGAGAACATCTGCGGGTCCCGCGCCGGTGATTTCCCGCCGATGACCCAGCGGCAGCCGGCCAGCCCGGTGAAGCCGGTCACCGGCCCGCTGGCGCAGATGAGCGCGTTCCGCGGGTCGAAGGCGTCCGCGTCCGCCGGGACGAGGTCCCAGAACAGCTTGACCAGCAGCCCCCGTCCGCCGACGAACGTATCCACGTACGGCTCGGAGGAGATTTCCATGAAATTCCGCTGGTTCAGGTCGACGAGGAGTATCTTGCCGGCGTAGCCGTGAAGCTCCATGGTGGGTCCTGCTTTCAGGTCGTGATAGGCTCAAGTATAGCAGAAAACGCCGGATTGACCAACGCGGTTCCGTGTTCAGCAGCCGCGATACAATCCGGTTGACGGCCGCCGCCTCCAGGGTATAGCCTTAATCGGAACCCTTTCACATACCGCTCCTGAATAACAGCGAGGTGAGTCCCATGAAAGCCGCCGTTTGCCACGAGTTCGGCCAGCCCCTCCGGGTCGAGGATGTCAACATCGCCGCGCCCGGCCCCGGCGAGGTCAAGGTCAAGGTCGCTTGCACCGCCATCTGCCACTCGGACATCCACGACATGAAAGGCGAGCTCCCCGGCCCCGTGCCGTTCGTTCCCGGCCACGAGACCGCCGGCTACGTGGCGGAGCTCGGCCCCGGCGTCACCGGTTTCAAGATCGGCGACCACGTCGTGGTCTCTTTGCTCGCCTCCTGCGGCACCTGCTACTACTGCGTCACCGGCGCGCCCCACCTCTGCCCGTCCAAGTTCGCCCCGCCGGACCACGCCCGCCTCACGCTGAAGGACGGCTCGCCGCTCCACCAGCGCGGCAGCATCGGCGGTTTCGCCGAGGAGGTCCTCGTCGACCAGTCCCAGCTCGTCGTCCTCCCGGACGACATGCCCCTCGACCGCGCCGCTTTGCTCGCCTGCGGCGTCATCACCGGCTTCGGCGCCGTCGTCAACCGCACCAGGCCCCCCGCCTTCTCCAGCGTCGTCGTCATGGGGGCCGGCGGCGTCGGCATCAACGCCCTCCAGGGGGCCGCCTACGTCGGCGCCTACCCCGTCATCGCCGTAGACACCCTCGAAGCCAAGCTGGAAGCGGCCAGGACCTTCGGCGCCACCCACACCGTCAACGCCAGGGACAAGGATGCCGCCGACAAGGTCCGCGAGCTCACCGGCGGCCGCGGCGCGGACTACGTCTACGTGACGGTCGGCAGCATCGCCGCCATCCGGCAGGGCATGAGTTTCACCGGCTCCCGCGGCACCACCGTGCTCATCGGCCTGCCGCCGGCGGACCAGGAACTCTGCTTTTCGCCGCTCGAGATCATCCCCACTGAGAAGCACCTCATCGGCGGGTTCATGGGCGCCACCAATCTCCAGGTGGACATCCCCAACCTGGTGGCCATGTACCGGACCGGCAAGCTCAAGCTCGACGAGCTCATCACCGGCCGCTACTCGCTCGACGACGTGGCCAAGGCCGTCGCCTCCACCGAGTCCGGCGAGGCCCTCCGCAACGTCATCATGTTCGAATAAGTTCCTCTTCTCCCCTTTACGGGAGAGGATTGAGGGAAGAAATTCCCCGCCCATCCTGAGCTTGTCGAAGGATGAGTACCCACACCTGCGTGAAACGGGAAATAGCATGAGCCACCCTGAAAATCCCCTCGACGCCTTCGAGCGTGATTTCCGCGACGAGATCGGCAGGGACTACGACCTCGACGGCGAGCGCATCGTCCACGAGGCGACGCGCGATACCATCTTCAACTTCGCCGAGGCCGTCGGCGACGCCAACCCGCTCTGGACCGACGAGGCGTACGCCGCCAAGAGCCGCTTCGGCGGCCTCACCGCGCCGCCGACCTTTCTCTATGCCGTCACCCACGGCAGTACACCCGCCAATGGCGCGCCCGGCCGGCCCCCGCGCCCGGATCTGGCGTTATTGTATGCGGGCGCCGATCTGGAGTTTCACGCGCCCATCCGCCGCGGCGATTCCTTCACCGTCTCCGGCCGGGCTGTTGGGACGGAGCGCAAGGTGAGCAAGGCGCTCGGCACGCTGCTCTTCACCACCGGGGAAACGAGCTACCGCAATCAGCGCGGCGACCTCGTCGGCGTCATCCGGCCCACCGTCTGCCGTTTCCTGCCGCCGCCGGAGAACGCTGTCAGCATCGACCGCGAGCCCCGCGAGGACACGGTGGTGAAATCGCCGGACCTGCTCGCCTACGACCGCGTCCGCCGCGGCGGCGAACCGCGCTATTGGGAAGACATCGCCATCGGCGAGGAGATGCCGGTCATGGAGAAGGGCCTCCTCACCATGATGGAGATCATCCGTTTCAGCGTGCTCGCGCCGTCGGTGCCCCGCCGCATCGAGCAGCGCCGCACCCGGCTGGAGCTCGGCTTCTCCCGGGAGAAGCAGCAGCAGCGCGCCGGACTGGAGGGCGCCTCGGACTACGGCCCCCAGCGTGTCTGCTGGCTCAGCCAGTACGCCACCGACTGGATGGGCGACGACGGCGCCCTGAAGAAGCTGTCCGTGAAGATACGCCACCCCAACCTCATCGGCGATATCAACACCGTCCGCGGCAAGGTGACCGACAAGCGCATCGAGGATGGCGAGCACCTCGTTACCTGCGAGATGGGCGTCGCCAACCAGAGCGGCCTCGTCACCGCCCCCGGCACCGCCGTCATCGCGCTGCCGTCCCGGGCGTGAGACATCCTGAATCCGGAATGGAGGCGGAACGATGGAAAAACACGTGCTCATCGTCGCCAGCGAGTGCGACGCCGCCGTGGAGGACGACTACAACGCCTGGTACAACGATGTCCACCTGCCCATGTTCATGGGGTACGAGGGCCTGAAAAAGGCGTCCCGCTACCGACTCGCGGGCGAAGCGCCGGATTGCGCCCGCTACCTGGCCTTCTACGAGTTCGAGACCGCCGGGGCCCTGGCCGGGTTCACGAAGAGCGAGGCGTACGCCGCCGCCGTGCGGGACTTCGACGAGAAATGGAAAGATGGCGGCTTCCACGGGAAGTGGGCCGCCTCCTACGAGCGGTTGGTCTCGCGCGAGCGCTAGGCGGTAAGGGTGAAGGTCGTCCGGGCCCGGATGTCCCGCGACGAGCTGCCGACGAGCACCTCGAACTCGCCCGGCTCGGCCGTCCATCCCCCGGCGTCCGGGTCCCAGTAGCTCAGCGCCCGCTCGTCGAGCGTCAGGCAGATATACTCCGCCTCGCCCGGTTCGAGGTCCACCTTGAGAAAGGCCTTCAGCTCCTTCTCGGGCCGGGGCAGCTTCGCTTCAAGGTCCCGCACGTATACCTGGACGATCTCCTTGCCGGCCCGCCGCCCGGTGTTGGTGATATCCAGGCAGACAGACACGGACCCGCCGGAGCGGACGGTGTGCGAATCCAGGACGAGATTGCCGTACTTGAACGTGGTGTAGGACAGCCCGTGCCCGAAGGGGAACGCCGGCTCGACGCGGCGGGTATCGTAGTGCCGGTAGCCGACGAAGATGCCTTCCTCGAACTTCACGTGCCCGTCCGTACCGGGGTAGTTCTGGAAGGCGGGATTATCCTCGTACCGCTTCGGAAACGTGTCCGGGAGCTTGCCGGACGGGTTGACCTCCCCGAGCAGTACCGCCGCGATGGCGTCGCCGCCTTCCTGCCCGGGGAACCAGGCTTCCAGCACCGCCGGGACGTCCTTTATCCAGGGTTCCAGCGTCAGCGGCGCGCCGTTGTTGAGCACGACCACCGTCCGGGGATTGGCGGCGGCCACCTGTTTGATAAGCTCGACCTGCGCCTCCGGCAGGTCCATCGTCGCCCGGTCGAACCCCTCGCTCTCGTACTCGTTCGTCAGCCCCGCGAAGACGACGGCCGCGTCGGCGGACCTGGCGGCGGCCACCGCCCGCGCCACGGCATCCTCCGGCAGCGGCGGCGTGCAGCCGATGCGGATGCTCCGCAGCATGGGGGTCTCCGGCGGGTTCTGGCCGTATTCCACCGTCAGCCGGTATGTTTTTCCCTTTTCCAGCCGGCCCGTTCCGGTCGCCTCGGGCATCCTGAACAGGTCGCCGGAATGCGGTTCGTCCCAGGTGCTGACAATCTCGGCGTCATCGACGAGCAGCCGGGCCCGGCCGTTCGTCGCCAGCCCGAAGACATGGTCGCCGGATACCTGCGCCGTTAATACGCCCGTCCAGCGGACGGAAAACTCGATCTGCCCGTCCGGCAGCGGCGTCATCGGTCCGAACCAGCGGAAATCGAAGCTCGTGTCCGTGCGCGTCACGTCCGGTGTTCCGGCCAGGTCGGTGTTACTGTAATACTCTCCCTTGAGCCCGCGCGCCGTACTGTCCGCCTCCGGCCTGACATCGGCTTCGTCGAGCAGTATCGTGTTCACGTTATTGCGGCAGCCCGGTTCGTAGACGATTTCCATCCCGGCCGGGCAGCGCGAATAGAGACGGTCGAGCGGCGCCACGGCGTGGTACGGCGCCACCTGCGCGCTGCCCCCGCCCTGGACGCTCGCCGTGGCCGCGTTGGGACCGATGACGGCGAGCTTCTTTGTCTTCTTCGCGTCGAGCGGCAGCGTCCGGCGCACGTTCTTGAGTAATACGATACTTTCCCCGGCCACTTCACGGGCAAGCTCCGCGTGCGCCGGGTCCTGGGAAAGGTCGCCGGTATGATGCGGAGCGTCGAGTGCCCCCGTCCGCTCCAGCAGACCGAGCACCTTCCGCACGCTCCCGTCGATGTCCGCCTCATTCACCTCGCCCCTTTGCACCGCCTCGACGAGCTTCTCCCCGAACCATCGCGCCGGTCCCGGCATCTCCAGGTCGAGCCCGCTCGAGGCCGCCGGCGCGGTGCTGTGCACCGCCAGCCAGTCGGACATGACGAGCCCCTCGAACCCCCACTCCTCTTCGAGCACCTCGGTCAAAAGCCAGCGGTTGTCGGCGGCGTACGTCCCGCCGAGCCGGTTGTAGGAGCACATCACCGCCCAGGTGCCGGCCGCTTTGACCGCCGCCTCGAAGGACGGAAAGTAGATCTCCCGTATCGTCCGCTCGTCGGCGTCCGAGGACATCGTCATGCGCTCGAACTCCTGGTTGTTGAGCGCGAAGTGCTTGACGCAGGCGCTCACGCCCCGGCCCTGGATGCCGCGTACCCAGGCGGCCGCGATACGGGAGGAAAGGTACGGGTCCTCGGAGTAGCTTTCGAAATTGCGCCCGCCGAGCGGCGAGCGGTGTATGTTGACGCACGGCCCGAGCAGCACCGCGCAGCCGCGGGCCCTGACCTCCTCCCCGAGGGCCGCCCCCACCCGCTCGATGAGGTCCGGGTTCCAGGTGCTCGCCAGTCCGACGCCGGTGGGGAAGGCGGTGGCCGGCAGGGTAAGGTTCGGGTTGTCGTCGTCCACCGTCCGGGCGCCGTGCGGACCGTCGGTCACCTTGATGGCGGGGATGCCGAGTCGCGGCACGGCCACGGTGTGGAAGTTGTCCGCGCCGGACATGAGGCTGACTTTCTCCTCCAGGGTCATCTGCTGCAGAAGGCTCTCGGTGCGGTCGCTCATAGCTGCCTCCCAGGTTGCGGATTTTGGCTAGGTGAGGTTGTGAAGAAACTCCCTGACGGCTTTCATGAACGCGGCCGGCTGCTCGCGGCGGATGTTGTGACCGGCCCCCTTGATGCGGATGTAGGTGAAGGGGTGCGTGGCCAGCATCTTCGCCTTGCGGGCCACTTCCTCCGGGACGATGCCGCCGTCCGACGTGATGAGCAGCGTGGGTACCCGCAGCTTCGGCACCAGTTCCTCGTAGCCCGGCCCGAGCATGCGCGGCCGTTTGAACACCTCGGGGTCGAACTGCATCTTGGCCCGCGCCCACGGTTCGAGCTCCGCCTCGGACCAGGTGGGGCTCGTTTCCCGGCCGCTGGCCAGTATCTGCTCGTAGGTCATGGTGGTGTAGCTTTCCAGCAGCCGCTGGAACCCCTCCTGCACCTTCTTCTCCTCGGGGGACGGCTCGGCGCCGGGCGGCCGCGGCGGCATCCAGGCCGGGTCTTCCAGAATGATGGCCTTCGGCACGTCCGGGTAGTTGACGGCGACGCCGACTGTCGTCCCGGCCCCCATCGAGTGCCCCATGACGACCGGTTTCTCGATGCCCAGCTCCCGCATCACGCCGACCGCCTGGTCCACCATTCGGGCGAAGGAGTAGTCCGCGTCCACGCGGCCGGATCTGCCGTGTCCCTGGGCGTCGAGCATGACGACATCGTAGTCCGCGGCAAGCTGTTCGGCGACGGGCGTCCAGCAGAGGCCGTTGTCCGACGCGCCGTGGAGCAGCACGAAGGGCGGCTTGTCCCCGCCGGTCCGGTAGTAGTGGATGGTGACCCCCTTGACGTTGACATCACCCTCGGTGTACTGCATCTGCATACCTCCTCGACGCGGGATTGGCCTATTGTACGTACATCGGGAGGCGTTCGTCAAAACCGTGTTGCGGAAGGCTCCCGCCGGGGGCTACAATCAGTGGCAAACCACACGGAGCGAAGACTATGGACCTGGAAGCGATGGAAAAACGCCTGAGGGCGCTGGAAGACCTGGAGGAGATAAAGCAGCTGCAGCGGCGGTACATGCAGCATCACGACCGGCTGGAGTTCGCGGCGATACCCGACCTCTTCACCGACGACGCCGAGGTCGAGGTCCGCGGCTCCGGCGTCATGAAGGGCCGGGAGAATTTCAGCAAGATATTCCTCAATACCCTCGGCAAACGCCGTACGGAACGGCACGACGGCCACCTCGTCGGCGAGCCGGTCATCACCGTGAACGGGGACAGGGCCGTGGGCCACTGGACCGTCTACATGCTCTTCTCCGTCCCGAAGATAGAGTGGGTCCAGGGCCGCAACGACTGCGAGTACGTCAAGGTGGACGGCGTCTGGAAGATAAGCCGGCTCAAGTTCACCCGCACGCTGGCTTCCAGCCCGGAGCTCTATCCGTAACGGATTGCCTCGCCCCCGGACGGAAGGGTACAATCAGACGGCCCGCCGCCCGCGGGCCTGAAGGAGGACTGTTCCATGAAAGCGGCCTTTATCACCGCCCCCCGGACCTTCGAGATACGTGACGTTCCCGTGCCGGAGATCAACGACGACGAGATGCTGGTGAAGATCGACGCCTGCGGCGTCTGCTCGAGCGACATGTCCGGCTACCTCGGCACCAATAACATGC
The DNA here is from genome assembly GCA_964580635.1 of uncultured Dehalococcoidaceae bacterium. Taxonomy (GTDB): domain Bacteria; phylum Chloroflexota; class Dehalococcoidia; order Dehalococcoidales; family RBG-16-60-22; genus DAOUEG01. The sequence goes on from CAZOMF010000014.1 coordinate 21,920, forward strand.
CCTTCCCGCACCGCGCCGGGCACGAGCCGGCCGGCACCGTGGCGAAGGTCGGCGGGCACGTCAGGGGCTTCAAGGAGGGCGACCGCATCACCGGCTACTTCGCCGACGACTGCTACGCGGAGTACGTGAAGTGCAACCCGACCGACCGCCAGGCGCGCGGCCACGGCTCCATCATCGAGAAGATACCGGACGGCGTGAAATCCGAGCACGCCCTCGGCGAGCCGCTCATGAGCCTCATGTCCATCGCCCGCACCGC
>CAZOMF010000015.1:0-21377 GCA_964580635.1 uncultured Dehalococcoidaceae bacterium
CGGCCGCGGCCGCGTGTCCTTCCAAGCTGCTCAAGCAGGAGAAGCCGTTCGAGGCCCCGATGCCGGAGCCGTTCGCCTGTCGCGCCTGCGGCGAGTGCGTGCGCGCCTGCCCGCATAAGGCGGTGAGCATCGTCACGATGTAGATCGCCCCAGAAGGGCGGCGGTTGGTGATATCGTCCCACTGCGGTACAATGGAAGTATGAGACGATTACGGGGCCTGTCGCCCCTCCTGGCGGTGCTCACGGCAGCCGCCGCCATCACCACGCCGCTCGCACTGGCCGGCGACAGACCGGAGGATACCATGAAGAGCGAACCCGCTTCCGTTAATCCCGCCGATAACTCCCGGTACCAGGTGACGACCTTCGCGCTCGGCTGATTCTGGGGGCCCGACTCCCGGTTCGGGGGTCTGCCCGGCGTGGTCAGCACACGCGTCGGCTACGCGGGGGGCACCAGTACCGATCCCACCTATCACAATTTGGAGAACCACAGCGAGACGATCGAGATCACCTTCGACCCCGCTGTCATATCCTACCAGGAATTGCTCGACGTGTTTTGGGGCTTTCACGACCCAACGCGCCCGCCGTACTCGACGCAGTACGCCTCCATCATCTTCTACCATGACGAAGGGCAGAAAGCGGCCGCCGAGGCCTCCATGGCGGAGCGGCAGCGGGAGCTCGGCCGGCAACTTTACACCGCTATCCGCCCGGCGGGACCGTTCTACCAGGCGGAAGACTACCACCAGAAATACTACCTCAGCACCAAGACTAAGGTGGTCGAGGCGCTGCGGGCGGTCTACCCGGATTTCAGCGACTACGTGGCGTCCACGGCGGCGGCGCGGCTCAACGGCCACGCCGGGGGTTTTATCAGTGCGGGCGACCTTGTAAGCGAACTGGAAAGGCTGGGATTTGAGCGGGACACCATTGCCCGTATCCTCGAAGCGGCCGGCGAGAGCGTGGCGGCCTACTGTCCGGCGCCTTCCTCCATCGAATAGCCGTCAAATAGAACTCGAAAGAACATCGCGGCGCAACCCGCCACAGTCGGGCTGCGCCGCGTGCTATTTACGCCCGCACGCTCGCCGGGTTCAGGCAGAGGCGGCACCGGTGGCATCATTCCGGGCGAAGGCCACCATCAGCCGTACGAACTTCACCACCAGCGCGATCCCCATACCGACGGCCACGGCGGCGATGCCGAGCCGTACCGAAAGCTCGGTGACGTTCTGCGCAGCGGAGGGCAGGACGCCGAAATCGAACGGAAAGACAGCCAGCAGCACCACGACCGTCGCAAAGCCGAAGCAGTCCAGCACGAACCGGATCACGTTGCGCAGGACGGGACGGTAGTAGACGATGTTGATGACGTGCCCGATAATGGCGAGGGTGAGAGTGGTGTTGAGGATGGGGAGCCAGCGGTCGATGTCCGAGGTAAAGAGAGGGTACCGTATCCAGTAGTGATGTCCGCCGACGGAGTAGCCGTCGTAGTAGGCGACGTACTGGTTGAAGAAGTTGAAGAAGATGAGCAGCACCGTGCTCCAGGCGATGGCGACGGCCGAGCCGGCGGCGTGGAGGGCGGGTTTGCGGGCGAAGTAGCTGTTGACGCGGTGCTCGATGCGGCGGTCGATGCGGACGTCGAGGTCATCAGGGGCGGCGGCGGATGGCGCCGGGGCGTGTGAAGCGGCTGAGGGCGGCTCTTCTGGGACGACTGAAGGTACAGATGAAGACGGGGCGGGCGGTCCCGGGGTATGGTCGGCTACCCAGGACCGGGACGATTTCACCATCTGCTCGGCTATCTCGCCGGCGACGGGGAGGTGGAAACGCTCCCCGTGGTAGGCCCTTATCATGCAAACGATCCAGAGGACGAAACCGGCGGCCCAGATAATACCGGCAAGGACCGGTCCGGCGAAAGGTACGAGGCCGAAGAGACCGCCGACGATGCTCACCGCGCCGAAGGTAACGATGGCCTGGGCGGCGTGGAAGCGGACCCATTCGTTGCGCTGCTCGAGGATGAAAAAGATGATGCCGGAGATCCACCAGCCGACGTAGCAGAGCAGGCCGGCGGTGGGGGGATCGAGGTCGAGGGTCATGTCCTCGCGGCGGCGGTGCCGGCGGGCGGCTTCCTGCTCCGCCTCGATACGGGCCTTCTCTTCTTCGTAGATTCTGCGGCGTTCTTCCGGCGTCAGCTCCATGGCGTCACCTCCAGCCGTCGGGTCACGGGACGTGCCGCCCCATTATACCGCGCGCCGGGCGGGACGGGAAGAGGTTTTATTGCTGCGCCTGCGGGGTGGCGTCGCGGCGTCGCATATCATACAATGAAAACGGCCCGATGTTATGAGAATGACCAACCCGGTAGCCGAGCTCCAGCGACTGGCCCGTCTCTACGGTGTACAGACCATGTACTACGGGGTAGGCGGGGTGCGCCGCTACGCCTCGGTAGCAAGCTTGCTGGCGGTGCTGCGAGCACTCGGGGCACCGCTTGAGACGGCGGCCCAGGTCCACGATGCCTACCTCGCCCGGGAGCAGGAGCTCCTGGAGACCGTCATCGAGCCGGTGACGGTGGTCTGGGGAAAGGCGAGGCCTACCTTCCGCGTGTTGCTGCCGGAGCGCACGGCCCAGCAGGCCGGCACCATGACGCTGACCACCGAGGCTGGCGACATCCGCGAGTGGCCGTGGCGAGGGGTGGACTGGCCGGTTAGCGGGACGGCCGGCACGGACGGGGACAAGCGGGCCTACCGCAAGGTGACACTGCCGGTGCGCCTGCCCTACGGGTACCACGATTTCACGCTGACCATCGGCAGCCGGAACTGGCATTCCCGCATCATCTGCGCACCGCGCCACGCCTACCAGCCGCCCGACGAAGGAGACCGGCGCTTTTGGGGCGCCTTCCTGCCGCTTTACGCCCTCGAAACGCGACACACCATGGGCGCGGGCGACTATACCGCCTTCGGGGAGATGGTGGACGACACCGCCAGGTGGGGCGGCAACCTGGTGGGAACGCTGCCGCTGCTGCCGGTCTTCCTCGATTTTCCCTACGACCCCGGCCCGTACTCGCCGGTGAGCCGACTGCTGTGGAACGAGTTCTACGTGGACGTAAGGGCGGCACCGGAGCTGGCCAGCTGCCCGGACGCGGCGCTCGCCTTGGAACGTCCGGCTTTCCGGGAGGCGGTCGAGGAGGCGCGGCGCAAACGGCGGGTGGACTACCGGGCGGTCATGGGCCTCAAGCGGGGCATCATGGAGAAGCTCGTCCAGACCTGTCTCGATGAAGGCGGCGAGCGTTTGAAGGCGTTTCGGCGCTTCGCGGAGGAGGAACCGCACGCGGCGGACTACGCGGCGTTCCGGGCGGTCATGGAGAAACGGCAGGCGACCTTCTACGAGTGGCCGGACCGGCTGCGCTACGGCGATATCACCGAGAACGATTACGACCCGGCGGTACGCGACTATCACTTGTATGCCCAATGGCTCGCTAATGTTCAGCTTTCCCGGCTCGATTCCGAAGCAGCCAAGAAGGACGTGGCGCTCTACTTCGACCTGCCGCTCGGCGTGAACGGGGCCGGCTACGACGTCTGGCGCTACCCGCAGGTGTTCTCGACCGGGGCGGCTACCGGCGCGCCGCCGGACGTCGTCTTCACGAGCGGCCAGAACTGGGGCTTTCCGCCGCCGCTGCCAGACGGGCTGCGAAAGGACGGCTACCGCTACGTCGTCGAGTATATCCGCCACCACCTCCGCCATGCCGGGATGCTGCGCATCGACCACGTCATGGGACTGCACCGGCTGTTCTGGATACCGCGGGAAATGAGGGCGGCGGATGGTGTCTACGTGCACTACCGGCCGGAAGAAATGTATGCCATCGTTACACTGGAATCGCACCGGCACCGGTGCGTCGTCATCGGGGAGGACCTGGGCATCGTGCCGGGCTACGTGCGGCGGGCCATGACCCGCCACCGTCTCCACCGGATGTACATCCTCCACTATTCGATGGTGGACGTGGACGGCGGGGGGCTCGGCGGTATTCCGCGGAACATGCTGGCGGCCATGAACACCCACGACATGCCGCCCTTCGCCACGTTCTGGTCCGGGGACGACATCGACCTGCGGCTCTCGCTCTCTCTGGTGCCGCCGGACGTGGCTGCGAGGGAAAAAATAGAGCGTCCGGTCATCAAGAAGCTGCTGAAAAGCTTCCTCCAGAAGAACGGCTTCGTGAGGAAGACCGGCGCTACGGTGGGCGACATCCTCAAGGGGAGCCTTGCCTACCTGGCGGCCAGCCAGGCGCGGGCGGTGCTTGTGAACCTGGAGGACCTCTGGCTGGAGACGAAGGCCCAGAACGTGCCGGGGACGCTCGACGAGCACCCGAACTGGCAGCGCAAGGCCCGGTACCGGCTGGAGCGCATCGATACGGACAAGGACGTGCAGGCCACGCTGAAGGTCATCGACGATTTGCGATGTGGAGAGGCGGGCCGCCGTCCGGAGAAGCCACTCTAGCCCCAGGAATCGAGCATGTGGCTGATACCCTCGATGGGGACGTGCACCCAGTTGGAGCGGTTGGTCAGTTCGTAGTTGACCTCGTAGAGGGCCTTGTCGAGCAGGAACGCTTCCAGCAGTATCCGGATATGCTCCGGGTCCGACGGCATGAGCCGCGTCTTCAACATCCTCTGTAAATAGGTGCGCAGGAACTCCACCGACGTCCAGGTGTACCAGTAGCTGGCCCAGCGGCGCAGGAGCGGCACGGCTTCCTCCGGGCGATGCTGCAGGGGCACCAACGTGTGGAGGACAGTGTGGGCGGCGTAGTGGAACGAGCGTATTAAGCCGGCGACGTCCCGCAGGGGCGAACGTTTCATACGGCGCTGCCCGAGCGGACGGCCGGTCTCGCCCTCGAAGTCGGTAATAACGAAGTCGTTGCCGGTGTAGAGCAGCTTATCCAGGTGGTAGTCCCCGTGACAGCGGATGCGCACCGCTCCGAGGCGTACCTGGCGGACCAGGTCGTAGTGCTGCATGATGGTGCCCTCGCGGGAGAGCACGGAGCGGGCCGCCTCGGCGGTTTCACCCTCGAGCAAGGGCAGGTACTCCCGGAGTGACTGGAGGGCGCGGGCGGCGTAGCCGCGGAGGGACTGGTAGAGGGAGGCCTGGTACATATAGGTGAACATCTCCGGGGCGAACTCCGGGTCCCGGCGGTCCGAGCCGAGGGCGGTGTGGAGCTCGGCGGTGCGGATGCCGAGCGAGTGGGCGACCGGCAGGTAGGTGCCGATGGTGTCTCTCGCGAGCTGGGGCGGCTCGTCGAGGATGGCCATGAGCGACTGGCCGGGCAGGCGCGGCTCGACGCCGGCGAACTGCTCGATGACGGTCTCGAAGTAGCGCTCCAGGGTATCGAGGGTGTACTGCCAGGCGTCGCCCTCGTTGGGGACGTAGGCCTGGAGGATGGCGAGGCTGGCCGGGCGGCGGCGGCGACGCTTGTACTCGATGGAGCCGGCCACGAGTGAGATATTGCGAAATGATGTTTTCTCCGTGAGGAACCGGCCTATCTCCACGTCCGGATTGACGCCGTCCTCGAGGCGGCGGTAGAGCTTGAGCAGGTAGCGTTCCCCGAAGTTGAGCGAGGTGTTGCTCTGCTCGAACTGCACGGGGACCGGGTCCAGCTTACGGAGTGTGTTCACGTGGTCATGGGCGAGGTAGCGGGTCGGCGAGGCCGAAATCTCACTGATGTCGCTGCGGAAGGAGGCACGCAGCTTGATGGCCGGTAGCAGGAAGCGCCCGAAGGCCTTGTCCGCCATGGCGTCGATGAGGAGCGTGGTGGCATTCTGGCCGCGGGGCCGTAAACGCGCAACGACGGCCCGCGTGCTCTGCTGCTGGAGGCGGCTTTCCCGGGAGCCGGGGACGGACATCAGCGGCAGCGTGTAGGTCTCCGAGTCGCCATCGGCGTAGTTGATCTCGATGAGGACGACGTAGGCGGAGAGGCTGTCGAGATGGACGGGGACGATGTCCCGAATTTCGGCGGCCCAGGCGTCCCGGCCGGCACCCCGGTAGAAGCGGCAGGAAATGACGTACTCCAGCAGGAGCGCTTCAAGGACAAAACGGTTCTCGATGCGGTTGACAAGGCCTTCGAGGGACTCCTCAATGGTGGGTATCTCGCGGGGCTCCTCGGACGGGACGGAGCGCATCCGGGTGGTGAGGAGCGGCTCCTTCTCCAGCGAGAACCAGAAGTAGGCGTAAGGGTTGAGGGTAAAGCAGTACTCAGCGTCCTCGACGGCGTTGAACTCGGTGCGGCCGAAGAGGTCGAGCGGATGGTAGCCCTTGAACTCGTGGAGGTCGAGGGACGTCTGCTGGGCGGTATGAGAGAGGTTGGCCAGGCAGAGGATAGTCTCGTCCTGGTAGCGGCGCAGGTAAGCGAGCACGCGGCGGTTCTGGGGCTGGAAGAACTCGATGATGCCGCGTCCGAAGGCCTTGTGGCGCTTGCGGAGGGCGATGATGCGGCGCATCCACCAGAGCAGCGAGTCCGGGTTGCCGACCTGGTTCTCCACGTTGACGGTCTCGTAGTGGTACTCCGGGTCGATGATGGGGGGCAGGTAAAGGCGCTGGGGGTTGGCCTCCGAGAAGCCGCCGTTGCGCTCTGAGCTCCACTGCATGGGCGTGCGGACGCCGTTACGGTCGCCGAGGTAGTAGTTGTCACCCATGCCTATCTCGTCGCCGTAGTAGAGGACGGGCGTGCCGGGGAGCGAGAGGAGCAGGGAGTTCATAAGCTCTATCTTGCGGCGGTCGTTGCCGAGCAGCGGGGCGAGCCGCCGCCGGATGCCGAGGTTGATGCGGGCGGCCGGGTCCGCGGCGTAGGCGCGGTACATGTAGTCCCGCTCCTCGTCGGTGACCATTTCCAGGGTAAGCTCATCGTGGTTGCGGAGGAAGAGCGCCCACTGGGACTTCTCCGGGATCTCCGGAGTCTGGCGGAGGATATCGAGGATAGGGAAGCGGTCTTCCATGCGGAGGGCCATGAAGAGCCGGGGCATGATGGGGAAGTGGAAGGACATGTGGAACTCGTCGCCCTTGCCGAAGTAGGCGGCGGTATCCTCCGGCCACTGGTTGGCCTCGGCGAGGAGCATGCGGTTCTTAAACTTCCGGTCAATGTGGTGGCGGAGCTCGCGGACGAACTCGTGGGTCTCGGGGAGGTTCTCGCAGTCGGTGCCGTCACGCTCGAAGAGGTAGGGGACGGCATCGACGCGGACGCCGTCCACGCCCATCTTGAGCCAGAAGTCCATCATGCCGAGCATGCGGTTGCGGACGACGGGGTTATCGTAGTTCAGGTCCGGCTGGTGGTGGTAGAAGCGGTGCCAGAAGAAGGCCTTGGCGACCGGGTCCCAGGTCCAGTTGGACGTTTCCGAGTCCGTGAAAATGATGCGGGCGTCCCGGTACTTGTCCGGGGTATCGTTCCAGACGTAGTAGTCCCGGTAGCGGCTGCCGGGCGGCGAGAGGCGGGCGCGCTGGAACCAGGGGTGCTGGTCCGAGGTATGATTGAGGACGAGCTCCGTGATGACGCGGATGCCGTGCCGATGGGCCTCTGCCACGAAGGTCTTGAACTGGGTGATGGTGCCGTAGACGGGCAGGATATTGTTGTAGTCCGAGATATCGTAGCCGTCATCGCGGAGGGGAGAGGGATAGAAGGGGAGGAGCCAAACGGCGGTAACGCCGAGCTCCTCCAGGTACTCCAGCTTTTCGGTAAGGCCGGCGAAATCGCCGATACCGTCGGCGTCGCCATCGAAGAAGGCACGGACGTGCACCTCATAGATAACGGCGTCCTTGTACCACAGGGGGTCGGCCTCGAGGGCGAACATCCGCTTGCCGGTTTCAGCCATACTGCACGCAATCCTTTTGACTATTGTGCCGGGTTTTGAGTCCGGCGTCAATCATGCGTACCCTGAGACGGGCCGGGGCTATCCGGGGGTTCCCGGCGGCGGTTGAGCGGCACGAGGCGGCCGCGCAGTTTGGCGGCCTCCACGACGAAGGGCTTGACCCAGGAGGCCCGTTTGCTGCCCCACGAAAACCAGCCGCCAGCCCAGAAGCGGATGATCATGACGAGGATGACGAGGCCGATGACGCCGAGCACGGTGAAGTAGCCCCAGTGCCATCCGAGCTCCGGCATATAGTGAAAGTTCATGCCGTAGATGCCGGCCAGCAGCGTGAGCGGCATGAAGATGGTGGCGACGATAGCGAGGATGCGCATCGTCTCGTTCTGGCGGTTGGCGACGGCGGAGAGGTAGGTGGCGAGGGCGTTATCGGCGCGGTCCAGCGTGCTCTGGTTAAGCTCGTCGAGGCGGACGATGTGGTCGTAGATATCGCGGAAGAAGATGCGGGCATCCGGGCCGATCTGGGGGAACTCGCCGCGACTGAGGCGGTTGAGCACCTCCCGCTGGGGGGCCATGACGCGGTGTACCCGCATGGTGGAGCGTTTCAGCTTGAGGATGCCATCCAAAATGTTCCGGGAGCGCAGCAGGATCACGTCTTCCTCGATGTCTTCCGCGACGTCGTTCATGCGGTCGATGGTGGGCATGACGTTGTCCACGAGGGCATCGGCGAGCTCGTGAGCAAGGAAGTCCGCGCTGCGCCGCATGGGGCGGCCGTCCATCTCGACGGCATTCTGGACGGAGGCGAGGGAATAGAGCGGGTCGTTGTGGGCGGTGACGAGGAAGGTGGCGCCGAGGAAGAAGGCGAGTTCGGTGGTCTCCACGATGTCCGTCTGCTCGGCGTGGTTGATGCCGTGGATGATGATGAAGAGGTAGTCCGGGAAATCGTCTATCTTGGGGGAGTGGATTTCCGGGCTGATGCAGTCCTCGACGGCGAGGTGATGGAAGCCGAAGAGACGCTCCAGCGTGGCGCCGTCCTCCGCGGTGATGCCGGGCACGTCCACCCAGAGGAGGCCCTGTTTGGAGGCGTAGGCGGCGGCGATGTCCGGCTCGGAGAGGTCTTTCCGGAGGTCGCCCCCGGGCGTCAGGTAGTAAGCGTTGAACGGCATGGGCGGCACCTCCCGCGCGTGGGCGTTGTTTTATCTTGGCACCCGGTTCCGGCGGTGTCAAGAGGACAAGGCAAAGATGAAAGGGCAAAGGTTAAAAATGAAGGTCAAAGGGTAAAAGTGGGGGGAAGGGACAGGGTGCAAACCCTCCCGCCTCCCTTTACAAAGGGAGGCGAAAATGTGTGCCGGAAGCGCTCATCTATTCAGGGAGTCCCGAGGAGGACGAGATTCTTCGGTCGCTGTGCGACCTCGGAATGACGCAGGAGAAAAAGCAAAGAATTTAAAGCGGGCACCTGGCGGCGGCGCAATGGCGGCCAGACCGTTCAGCATTTATTATCCGGGTTCAGGGCAGGCAGGTACATCTTCTCGCAGTACTCCTTGAGCATGCGGCGGGTGGAGAAGCCGGGGATGATGCTGCGCATGGAGCGCTTCATGAGGTCCACCCACTCCGCGGGGACATCCAGCCGGTCGCGGTTATAGAAGAGGGGCACCACCTTCTGCTCCAGCAGCGTGTAGAGCGCCTCGGCGTCGGCGGCGTCCTCGGCCTCGGGGGAGTCCTTGAGGGAGGTATCGCCGATGCTCCAGCCGTTCTGGCCGTCGTACGCTTCCGCCCACCAGCCGTCCGGCACGCTGAGGTTGAGCACACCGTTGAGGGCGGCTTTCATGCCGCTCGTGCCGGAGGCCTCCTGGAGGCGGCGGGGCACGTTGAGCCAGACATCGATGCCCTGGGCCAGGTAGTGGGCCAGGCCCATGTCATAGTCCTCGAGGAAGGCGATGCGCCCCTGGAAGGCGCGATCCCGGGCGATGGTGTGGACCTCCTGGAGCAGCTGCTTGGAGGGCTTATCGGCCGGGTGGGACTTACCGGCGAAGACGAACTGCACCGGGCGGAACTCGTCGTTGACGATGCGCTTGAGGCGCTCGATATCCCGGAAGATAAGGGCGGGCCGCTTGTAGGCGGCGAACCGTCGCACGAAGCCGATGGTGAGGGTGTCATGGTCGAGCAGCGCGCCCATGGAGAGTATCTGCTGCGCCGAGCCGTGGCCCTCCGACCAGCGGTCCTGGGCCCGCTCCGAGATGATGTGGAAGAGCTTCCGCTTCAGCAGCTGGTGGGTCTCCCACAGCTCGTCGTCCGGGATGTTGAAGAGCATCTCCCAAGAGACAGGGTCGTCGAGGTTATCGAGCCAGTCGTCGCCGATGTAGGAATGGAAGAGGTGGCGCATCTCCGGCGCCAGCCAGGTGGGTGAGTGGATGCCGTTGGTGATGGAGATGATGGGAACCTGCTCGACGGGGAGATCCGGCCAGAGGCCGTGCCACATCTTGCGGGCGACCTCGCCGTGGAGCTTGCTGACGCCGTTGCAGTGGCAGGAGGTGTTGATGGAAAGGACGGTCATGTTGAAGCCGCCGCCATCGTGCTCGGTTTCGTGGCCGAGCTCCTGGATCCGGCTGGTATCCAAGCTGTTCGGCCAGATACCATCAAGGTAGGACTTCACGAGGCCGCGGTCGAAGACGTCATGGCCGGCGGGGACGGGCGTGTGGGTGGTAAAGACGGTGTTCTCCTGGACGGTGTCCCGGGCGGCCTCGAAGGAGGCCCCTTGTTGCATCTGTTCGGCGATGCGCTCCGCCATCATGAAAGAGGTGTGGCCCTCGTTGGCGTGCCAGATGGAGGGGGTATAGCCGAGCGACCGCAGCACGCGCACGCCGCCGATGCCGAGCAGCAGCTCCTGCTGGAGACGCTGGTCCGGCTCGGCGATATAGAGACGGTTGGAGAGGTGACGGTCGAGGTATTCGTTGCCGTCAATGTTGGTATCGAGCAAGATGAGATGCACGCGACCCAGGTTGACCGCCCAGGCCCCGATATGGAGGGTGCGGCCGTGGAGGCTGACCTCGGCAAGGCAGCGGTCGCCGTTTTCCTCGGTAATTGGGGCGATGGGGGCGCTGGTGAAATCGAGCTCGTGGTATTCCTCCTCCTGCCAGCCTTCCTCGGAGATACGCTGGTAGAAGTAGCCTTCCGGGTACATGAAGCCGACCGCGACCATCGGCAGTCCAATGTCCGAGGCCTCCTTGCAGAGGTCGCCGGCCAGCACGCCGAGGCCGCCGGCGTAGATGGGTAAAGTAGAGTGGAGGGCATACTCCATGGAGAAATAGGCGACGGGGCCGTTCAGGGCGCCGGGATGGGTACGGTTGTACCACGATGAGGTGTCCTCCATGGTGGTATCGAACTCGACGAGGGCCTGGTCATAGAGGGTCTGGAACATGGGGTCCTCGGCGGCGGTGGCCAATGTCTCCGGCGGGGTTTCGTCCATGACGCGGATGGGATTATGGCCGGAGAGGCGCCAGAGGGGGTAGTCAAGGGTGCGGAAGACGGTGCGTCCGGAAGGGTGCCAGCTCCACCACAGGTTCTGGGCGAGCTCCTTGAGCCGGCCGATGCGGTCCGGCAGTCCGTTCTGCGTCACAGGCGCCTCCGGGGGATGTATTAGGAACAGTATACGGCATCCGAGGCGGGGACGCCAGTCGAGAGGGCACTCAGACGATGTGAACTATACAGGAAGATGACCGGGGCTTTCACCCTCTCCCATTGAGGGAGAGGGTGGCAGGAAGCGGATTGCTTCGGTCGCGGTGCTCCCTCGCAATGACAACGATACCGGGGAGGCGCCCGCTGCGGGCGGGCACCGCCCGTGGCAGCTTCCCGCTACTCTCCGGTCACGGGGTGCTTGAACGGATAGGGCACGCGGTAGCCGGAGGGGTAGGGGTGGTAGGCGGTAGCCGGGGCGTCCGCGTGAGGGAAGGGCGTGTCCATCAGCTTGGGCACCTTGAGGAAACCGGCCTCGTAGGAGGTCCAGTAGGTCAGGTTCCAGTGCAGCTTTAAAAAACGCCAGCGGCCATTCTCTTTGATATATTCATTGTTGTAGACGCCGAACTCCCAAGTCTGCTTCATGCCGCCGCCGACGGGCCGGGCCTCGAAGGCGGGGGTATAGAAACGGCCGGTGGCCGTCTTCCCGTCCTCGGCCACAGTTACGACGCCCTGGTGCTGCATGACCTCGAAGAAGACGTGAGCAGGCATCTGCCGGCCGATCATGCCGGCGTACATCTTTTTTACGCCCTCCTTGCCGCGGAACACGCCGTGGTCGGTGATCTCCACGGTGGTCGTCTGCTCCGAAAAGAGGTCGATCACCTCGGCGAACATGTGGTTATCGAAGTAGTAGCCGTAAATCTTCTGGAGGTTCTCGATGGCGAGGACGTCCTCCTCCAGCGTGATGCGTTTTTCAAGCTCTTCCAATGTCATGTTTCCTCCTTACTCGCCTGTCACCGGGTGTTTGAAGTGGACGGGCAGCTTGACCCCGGAGGGGTAGGGGTGCCAGTTGGTGGGAGGGGCGTCCGGCGGGACCTCCATACTCGGGCCGGTCTGGCCGACGACCGGTGTCTTGAGCCAGCCGTCCTCGTAGGGGGTACGGAAGTGGAGGAAAAAGTGGAGCCTGGAGAACTTCCAGATGCCACTTTCCTTGACATAACGGTTCTCGTAGACACCGTGGCCCCAGGTCTGGCGGAGCTCGCCGGCGTGGAGACCGAGGGTGGGCCGGGCTTCAATGAGCAAGCCGTACCAGCGACCGCCGGCACCCTTGCCGTCATCGTCCACGGTGACGACGCCCTGCATCTGGAGCGCGACCGAGAACAGGCCGGGACGGGGTTCCGCGTCCGGGCCACCCTTGATGAGCTCCAGGTAATAGCGTCGGACACCGTCCTTGCCCTTGTAGACGCCGTGGTCGGCCACCTCAATAGACTCGGCGTTGTCCGAGAAGAGATCGACGCACTTCTCCCAGTCGCCGTAGTCACGATAGTAGCCGTAGATGCGCTGGAGGCGCTGTATCTGCCGGACGTCCTCCAGGCGGGTCATTCTTTTTTCCAGTTCTTCGAGCGTTGCCATACCTGCCTCCCGGTGAAAAAACTCCTTGATTATAACACCGCGACCGCAGGGAAACGCAAAACATCGCGTTGACATTTCGCCGGGCAGGGCAACATAATAGGGATACACCGCCCGGGCAGCCCGGCGCCCGGACCACGAACGAGGAGTTTCACAATGAGCGTCAGTTTTACCGTCGTCAATCCCCGCGGAGAGATCAAGGCCCAGAAGCTGCAGCCCCCGGCGGCCCGCCTGACCGACCTGAAGGGCAAGAGGATAGGGCTCTACTCGAACGGCAAACCCGGCATGGACAACCTTTACGCCGTGCTGGAGGAGATGCTTAAGGCGAAGTACCCGGGACTCAGCGTCGTCAACATGACGGGCGCCTTCCTCATCCGGGATGACGACGCGCAAACGCTCGCGAAAGAGGTGGACGGCTTCGTTTACGGGGTAGGGGACTGAGGGTCCTGCACGTTTACCGGCGTGGCCGGTACGGTGAAACTGGAGAAACTGGGCGTGCCCGGCGTCTTCATCAACTGCAACACCTTTAACGACGACGCGGTCTCCGCCGCGTCCGACAACGGCATGCCGGCGGTGCGACACGTCGTCATCTCCTCGGCGGAGTTCTACCGGGTCAGGGCGACAACCGAGCTCGTACGGCCCATGGTGGAAAGCATCTTCGACGAGGTAGTGGACGATTTGACCAAGCCCCTCACGAAGTTCGAGGCAATGGTGCCGGAACCGGGCGACGAGACCGACGGCCCAGCCCTCATCACGGTGGAGAAGAACACTTACGAGGAGGCCTTCGAGGAGTTCAACCGGCTCTACCTGGAGAACCGCTGGGGTGACGGCCTGCCGCTCGTCCCGCCGACGCCGGACCGCGTCAAATGGATGCTGGCGGGCACGCGGCGCTCCCCGCAGGAGATCCTCGGCACCATCCGGCCCAAGAGCGGCACGGCCACGGTGGAGAAGATAGCCGTCAACGCCGTCATGGCCGGAGCGCGGCCGGAGTACTTCCCGGTGATACTGGCCGCGATGGACGTACTGACCAATCCGGATTACGACGACCTCCACGTACTCGCCTCGGCGGGATCGTTCGGTCTCATCATCATCGTGTCAGGGGCCATCGGCCAGGAGATAGGGATGCACGGGGGCATCGGCTTCCTGGGGCACGGTTTCCGGGCCAACAACGCCATCGGGCGGGCGGTGCGGCTGAGCACGCTCAACATCGGCCGCACCTGGCCGGGGGCCAACGACATGGCCCTCACCGGGCGAATCCAGCCGCATACCTTTTTCACCTTCCCGGAGAACGACGAGCACGGCGTCTGGGCGCCGTACCACGCCAACCGGGGCTTCAAGGCGGAAGACAGCTGTGTAACGGTGGCAAATGTGTACAACGCCGGGCCGATGCAGTCTTTCTACGGCGGCATCATCGGCACATGGAGCGCCGAGGGGGTACTCGACCGGCTGGTGAACAATGTCCTCACCATGAACCGGCGGGTCCTGCCGGCCTGGGGCGAGAAGGGCGTCGGGGCGAACCCCGGCTCCGGAGGCGGCGCCAACAACCACTTCGTCATGCTGTTCCCGGCCCTGGCCGCGGAGCTGGACAAGCTTGGCTACGACCGTGCCAAACTCCAGCAGGCCGTCTATGACCGGGCCGTCGTTCCATACGAGGAACTCACGGAGCAGGACGTCCAGGGCATCCGGGGCGGCATCCGGATGGGCGTGGTGCCGGCGGACCGGGCCAAAGTCTTCGAAGCGGCCCTTAAGCCCGGCGGCAAGGTGCCGGTGCTCGTCACGCCGGAGAGCCTCCACTTCTTCGTGGCCGGCGGCGACCCCGGTGCGGCCTTTTCGTTCAACTACCTGCGCCTGCCGCCGTATAATAAACTGGGCGTCATGACGCGGAAGATAACCGGCGCCACGCTAACGAAAGCCGGCGCCTGACCATCCCCCGCGGCGGGGGCGCTACCTTCTCTCAAAGGAGCAGCGCATGACCGCGGTACCGGAAGCCTATTTCAAGAAGACGCTGACATTCCGGCTCTCCAAGCACGAGCTCAGGTTCCGGGTGTCCCAGGACCTGTTCAGCAGCTTCGATATCGATAAGGGGACCAAGCTGCTGCTGCGGAGCCTCGTCGAGGGCGGCTACCCGGCGTTCACCAACATCCTCGACCTGGGCTGCGGCTACGGGCCGCTCGGGCTGACGCTGAAGAGCCTCTATCCCGGGGCCTCGGTGTGCCTGATGGACCGCGACGCGCTGGCGGTGGCCTTCGCGCGGCAGAACGCCTCCCTCAACGGTTTCAACGATGTGGGCGTGGACCCCGGCCTCGGCTATGATGACCTCGACGAGGGGGACTTCGACCTTATCGTCGGGAACATTCCCGGCAAGGCCGGTGAGACGGTCATTGCGTCGCTGCTCACCGACGCGGGCCATTTCCTCGGCCCCGGCGGACTGGCGGCGGTGGTCGTCGTCAATCCGCTGGCGGAGCTCGTGGCGGGAACATTGAAAGCTACGGCCGGCGTCGAAGTGGCGCTCGAACGATCGGGTCCGGCCCACACCGTGTTCCACTACCGGTTCAAGAAACCGAAACCTCGGGCGTCGTACGTCCCGGCCCTGACGCGGGGCGTCTATGACCGCGGCGAGGTGGACCTGACGCCGGTCGGTTTCACCTGCCGGGTGGCGACCGTCTGGGGGCTGCCTGAGTTCGACTCACTCAGCTACGACACGGCCCTCCTCCTCAACGCAATCGCCCGACTGGAAGGTACGGCGGTCGACAGCGCGGTAATCTTCAATCCCGGCCAGGGACATGCCGCCGTCTTCGTGTGGAAGCTCCTCGAACCCAAACGTATCACTCTCGTCGACCGGGACCTGCTGGCGCTCCGCGTGACGCGGCGGAACCTCGTCGCCAACGGCTGCCCGGAAGAGCAACTGACTCTTCATCATCAGGTAGGCATCGCCGGGGTGACGGCGGAGCCGGCCGGGCTCGTCTGCGGCGTCCCCTGCGAAGGGGAAGGGCAGGCAGCTATCCGGCACTTCCTCGACGATGCGGCGGAGCAGCTTGCCCGGAAAGGGCGCATCGTGCTGGCCGGGAGCTCCACCGCAGTTACCCGGCTCGTCACTCACGCCGAGACCCTGCCGGGCCTGGCGGTACGCGACCGGGAGCGGTTCCGTGGGTTCTCCTCACTTGTCCTCCGCCGCGCCTGAATGGTATAAAGGAAACAGCCATTCCATCAGGAGGACGTTATCTTGAAAACACTTGTTGTCATGGGGAGCCGGAACCCGGAGGGCAAGACCGCCGAGGTAGCCAAGGCCATCGTGAGGGGCATCGAGGAAGGCGGCGGCGAGACCGAGACCATCTTTCTCCCGGCGATGAAGATACAGCTCTGCCAGCAGTGCGAGCAGGACGGCTGGGGACAGTGCCGCCGCGAGGGCACCTGCATCCTCAAGGACGACTTCGCGGCCGTCGTCGAGAAGGTAAGGGCGGCGGACATGGTCGTCTTCGGCAACCCCGTCTACTTCGGCGACCTCTGCGAGAGCATGGCGGCCTTCCTGGGCCGCTACCGGCGCATCACCTTCCCCAAACTGATGGCCGCCGGGCCGGGGAGGGGTCTCGCGCCCGAAGACCGCGGACCGAGCGCCGTGGCTATCTGCTACGCGGGCGGCAGCGGCAACGGGACGACCTCCTGCGCCGTCAACATGGAGCGGATACTCCAGACCTGCGGCTTTGACGTGGTGGATGTCATTCCCTGCCGCCGCCAGAACCTGGAAGCCAAGCTGCCGATGCTCCAGTACGAGGGACGGTGGCTGGCCACGGTGCCGACTTCCGGCTCCTGGCCGCCGCCCGAGGCGGAGAAGAAGTAGGGATCGTTCAGCGCGGGCGGTAGAGGCGGCAGGGTACGCTGGTGCCGCAACCGTGGTAGAGAGACTGGCCGCTTTCGGTAAACTTCTGCGTTTCCATCAGGTGTCCGTTGATGAACCAGACCGTCTCGAACGTCCCGCAGCCGGGACAGTAGGCAGTCGCTTCGCAGTTGAGGGGAGGGTCGATGACGGCGACCTTCGCCGCATGATGGGTCGCGGTAGGGCGGGCCTCATTATTCATCATGGCCGGCCTCATTGTTTTCCTGGCAATAGTGACCTTATTGTATGAAGTAATGGATGGAAAAGTCATAACATTTGATGATAAACGGTTACATAACCGTGTCATTTACGCGGATGTAAACAGACAATAGCCGCCGAAGTCCGATCCAATCACCGGTTCCCGGTCGCTGCCTTTTCCGCTATAATGGCCGGGGTAGGTTTTACGATGCTCAGTCTGTCCAACATTTCCAAGACGTACAACCAGCGCACGCTGTTCAGCGGCGTGAGCTTCAACGTGGGCATGAGCGACCGCATCGCGGTCATCGGGCAGAACGGCACCGGCAAGACGACCCTCTTCGATATCATCACCGGCGCCATCACGCCGGATACCGGCGCGGTCACCGTCCGCCGCGGCACCACCCTCGGCTACCTGCGGCAGGACATCGTCCATACCTCGCGGCGGACGCTGATGGACGAGGTGGCCGGGGCCTCCGACACGATGAACCGGCTCGCGCGCAAGCTCAGTCAGCTCCATGAAGATCTCGCCGAGGAAAAAGACCCGGAGATACAGGCGGACCTGCTGGAGGAGCTGGGTGACGTCCAGAACGCCTACGAGGCCGGCGGCGGCTACGACGCCGAGCACGAGGCCGGCGTCATCCTGGCGGGGCTCGGCTTCGCGGAGAGCGACCACGGGCGGGCCATATCGGAGTTCAGCGGCGGCTGGCAGACCCGCATCGAGCTGGCCAAGCTGTTGTTCCAGAACCCGGACGTACTTATCCTCGACGAGCCGACCAACCACCTCGACCTGGAGACGCAGCGCTGGTTCGAACGCTACCTGCGTACCTACCGCGGGGCGGTACTCGTCACTTCGCATGACCGCGCCTTCCTCAATAACGTGGCCAAGAAGATCATTGCTATCGAGCCGGACGATGTCGTTTTCTACCACGGTGACTACGATGGCTACGTGCTGGCCCGTCAAAAAGACCTGGAGGCACGCCAGGCAACGCTCAAGCGGCAGGAGCGGCACGTCGCCAAGGAGATGCGCTTCATCGAGCGCTTCCGCTACAAGGCGAAGAAGGCGTCCCAGGTGCAGAGCCGCATCAAGCGGCTCGATAAACTCGAGCGGGTGACCGTGCCACGCGGCACGAAGAAGATACACTTCGATTTCCCGGCGCCACCGCGCACCGGCCACACGGTGATCACGCTGGAACACGTCGCCAAGGCGTACGGTGACCACGTCGTCTACCGGGACCTCAACCTGACGCTGGAACGCGGCGACAAGGCGGCGCTCGTGGGGCTCAACGGGGCGGGCAAGACGACACTGCTGCGGATGCTGGCCGGGGTGCTGCCCTTCGAGGGCGGCACGCTAACACTCGGCCACAACGTGACGACGGCCTACTTCGCGCAGTACTATATCGAATCGCTCGACCCGCGCCACACCATCCTCGAAGAGCTGCGCTCGGTGGCGGTGGACGAGCCGGAGCAGCGGCTGCGCGGGCTGCTCGGTGCGTTCCTCTTCTCCGGCGAGGACGTGGACAAGAAAATAGCGGTGCTGTCCGGCGGCGAAAAAACGAGGGTGGCCATCGCCCGGATGCTGACCCATCCTGCCAGCTTCATACTGCTCGACGAGCCGACCAACCACCTGGACATCCCGTCCCGGGAGATACTGGCGGACGCGCTCGGAGGCTTTGGCGGCACTATCTGCTTCATCACCCATGACCGCACGTTGATCCAGGACATAGCCACCAAGGTCATCGAAGTGAAGGACGGGGACATCCGCGTCTTTACCGGCGGTTATGATGATTACCTCCGGGAAACGGAAGCGGAAGCTGCTACCGTCCCGGAGACGCTGCGGGAGGTACGGGCGGCGGCGCCGCACGTCGGAGACGCGCGGGCCCGGCAGAAGCAGCGCAAGGTGCTGGAAGGCGAGCTGCGCAACCGGCACCACCGGGAGATCACGCCGATGAACAAGGAGATACAGCGGCTGGAGCGGCAGGTGGCCGCCGATGAACACCGTATCAACGAGCTGGAAGCCCTCCTAAGCGACCCCGAGCACTATAAGAACGGGGAGCAGGCGGCGGCCGTCAGCCGGGAGTACCGCGAGTTGAAAGCCCGGCTGGAGGAAATGACCTCGAAATGGGACCGTCTTACCGCCGAGGCGGAGCGGCTCAAGGCAGCCTATGAAAAAGAACTGGATGAGCTGAGGGGCGGAGGGATCTAGAGCAATAAGAAAACGGGGCTGAAAAGCCCCGTTTTTCATTCATCAAAAACTGGTGAGCCGCGAAGGACTCGAACCTTCAACCCGCTGATTAAGAGTCAGCTGCTCTGCCAAATTGAGCTAGCGGCCCGGCACCAGTTACCGTCATATTTTATCATCAGACCGCAATCTCTGGCAAGCTCTGCCTGTCAGCGGAAGGCTGAAGGCGAGCGGCGGCTAGTTGCGGGAGTTGGCGTCCAGTTTGACGCCCCGGGCCGGTGCCAGCAGGTCGCCGTCCGCGGTGACGATGTCTCGGGCATCGACGACGTGGAGGTCCGGGTGGGCGGCGCGGAAGCGCTTCATGTCCGCGTTGTGCCGGGCGGTCCGCTCCCGCTCGGTCTCCTCGGCGCGGAGGTCGTGCTTGCTCTTTTTCAGCCAGACGATCAGCATTCGATAAATCCTTTCACGGCCTTTGCGGCCCGTTCATCGCTTACAGCGCAGGGGTGAGATAGAACTCAGGTACGGCGGCCGGGGGGTCGCCCGCGCGGAAGGGGAAGGCGTCGTAATAGCCGTGGGTGACGCTCACCTTGTAGCGGTTGTATCCGGTGACAGTGAACTGCGTGCTGCCGCTCTTGAGACACATAAAGAGCGCCTGGCTCGCCGGTCCGTAGTCCGTTACCGGGACCCAATCGCCGCCGGTGTCCCGACCGAAGAGACCGATCTCCACGCTCAGCGAGCGGTAGGTGGCGGCCAGGTCATCGTTGTTGGTGAAGAAGAGGATGAAGGAGGCGTCCATGGTCGCGTTGGCGGTATCGATATAGAAGAGGTCGCCGGGCTGAATGGAGCCGATCGCGGCGCCGTAGACGGTCACCTGCGGGGTGAGGTCGCTCTCGACCGGCGTGACGGTAACGGGGTAGTCCGCGCCGCTGGCGGGGGAGCCGCCGTCGTAGGCGTAGGCGACCGGCCAGGGTACGAGGAGGGCCGCCATCAACAGGCCGAAAAGCAGTTTCTTCTTCATCGCTTCGTCTTACAGACTAGCCCCGGACGGGGAAAGAACTCATAAACAGCGCGGGGCAACGTGTAAACAATGTGTAAAAAGAGCGAAAGGCGGGAGAGCGGTGATGGATGGAAACAAGGAGGTCCGGCGGTGCCAACGCCGGACCCGGTGCCGGGACTATTATCAAGCTGGGGAACAGCTCTGGAGGAACGATCAGAACGAGGGCTGGAAGCCGCCCTGGCCGGCGGGAAAGGCCGTCGGGAGGTTGCGGCGGATGGTCTCGTCAATGCGGAGGCGGAGGACCTCCATGGTGAACGGCTCGGTGAGGTAGCAGTCCGAGCAGAGGTTGAGGCCGCGCACGGTGCGGTTGCCGGTGTCCCAGGTGCTCAGCATGAGGATGGGAGTGGACGTCCACTGGCGGACCTGGAGGCAAGTGCCGATGCCGTCGAGGGTGGGCATCTCGATGTCCTGGACGATGAAATCGGGGGTCTCGGCCTCGATCAGGTCACGCAGCCGCGAGCCGGTGTGCCGGGTGCTGATGACCTCGTAGCCATCACTGCCGAGCTCTTCCTGGAGCAAAGTTACGAGAAAGGGGTCTTTGCTGATGGTGAGGAGCTTTCTGTTGTCCTGCATCTGGATTGCCTCCGGGCGTTCGTTACAGTCAGAATACCAGTCACGAAGTAAACGCGGCATAAACGCCCACGAGGAAGGGGATAAACATCGCATTAATTGTACGGGCAAACGGAAACCGGCGGGCAACGGGTACTGCGCCGCCGGTCTGGGAGAAGCTGAACGAAAGTGGAACGGCCTATTTTTTCTTGTCAGCGGGGGGCAGTTCCTCACCGGGCTTCCAGATGCGGGAGAGGCTGATCTCCAGGAAGACGAGCGGCCGGTCCACGCGGGTGAAGACGATGGGGCAGTGACGCAGGTCCGGCGGGATGGCGACGACCGACGTCGTAGTGATGAGGTGCTTTTCCTCCTCGTCGCCGAGGGTTATCTCCACCTCGCCGCCGAGGTCATAGATGCGGGAGGGGTCGCCGCCGATGAAGCAGAGCATCTCGGCGAAGGGATGGGCGTGGGGGCGGTCGAAGGACATGGGCTTGCCGATGCAGTGGTAGCCGATGGAGCAGTCCGCATCGAGCTCGCCGTCGTGGGCGACGATGGACTCCCCGAGGTAGTAGGGGATGTCCTTTTTCAGGGCCTCTGATTTGATGAGGTGGCCGTACTTCGT
>CAZOMF010000016.1:0-7237 GCA_964580635.1 uncultured Dehalococcoidaceae bacterium
CCGGCAGCAGGCCGGGCCGGATCATTTCCTTGAGGCCGGCGCGGGTGGTGATGTCCACACACTTGGCGTAGTCCGGCTGGTGCGGGTGCGCCGGGTCCTTTGGATTCAGTATCTCCGGGTCCTCCCGGAACTGGCGGCGGACTTCCTCGATAATCTTGGAGGCAGTCCGGCCGACGGCCTTGATGGCCCACGAGGAGAACAGGTAGACGATCATCGCGGCCAGCAGCGCGCCGACGAACACGTCGATACGGGCGATGTCCACGATCTTGTACTGGCCGACTGCCCCGAACTTGATGAACGAAACACGGTCGAGGTAGGCCTCGAAGAGCAGGAAGGCGGCGAGACCGGCCGAGACCATGGCGTAGCCCTTGGTGAGGGCCTTGGTCGTGTTGCCGACGGCGTCGAGGCGATCGGTGATCTTCCGGACCTCGGGTCCGGCACCGGCCATCTCGTTAATGCCGTTGGCGTTATCGGTGATGGGTCCGAAGGTATCCATCGAAAGGACGTAGGGACAGGTCATCAGCATGCCCATGGTCGCCACGGCCGTGCCGAATGCCCCGCCGAGATTGAGCTGCATGCCGAGCATGTGGGCCAGGGAAGTGTCCGCTTGCGTGCCCATCCAGTAGGAGACGAGCAGCGCCAGGCCGATGATGATGGCCGTGGCGAAGGTCGTTTCGAAGCCGACCGCCAGGCCCATGATCATGTTGGTGGCCGGGCCGGTCTTGGACGCGTTGGCGATGTCCTTCACCGGCGGATATTTCGCTTCCGTGTAGTACTGGGTGACCCAGATGATGACGACGCTGGCGATGATGCCCACGACGCCGGCGCCGAAGAGCCACCAGTCATTGAGCATGTACTTGACGACGATGGCCAGGCCGATGACGGAGAGGGCGATCGAAACGAAGTAGCCGCGGTTCAGGGCGGCCATGGCACCCTTGTCTTCCTTCGCGTTCACGAAGAACAGGCCGATCATGCTGGCGAACATGCCCATGGCGCGCACGCTCAGCGGGAACAGGATCCAGGCGATGTTGTGAGTTACCAGGTAGGCGCCCACGCCCAGGATCATCGCGCCGATGTTCTCGGCAGCGGTGGACTCGAAGAGGTCGGCGCCGCGGCCGGCGCAGTCGCCGACGTTGTCACCGACGAGGTCGGCGATGACGGCCGGGTTGCGCGGGTCGTCTTCCGGGATACCGGCTTCGACCTTGCCGACGAGGTCGGCGCCTACGTCAGCGGCCTTGGTATAGATACCGCCGCCGAGCTGGGCGAACAGGGCCACGAAACTGGCCCCGAAGCCGAAGCCCACGATGAGCTGCGGTGAGATGTCCGGCGTGGAGTAACCGCCGAAGGCGAAGAAAATCACCGTCACGCCGATGAGGCTCAGCGCGGTGATCAGGAAACCGGAGACCGCGCCGCCGTGAAGGGCGACGTTCACGGCCTCGCTGAGGCTGCGCTGCGCGGCGGCGGCGCACCGGACGTTGGATTTAACAGCCACGTACATACCGATGAAGCCGGCGACGCCGGAGCACAACGCCCCGACGAGGAAGGCCACCGTAGTGTGCCAGCCGATCGAAAACTTGGAAAAACCGGCGACTTCCGTGCCGCCCAGCATCGCCACCAGTACCCCGATAACGATACCGATGATAACCGAGTATATGGTGATGGTGGTGTACTGGCGCTTCAGGAATGCCCAGGCGCCCTGGAAGATGATATCACCGATCTCCTTCATCTTCGGGG
Organism: uncultured Dehalococcoidaceae bacterium; assembly: GCA_964580635.1. GTDB lineage: Bacteria > Chloroflexota > Dehalococcoidia > Dehalococcoidales > RBG-16-60-22 > DAOUEG01. The sequence continues at coordinate 1,735 of CAZOMF010000016.1, forward strand.
TACCGGTGGGCTTTTTAAGTACGCTACGGACCAGGGCGATGGCAAAGATGATGGTCACAACCCCTGCCGCCGGAACGACCCAAAATAGTCCTGGCATGTGTCCTCTTTTCTAGCTGAACCGAATCAGCCAAGATTTTTTATATGCACCCGGCGGATGGTGTGTATTCCCACGAGCGGGAGCGGACCGCCTGGATAAATGAGGGATAGTCTACATTAAAAAAGCAGGGTATACCAACCCTGCTCACCGTAGCTGCGTATTGCGACGACGACAGTCACGGAAGCATTATACCGGAATTTTCAATTTATGTCCAGCTTGATATGGTCACAATGTGGTATTTCGAAAAGACCGGTGACGGGAACAACACTCCGGCCATCGGTCCACCTTCGATCAATGCGCCAGGCCCGGTCGGTTGTACTGAGGTGTCAGCGCCACGTTCATGAAAATGATCGGCTTGCGGACTTCCTTGAAATTGAGCGGGCAATGCAGCGTGCCGGCCGGGATGTAGAGCACCGTTGTTTCGGTGATGACGTGCTTTTCCATCTCCTCGCCGAGCGTTATTTCCACCTCGGCCTGAAAGTCCGCGATGTGGAGCGAATCGGCGCTGTAGAAATGGAGGAACTGGTCGAAGTCGTGGGTGTGCGGGTCGTTGACCATCAGGTACGGCTCGGTGATGCAGTTCCACAGTACGGAGAGGGGCTTTTCACCTACGTGGTCGCGGGAGTAGAAGATGAGCCGGTCGCAGAACTTGCCGGGGACGATGGGGTTCTTGAAAAACCACTTGTCGTAGATACCTTCCGCCATAGTCGGAACCTCCATAAACAGCGGGCCGCACCCCCGGTAAAACTCCCGTCGCCGGTGCAGCCCGCATAATCACCGGTTGTCTAGAATTTAATCCTCGGCAGGTCGGCTTCCTTCATGCTGTCGGCGAACGTCCAGAAGAAGGCCTCGCCGGTGTAGATCTGGAACACGGAGAGCAGGGGATTGTCTGCGTCCTCGATGCCGAAGTTCTTTACGAACGGCCGGTCCTTGATGCAGCGCTCCCGCGTTTCCCGGTCGGTAATGAACTTAACGGTGCCGGCCACCCGCAGGACGGTCTTGCCGTCCGTGAAGCTCGCCTCCACCTTCGGGTTCTTCTCGAGCTGCTTGATCATGGCCTTGACGCTCTGCGCCTGGAAGTAAAAACCGGTCTCGTCGGCGTACCACATGCCGAGAGCGCGGACCCGCGGCTGGTCGCCTTCGCAGGTGGCCAGGTAAGCGGTCTTGTTGGCATTGGCGAACTCAGCGGCTTCCTTGATAGTTGACATACACACAATCTCCTTACTTGAAACAGCATCGTCCCGGGGGAAAGCGGGGAGGGCGGGTGCTCTCACTGTATATTTTAATCGTTCGCCTTGTCAAGGTGGACGTGTAAAAGAAAAACGGCACGCCGCGGCGTGCCGTTTCTGTAACATGCAGGTGTCTGGTTAACCCTTCGGATTCCAGCGGACGTCCTTGTAGCGCTCCCGTATCTTGGGTTTCTCTATCTTGCCGGTCGGGTTGCGCGGCACCTCCCCGAAGAGCACCAGCCGCGGCCAGGCGTACTTGGGCAGCAGCGGCTCGAAGTAGGCCCGCACGTCCGCCTCGGTGATGCTGGCGTCGGGCAGGGGCTGCACCACCGCCGCCACCACCTCGCCGTAACGCTCGTCAGGGATGCCGATGATGGCCACGTCCTTGACGCCCGGCTGCCCGATGAGCACCGCTTCCAGGTCCACCGGAAAGATGTTCTCGCCGCCGCTGATGATAAGGTCCTTCTTGCGGTCGATGTAGTAGATGAACCCGTCCTCGTCCTGCTTGACGAGGTCGCCGGTGTGGAGCCAGCCGTTCTTCAGCGTCGCCGCCGTCTGCTCCGGGTTCTTGTAGTAGCACTTCATGATGTGGTTGCCGCGGAGGAGCATCTCGCCCACCGTGCCGGTGGGCACATCGTTGTCGTTGTCGTCCACGACGCGGGCGTCGATGTTGAGGCGGGGATACCCCATCGAGCCGAGCTTGTGAATATTTTCGAGCCCCAGGTGCATGCACGGGCCGGCGGACTCGGTGAGGCCGTAGTTCTCTTCGTAATCGATGTTCGGGAAGTACTTGAGGAACCGTTTCACCAGCACTGCCGGGATGGGCTGGGCGCCCGAGTGAACCAGCCGCAGGGAGCTGACGTCATAGTCGTCCAGTTTGATGGCGCCGCTTTCCAGCGCCGAGACGATGTCCTGGAGCCAGGGCACGAGCAGCATGGAGACGGTCACCTTTTCCTTGCTGTAGAGGTCGAGGATAAGCTTGGCGGTCACCCGCTCGCCGCCCGTCGTCATCACCGCCCGGCCGCCCGCGATGAGGCTGCCGAACCAGTGCATCTTGCCGCCGGTGTGGTAGAGCGGCTGTACCAGCAGGAAGCAGTCGTTGCGGGTCTCCCGGTGGGAGAAGTTCTCGTTGACGGCGACGTGCTCCAGGCTGCGATGGCAGAGACAGGTGGCCTTGGGATCGCCGGTCGTGCCGGAGGTGAAGTAGAGGCCGGCCTCGTCGTCACCGGTGATCTCCACGTCGGGCGGCGTGGTCGGGGCGGAGGCGATGACCTCGTTGAAATCCTCCATGCCTTCGGGCCGGTCCTTGCCGAGGAAAATGAAATGCTCTATGCCGGGGATGTCCTTCCGGATCTCGTTGACACGGTCGGTGAAGTTCTCGTCGAAGACGAGCACCTTCGGCTCGGCGATATCGATGCAGTACTTTATCTGGCGGGCGATGAAGCGGAAGTTCAGGGGCGCGGCCATGGCGCCGGTCTTGAGGATGCCGAAATACGCGATGAGCCATTCGATGGAGTTCATCATCAGATGGACGACGACGTCCCCCTTCTTGACGCCCCTCGCGATGAGCGCGTTGGCGAACTGGTTCGCCTTGTCATCGAACTCCTGCCACGTGATCTCGCGGCGCAGACCTTTGCTGGGGGTGACTTCGATGAGCGCGGTGTTCTGCGGCGTCAGCCGGGCGTTCCTGGCAAGGATTTCTGTAATGGTCATACGTTTGACTCCTTATCCCTGGTTACCGAATTCTGTTTCCGCCAAAATTAGATGAGATATCGGGTGGAGTTGCTGGCACGGACCGGTACTTTGTTGTTGTCTTGATGGGCACCTCTGGCTGGTCGGGTGAGCGTCTGATTATAGCCTGTTTTCACGCCCGGTGTCAATTTGGTTAGCTTTGAGAGGCGCCCCGCCGCTATGCTATAATTTTCACGGTGATTACCAATGATTGAACAGCTTGAAAAGATGGAGCAGCGGTACCGGGAGATCGACGAGAAGATGGCCCGTCCTGAAGTGGCCACGGACATCGGTCGTCTCCAGGAGCTCGCCCAGGAACGGGCCGGGCTCGAGGATGCCGTACAGCTCTACCGGCGCTACCGGACCGCCGAGAAGAACCTTGAAGATACCCGCTCCATGCTCGCCACCGAGACCGAGGAAGAGCTCCAGATAATGGCCGAGCAGGAGATAGCCGCGCTGGAAGCGGAGATCGAAGAGATCCGTGAAGACCTCCGGGTCGCTTTGCTGCCGCGGGACCCCAATGATGAAAAGGACATCATCATGGAGATACGGGCCGGCACCGGCGGCGATGAAGCCGCCCTGTTTGCCGCCGACCTCTACCGCATGTACACCCGTTATGCCCAGTCCCGACGCTGGAAAGTGGAACTCATTTCGATAAGCGAAGCCGGGCGCGGCGGCTACCGGGAGATCGTCTTCGAGGTACAGGGCAAGGGCGCCTATTCCCGCCTCAAGTACGAGAGCGGCGTCCACCGCGTCCAGCGCGTCCCGGTGACCGAGGCCCAGGGCCGCATCCATACCTCTACCGCCACCGTGGCCGTGCTGCCCAAGGCGGAAGAGGTTGACATCGAGGTCAAGACGGAAGACCTCAAGGTGGACGTGTTCCACAGCGGCGGCGCCGGCGGCCAGAACGTCAACAAGGTCGCCACCGCCATCCGCATGACCCACCTGCCCACCGGCATCGTCGTCGTCTGCCAGGACGAGCGTTCCCAGCTACAGAACAAGACCAAGGCGCTTTCCGTACTGCGGACGCGCCTGTACGATATCGAGCGCCAGAAGCAGGAAGACGCCATCACCAGCCAGCGGCGTTCCCAGGTGGGTACCGGCGAACGTTCCGAGAAGATCCGAACCTACAACTTCCCGCAGGACCGTATATCGGACCACCGCGTCAACATGAACTTCCACAACCTGCCGGGCGTCATGGACGGCAACCTCGACGAGATCATCGACGCCCTCATTGCCTGGGACCAGACCCAGCAGTTGGAGGGCCAGCTGGAGTGAACCTGGGACGGCTGCTGGAGACCGTCCGGCGGCGGTTCGAACGCCGTGGTATCCCCGATGCCTCCCTGGAAGCCGAGATACTCGTACGGCACGTGCTCGGCCTGGACCGTACCGCGCTCCACGCCCGACCGGAACGTTCGATATCCCCGGAGGAGACCGCCGCCGTCGAAGAACTTGTCGAGCGCCGTCTCAACGGCGAACCGAGCGCCTACCTCACCGGCCACCGCTGGTTCTACAAGCTCGATTTCCTCGTCGGTGACGGTGTGCTCATCCCCCGTCCGGAAACGGAGCTCCTCGTTGAGGCGGCACTGTCTGCTATCACTGCACGCCGTTACCGCACCGCGGCGGATATCGGTACCGGGAGCGGCGTCATCGCCGTGTCCCTGGCGTATGAAGTCCCGGACCTCACCATCATCGCAACCGATATTTCACCGCAAGCCCTCGATATCGCCCGTACGAATGCCGAACGCTACGGCGTGACCGGGCGGGTACGGTTTAGGCAGGGCGATCTCCTCGGACCTCTCACCGGACCGGTCGATATCATCTGCGCCAACCTTCCTTACGTCGAGCAACAGGAGCTCCGAGATGGCGGCCCGCTCTCTCACGAGCCTCGTCTCGCCCTCGACGGCGGCCCGGACGGGCTGGACGTGTTCCGTCGCTTCGGACCGCAGGTGTCAAACAAACTGAATCCCGGCGGCGGCCTCGTTATCGAGGTCGGCGCCGGGCAGGCGGAACACGTGGTCCGCTTGCTGGAGCGCGACCTGCCGGAAGGCATGTTCAACGTTCACCATGACCTCGCCGGGCACGAGCGCGTCATCGAGTACCGTTTGACAGCTTGAAGCCGGCGCGGGTACAATAGGACGCACGCTCACCGCGACCGCGGAACGCTACGACAGGGGACAGCCGGATGAAGATTATCGTCTGCGTCAAACAGGTCATCGACCCCGAAGCCCCGCCGAGCAGCTTTTCCATCGACACGGCCACCCGCACCGCCCAGATGCGCGGCGCCAACCCCGTCATCGACCCCTTCGGGGAGTACGCCGTGGAGGCCGCCCTCAAGCTGAAGGACGCCGCCGGGGCGGAGGTTACCGTCCTTTCCCTCGGCGACGGGCTCCAGCGGGACGTCGTTAAGAAGCCGCTCGCCATGGGGGCGGACGGCCTCATTTTG
>CAZOMF010000016.1:7247-21249 GCA_964580635.1 uncultured Dehalococcoidaceae bacterium
TTTGCTGGAAGACCCGGCTTTCGCCGGGCTGAACGCCGCCGGCACCGTGGCCGCGCTCGCCGCCGCCGTTAACAAGATCGGCGGGTATGACCTCATCCTCTGCGGCCGCGAGGCGTCGGACACCAACGCCGGTCTTACCGGCCCGGGGCTTGCCGAGGCCCTCGGGCTTCCCTGCGTAACGCTGGCGGGTAAAATAGAGGTAGAAGGCACTGCTGCCCGCGTCCAGCGGGTCACCTCGGTGGGCTATGATGTTATCGAGGTCTCCCTGCCCGCCGTCGTAACGGTGAGTAACGAGGTCGGCGAGGCCCGTTACCCGACCATCAAGGGCATCATGGGCGCCAAGAAGATCACCCCGGAGGTCTGGTCGCCGGCGGATATCGACTTCGCCGCTCCCACCGGTATGGCCCTCAAAGACCTCTACCAGCCCACCTTCGAGGGCTCCTGCGAGTTCATTGCCGGAGAAACGGCCGAGGAGACGGGTACGCTGATGGCGGACAGACTCCGCGCGGAGAAAATTATCTAAAACCACGGCGAGGGGGAAACGAGCATGAGTGAGTATTCCGGCGTCGCCATCGTCTGCGAGCGGGCAGGGGAGGCCCTGGCCCGCATCAGCGCCGAAGGACTCGGTGCAGGCCGGCAGCTTACGGACACTCTTGGCGGCAAACTTACGGCCATTATTCCCGGCAGCGGCGTCAGCGCGCTGGCGGACGAGGCCATTTCGCTCGGTGCGGACGTTGCCTGCCTGGTGGACGATCCCGCCCTCGCCGAGTACGAAGCGGACGCGTATATCCATGCGATACAAAAGGCCGTCGAGACGGTGAAACCCGCCGTCCTCATCTTCGGCCAGACGGATACCGGCCGCGACCTCGCGCCCCGGCTCGCCTTCCGCCTCGGTACCTCGGTAACCCTCGATTGCGTCAATCTCGCCATCGAGAACAGCCGGCTGCTTGCCACCAAGCCGGTCTACGGCGGCAACGCCATGGCTGTTTTCACCAGCGACACCGACCCCCAAGTCGTCACCATTCGCAGCAAGGCTTTCACCGCTTTGGAACCGGACACGGCCCGAAAGGGTGAGACGATGAATATCGCCGGCGCTTTGGAAGGCGCTGCGGTCCGTACGAAGACCACCGACCGCATCGTCGAGGAAGCCGAAGGCGTCCGACTGGAGGATGCCGCCGTCGTCATTGCCGGCGGGCGGGGCATCGGCGGACCGGACGGTTTCAAACAGCTCCAGGAGCTCGCCGCCATCCTTCACGGGGCAGTCGGCGCCAGCCGCCCCCCCTGCGACAACGGATGGATACCGGACACCGCCCAGGTCGGTCTGACCGGCAAGATCATCGCCCCGGACCTCTATATCGCGGTGGCTATCTCCGGCTCGAGCCAGCACCTCAGCGGCTGCTCCGGCGCCCGCACCATCGTCGCCATCAACAAGGATAAGGAAGCCAACATCTTCCGCCACGCCCGCTACGGCATCGTCGGCGACTGGAAACAGGTCCTGCCGGCCTTCATCAGCAAGGTCAAGGAACTGGCCTCGTAAATTACGGTTACGGGCAAAACAAAAGCGCCCTGAGGTCATCAGGGCGCTTTATGTTGCTTGAAGAACGAGAAGCCTACTCTTTTTCTGCCTTGCATTCGGCGATTATCTTCTGCGTTATCTGCGCCGGTACTTCCTCATAGTGGTCGAAGGCTATCTCGTAGGCGGCGCGTCCCTGCGCCAGGGACTTGAGGTCGATGGCGTAGCGCTGCACCTCGGCGAGCGGCACCGTGGCCTCGATGACGTTGATGTCTCCGCTCGGGTTCATGCCGAGCACCCGCGCCCGCTTCGTGTTCAGGTCGCCGATGATATCGCCGGTGAGATCGTTCGGCACCGTCACCTTGAGGTTCATGATGGGCTCGAGCAAAATGGGCCGTCCTTCTTGGATGCCTTTCTTGAACGCCTGCGCCCCGGCGATCTTGAAGCAGATTTCCGATGAGTCCACGGGATGGAAGCTGCCGTCGTAGAGCGTCGTCTTCACGCCCACCACCGGGTAGCCGGCCAGGCCGCCCTCGGCGTAGGCCTCGGTGACACCTTTCTCCACCGCCGGGATGTAGTTCTTCGGCACCGAACCGCCGACGATGCGCTCGCCGAACTCGTTCTCGCCGCGCTCCGGCAGCGGTTCCAGCTCCAGCAGCACGTGGCCGTACTGGCCGTGGCCGCCGGACTGCTTCTTGTGCTTGTACTCGGACTTGGAGGACATCGTGATCGTCTCGCGATAGGGGACCTTCGGCGTGGCCAGTTCCACGTTCACCCCGAACTTCCGCTGCATCTTCTCGGCCGCCACCGCCAGGTGGGTATCGCCCATGCCGGAAAGGATGGTTTCGGCGGTGCCGAGCTCCCGGTGCACGTTCAGGGTCGGGTCTTCCTCGGCCAGCTTCGTCAGGCCGGAGCCCATCTTGTCGACGTCCGTCTTGGTCTTGGGGTAGACGGCCTCGTTGAAGGTCGGCTTGGGGAAGACGATGGGCGCCAGCGCGGCCTGCTTGTCGCCGGCCGCCAGCGTATCGCTCGTCTCGGCGTCGCTCAGCTTCGCCACGACGCCGATGTCCCCGGCGGTGACCTCACTCACCGGTTCCTGGGTCTTTCCCTTCATGAAAAAGAGCTGGCCGACCCGCTCGTTGGCTTTCTGGGTGACGTTGTAAACGGTGCTGTTGCCGTTGAACGTACCGTTGTAGACGCGGAAATAGGTCATCTTGCCGACGTACGGGTCGGCGCTGGTCTTGAAGACGAGCGCGGCCAGCGGCCCGTCGGCGTCCGGGGCTGATTCCCCGTCCGCGGTCACGACCTTGCCTTCCCCGGCGTTCGGCAGGTATTCGACAATGGCGTCCATCAGCCGCCCGATGCCGGTGTTCTGCGTGCCGGAGCCGGCCAGGATGGGGAACACCTGCCCCGTCTTGACCGCTTTTTTGAGCGTTGTTGTCAGTTCCTCGGAGGTGATCTCCTCGCCGCCGAGGTATTTCTCGATGAGCGCGTCGTCCACTTCGGCGACGGACTCGATAAGCATCTCACGGAAGGCATCCGCCTGGGTCTTGACCGCGTCCGGCACGGCCTCTTCTTTGGTGTCCTTCCCGTGGCCGGTGTAGGCCTTCATCTCCAGCAGGTCCACAACGCCCTGGAACGCCTGGGCCGCGCCGATGGTCGCCTGGAGCGGTACGCACTTGGTACCGAACTTGGCCCGCAGGTCGTTGACCACCTTGCCGAAGTCGGCGTTGTCGCGGTCCATCTTACTGACGAAGAGCAGCCGCGGCAGGTTCGCTTCCTGGCAGTAGTTCCAGGAGAGCTCGGTGCCGACCTCGACACCGGCGGTGGCGTCGAGCACGATGACGGCGCCCTCGCTGACCCGCATCCCGGCCTTGACCTCGCCGACGAAGTCCGTATAGCCGGGCACGTCGAGGATGTTGAGCTTGTTGCCCTGCCACTCGCAGGGGAGCACCGCCAGGTTGATGCTGATCTTGCGCTTGGTCTCGTCCGGTTCGTAGTCGGACATCGAGGTACCGTCATCCACCTTGCCGAGCCGGTTGATCACCCCGGCGTTCAGCATCATTGCCTCGGCGATGGAGGTCTTGCCCGCCCCGCCGTGGGAAAGTAGTATCGCATTGTGGATGCTGTCCAGTCCGTGCTTCGCCATCGTTTCACCTGTTCAGTTTAGTTTCGTCCTAATTATAGCCGTAGAGACCGGCGTGCGGCAAGAACGGCGCCGTGACACAGCAGGAAGACATCGTTTCTCGGGCTATTCCGGGAATGTGTCCCTGGCCACGAGTTCCGCCAGCTCCTTGCGCGGCGGGGCCTTGCCTTCCCGCGCCGGTACGCCGACGGGCATCAGTACCACGACGCGATAGCCCTCCGGCACACTGAGCGCCTTCTCCGCCGCCGGCGCGTCGAACAGACCCAAAATGACCGTGCCGAGCCCGAGCGCATGGATGGCCAGGCACATGTTCTCCACCGCCAGCGCCGTATCGAACATGAACCAGTCGCCCTTGTCCGTTACGTAGCTGAACTCGCCGCCGGTTCCGCCCGGTCCGGGCTTGCCGCCGGACTTACCGATCTCCGCGCACACCGCGATGAGTACCGGCACGGTATTGATGGCTTTCTTGGCCGGGTTGTCCACCACGCGGTCCGGCAGCTGGATATTGATCATCGCCTCGGCGACGGCTGATTTGATCTTCGGGTCCCGCACCACCACGAACCGCCAGCACTGCGTGTTGGCCCATGAGGGCGCCCACCGTCCGGCTTCCAGTATCTTATTGATGGTCGCGTCGTCCACCGGGTCCTCGGTGAAATTGCGTATGCTCCGTCGGGTGTTGATTGCGTCGAAAACTTCCAAGCTGATCCTCCTTAGCAGACAGTCGGCACCGCGGACCGCGGCCGGCTATTCGAACGTTTCGTAATAGGTAAGGTCTTTTACCTTCCTGCGCGGCGATACCTGGCCCGGGCTGGCGGGCACGCCGACCGGCGTCATGCTCACCACCGTCAGGCTCTCCGGAATGTTGAGGATATTTTCCACCTTGGTCGAGTCGAACCCGCCCACGATGACCGTCCCCAGTCCCAGGCCGGTGGCGGCCAGGCACAGGTTCTCCATCGCCAGCGCCACGTCGAAGATATACCAGGACTCGGCCTTGTTGGTCAGCGCCGTGCCGTCGTGGCGGTAGCCGGCCCGGTGGAGCTCGGCGCAGAGGACGATGAGCACCGGCGCCTGTTTGATGGCGGCCATGGCGGCGTTCTCCACCCAGTCGCCATCCACCATGACGCGCTGCAGTGTCTCGGCTACCTTGCTCCGTGTGACTGAATCCCGGATGACGATAAAGCGCCAGCACTGCAGGTTCCCCCACGAGGGCGCCCAGTTGGCGGCTTCGAGGAGCCGGTTTACCTGTTCTTCGCTCACCGGCTCGTTAGTATAGTGCCGGATGCTGCGGCGTGATGTGATCGCGTCTAATACGTCCATGTCTACCCCCTTATGTTTCCCAGGCGTTCTTCCCGATGAGTGCGACGAACCGGCACCCGCCGAGCTCGGTCAGCTCGGCTTTGCCATCGCGTCGCTTCACCAGGTACAGCTCCTGGGTGTATCGCGGCCCCACCGGGATGACCATGCGGCCGCCTTCGTTCAACTGGTCCACCAGCTCCTGCGGCACCCGCGGCGCCCCGGCCGTGACGATGATGGCATCGTACGGCGCGCCGGCTTGCCAGCCGAGCGTTTCCTCGGCCCGGTGGAACTCGATGTTGGTGTAACCCAGTTTCGTCAGTATCGCTTCGGCCTGTTCCTGGAGAGCCGGCAGGCGTTCCACGGAGACCACCTGTTTCGCCAGTTCGGCCAGGATGGCCGTCTGGTAGCCGCTCCCAGTGCCGATTTCCAGTACCTTCTCGGCGCCGGTCAGGCCGAGCGCCGCTGTCATCAGGCCGATGATGAGCGGCTGGGAGATAGTCTGCTCGTGTCCGATGGGCAGCGGCCGGTTCTCGTAGGCTTCGGAACGGGCCTCATCCGGAACGAACTCCTCGCGCGGCACCCGGCCGATGGCCGCCAGCACGCGGGCGTCTTTAACATCCGGGCTGATTTCACGGACCAGCTCTCGCCGTTGCGCCGCGTAGTCGAGCGTCATTGCCAGCCGACCGCCGCTACAAAACGACTGAGAGGATGATGAGGACAACGATCAGTACGGCCGCGATGATACCGATACGTACCAGCTCGCCGGTCACGTACGGGTATTCCGGCAGGGTGTACTGGCGGGGCGGGTTCTTGAAGGCGGAACTCTTCCTGGGAGTTGCGGCGGTCGTGGTTGCCGGAGCGGTCGCGGCGGGACCGGTCGCAGCCGGCTGTGCGGCGGCCTGAGGGGTGGTTCCGGTGCGCTGGCGTTGAATCGCCTTGCCCTTCTTGCTTTTAGTGGAACGTTTGCCTCGACTGTGTGGAGCGGGCATGCGTCAACCTCCTTAATTCATGGCGCGGGGATGGGATGTGTCGTAGGACCGCCGGACGTGCTCCGTGGTCAGGTGGGTGTAGACCTGGGTCGTTGAAATATTGGCATGGCCGAGCAGCTCCTGGACCGACCTCAGGTCGGCCCCGCCGCTCAGCATGTGGGTCGCGAAGCTGTGCCGCAAGGTGTGGGGGCTGATCTGGGAGCTGAGGCCCGCCGCCTTGGCGTACTCCTTGAGCTTCTGCCAGAACCCCTGGCGGGTGAGGCGTTCCCCGCGGGCGTTGAGAAAGAGGGCGTCTTCCTTGCGGCCCCGCGAGAGCTTGGGGCGTTCCTCGTCGATGTACTGCTTGATGGTCCGCGCGATCTGCTCGTAGAGCGGGATGATGCGCTCCTTGCGGCCCTTGCCGAAGCACCGCACGAAGTAGTCTCCTTCCAGGTTGACGTCCCCCAGGTTCAGGGAGACGAGTTCGCTGATGCGCATCCCGCTCGCGTAGAGGAGCTCCAGCATGGCGCGGTCGCGCCGCGCCTCTGAGGTCGAGAGCTTGGCCGGCTGTTCGAGGAGCAGCCGTACCTGGCTGACCGGTATGGGCTTCGGCAGGGCCTTGCCGACCGCCGGCGAGCTCATGTTCTCGGTGGGATTGGTCTTGCTCAGGCCTTCGGAGACGAGGAACCCGAAGAACGACCGCGCCGCGGCTACCTTGCGCGCGATGGTAGTGGCCACGTAGCCGCGCTCTTTCAGGTCGAGGAGGTAGGCCAGCATGTTCTGCCGGCTGAAGGCGGTCCATGACGTGATGCCCTGGCGCGTCCGGGCGAAATCGGTCAGCCCGGTGAGGTCGTTGCGGTATGCGGCGATGGTGTGCTCGGAATACCCTTTTTCGACTGCCAGATAGTGCAGGAAGCTCTCAATAGCATCTGTCATCAGCTTCTCCTCACGGGATCGCTCAGCCGTATTCGCCGGAGGTCGGTACGGAGGTATTTTAACATAATATTTTCTGCAAGAAAAGTACGGACGCCGGCCCCGGCGCCGGGCGCGACGGGCCGCCAGCAATTTGTCCCATGACCAAAAGCCTATTGAATGCGGTACGTTTGCTCTATATGATGGAAGAGCGTGACGCAAGGTATATATAACCCGCCTCGGCGAAGGACGTCCTGCATGCCGGAATCAGTCGACCAGTCCCGTAAATCACTCCGCAAAAGATCGCCTCAACCGGAAGCTCTCCAGTTGATCCCAGAGGCGATGGCCCGCAAGTATCAGGCCATTCCCATCTCCCTGGAAGGCAATGTGCTCCGCGTGGCCATGGCCAATCCCTCGGATATCCTGGCCCTCGAAGCCTTGGCCAGCTGGAGCCAGATGCGCATCGAGGCCGAAGCCGCCGCCCGTGACGAGGTATTCGATGCCATCGATTTCAACTACAAGGCCTACGATGAGATCGAAAAGCAGATCTCCAGCATCTCCATCGGCGATGCTCCGGCCAAAGGAGCGCCCCGCCCCTCCATTACGGATTCCGCCGCTGATGCCCCGGTGGCCCAGGCGCTCAACCTCATCATCGACGAGGCCGTCAAGGCACGTTCCTCGGACGTTCACCTTCAGCCCGGCGAGGACAAGATCAGGGTGCGCTTCCGCATCGACGGCTCCCTGCACGACCTTTTTTCCCTTCCCCTCACCACGCTCACGCCCCTCATCTCCCGCCTCAAGATTCTCGCCAATCTGAACATCGCGGACCATCACCGGCCCCAGGACGGCCAGTTCTCCATGAAGACCAAGGGCCGCAGTATCGATATCCGCGTCGGCATCATCGCCACCGTGTACGGGGAGATGGCCGTGCTCCGTCTGCTCGATAAGTCCCGCGCTACTCTGGCCTTGCCGGACCTCGGCTTCCTGCCGGGCAGTCTCAAGAAGCTCGAGGACATGCTGCGGGTGCCGTACGGCATCATCCTCGTCAGCGGCCCCACCGGCGCCGGCAAGACGACGACCCTCTATGCCGCCCTGAACTCGCTGGACCAGACCGAGCGTAATATCATCACGGTGGAAGACCCGGTCGAGTACCGCTTCTCGTCCATCAACCAGATACAGGTCAATCCCCGCGCCGGCATCACCTTCGCCAGCGGCCTGCGCTCCATCCTCCGGCTCGACCCGGACGTTATCCTCATCGGCGAGATTCGTGACGCGGAGACGGCGAACATCGCCATCCAGTCCGCCCTCACCGGGCACCTCGTGCTCTCCTCGATCCATGCCAATGACGCTATCGGCGTGGTGATGCGGCTCGTGGACCTCGGCGTCGAGCCGTTCCTCGTCGCCTCGGCGCTTATCGGCGTTATCTCTCAGCGCATGGCCCGCCGTATCTGCCCGGACTGCGGCCGGCTTCAACCGGCGTCCCCGGAGGAGACGGTCATCTATTCCAAGGAGATAGGCGAGGAACGCGCCGAGTTCATGTACGGTGCCGGCTGCGCCTCCTGCGCAAACTCCGGCTATCGCGGCCGGACCGGTATCTTCGAGTTACTCACCATCACCGATACCCTCAAGACGCTTTTGCTGCGGGAAGCGACCGCCAATGAGCTCCGCAGCGAGGCCATTAACGAGGGAATGGTCACCTTGCTCCATGACGGTATGGAAAAGGTCAAGCTCAACGTCACCACTCCCACGGAAGTATTACGCAATGCCTATTCAGTAGGGTAAAGAAACATGCAGTATCAGTACGTCGCCGCCAGCGAGGCCGGCGATATTGTAAAGGGAAAGATAGCCGCCGCCAGCGAGTCCGCCGTGGCGGACATGATGAACTTTGCCGGCTTCCGGCTCATCAATCTCAAGCCGTACGTACCCTTTTTCAGCCTGGGGAAGCTCTCCTCCCAGTTCTTCCCCGTCAAGCCATCGGACATTATCATGTTCTTCCGTCAGCTGGCGCTGCTGCTGGAATCGGGCATCAATATCATCACCTCCCTGGAGCTGCTCCAGGAACAGATGAGCGCCCGGACCCTGAAAAAGGTCGTCGGAGAGATCATCAGCGACGTCCGCGGCGGCAACCAGCTCTCCGCGTCCATGGCCCGCCATTCCGACGTCTTTCCGGCCATGGCCATACGCTCGCTCAGCATCGGCGAACAGACCGGTGGCCTGGAGACCATGCTCCGGCAGATATCGGACTACATGGAGCGTGAGGTAGCTACTCAGAAGGGCATCAAGGGAGCGCTCATGTACCCCATGATAGCCGGTGCCGTCGCCGTGGTCGTAGTGGCCATCCTCATGATCGTCGTACTCCCCGCATTTGCCGGCTTGTACTCGGACCTCGGCGCCCAGCTCCCCGCTATTACCCGCATGATGATGAGTGTTTCCGACTTCCTCAGGGCTCATATTTTGCATATCATTCTCGGACTTCTTATCGTGGGCGGTACCGCCGCCGTCTACGTCAAGACGCCCGGCGGCCGGTACCAGTTGGACAAGCTCCTGCTGAAGGTCCCGATGCTCGGCCGCGTCCGGCTCCTCAATGAGCTTTCCCGCGCCTGCCGCAGTATTTCACTGCTCTATACCGCCGGCCTTCCGCTGACGGAGATAATGCCCATGGTGGTGCAGGGGAGCGGCAACCGTGTCATGGCGGAGGCGCTCTACAACGTCCAGACGGAGATGCTCAAGGGTGAGGGGCTCGCCAGCCCGATGTCTAAAAACCCGCTTTTCCTCCCCATGATGGTGCAGATGGTCAAGGTCGGCGAGGAGACCGGTACCCTGGACAGTTCCATCATGGCGGTGGCCCAGAACTACGAGTCCGAGGCCCAGGAAAAGACGAAGACCATCATTGGCATCATCCCGCCGGTCATGACCATCATTATCGCCGGCTTCGTGGGCCTCATCGCTGTCTCCATGGTATCCGCCATGTATGGAATGTACGGGCAGGCTGGTTTAGGCGGCTAAGCATATGAAAAACCTGAAACTGAGTAAAACGAGCTGGCTTATCCTCTCGGCCGGGGTGTTCCTTGTTATCCTTGCCGGCCTGGGACTGACGCGCTCACAGCAGATACAGGACCTTAATGCTTCCAAGGACGAGCTTAAAATAAAGACCGCACGTCTCAACAGTCTGGATACCACCGATCTTAAAAACCAGGTCGAGTCCCTCCAGCAAAAGATAGCCCTCGGCCAGTCGGATCTCCAGGATGCCGCGAGCCGGCTCAACAAGTCCGTCATCAGCCCCGATGTCGCCGAGGAGTTCTATGAGATCGCCGACGAGAGTGGAGTGATCGTCGATACGTTTACCTCGACGGCTATCTCCTCCAGCTCCCTCCAGGGCATCCCCGTCTCCGAGACCTCCATATCGGGACGCGTCAACGGTACCCTGGAACAGGTGGTCAACTTCATCATCAACGTCAATACGTCGTTCCGGACCGGTTACGTGAAATCGGCCAACCTTCAAATAGACACCAGCTCGGCCGACGACGTGGGCATGGACGCCTATACCGACGCTTCCCTCCAGATGATCATTTACTCCTATACGGAACAGGAATAAGCCATGGCGAAGAACGCAACGACACTATATATCGATGACGCCAGCATCCGCCTCCTCGTCACCAGGGGCAAGCGCATCTCCAAGCTCGCCAGCGTGCCGCTGGAGACGGGCCTGAGCGAGATCGACAGCCCGGAACGGGAAGCCGCTCTGGTCGATAAGCTGAAGACCCTGATGCAGACCAACAAGGTATCCGGTAAAAAGGTCATACTGGGCATCAGCGGGCTCCATTGCCTGACCCGGCCGGTCAGCCTGCCCCACCTCCCCAAGGCGATGATACCGGAGGCGATCATCCGTGAAGCCCAGCGCGTCCTTCCTGTGCCGCCGGAGCAGCTTTATATTTCCTGGCAGATAATCGGCGAGAATGAAGGCAATCTGACTGCCTTCATGGTGGCTATTCCGCGGCAGATAGCGGATGCCCTCATGCGCATCCTTCACGCGGCCGGTCTCAAGGCGTATCTCATGGATATCAAGCCGCTTGCCCTGTCCCGGCTGGCCAGGGAGTCTTCCGCCGTTATCCTGGACGTTCAGCCGAAGGAATTCGATATCGTCATCGTTCGCAACGGCCTGCCCCAGCCTATCCGGACGGTACCGTTCCCGGAAGAGTATCTCGACATCAAGGAGAAAGCCTCCATCATCACCGCCGAGCTGACCCGTACCGTCCAGTTCCATAATTCCAACAGCCCGGTCGCGCCCCTGGCGGAAGGAACGCCGCTGTACCTCTCCGGGGATATCGCCGACGAGGTAGACCTCCACGAGGAGCTGGGACGTGACCTGGGTCTCGTCCCGGAGCTGCTCGTCTCACCGCTCAAGTGCGCCAAACACCTGGATCCGTCCCTCCATCTGGCAAACGTCGGCCTGGTGCTCAAGCAGCTTCCCAAGGACGCCGGTCCTTTGCAGCCCAATTTCAACACGCTGCCGGAGCCGTACCAGCCGCGCCAGATTTCCGGCAGCAAACTCATAGCGGTCCCGGCCGCTATCGCCGCCTGCGCGCTCGTGGTCCTGCTGGCGATGACCGTCCAGGACGCCGCCGGCCAGCTGTCGAGCACCAAGATCAATCTGGATTCCACCAATTTCCTCCTGGAGAAACGTCAAACGGAAAAAACGGACCTCACCAAGAGTGTCGCCTCCCTGGAGGCCCAACTGGAAAAGATACAGTCTCAGAAGGACCAGTTCGCGTCGGTGCTGGCCAATATCGGCGATACCGGCGAGGCCATCAACAGCGACCTTACCAAGAGCACCGGCGCCGTCGTGCCAGGACTCGAGCTCGGTTCGGTCAACCATGCAACGGGGCAGTTTTCCATATCCGGCGTCGCTGCCAGTGAGCAGGACGTAATTGATTACGCCCGTGAGCTCCTGGCGCTGGACCTGTTTTCCCAGGTCACCATAAAGTCCATTAAATTCGACGAGTCGGATAATGTGACACCGTACGCCTACAGCCTGAACATCCAGCTTGGGGATTGATCTATGGATATGATAGCCACCCTCCAGATTGCCAAGGAGCGGAACGCCTCCGACCTGCACCTCGTGGCGGACATGCCGCCCCTCATGCGCATCCACGGCAGTTTGAACCCGGCCGACGACCTGCCCGTGGTCTCCGAACAGAACCTGGAAGAGATGCTCGCGCAGGTCACCACCGAAGAGCAGCGGGAGACCTTTGCCACCACCCACGAGCTCGACTTCGGCGCCTCCGTGGCGCAGGTCGGGCGCGTGCGTTTCAACGCCGCCCGTCAGCGCGGCAGCATCAGCTTCGTCAACCGCCTGCTGCCGGATACCGTTCCCGGTCCGGAAGCCCTCGGTCTGCCGGATATCTGCAAGGACCTCATCCTGCGGCCGCGCGGGCTGGTGGTCGTCAGCGGACCTACCGGGAGCGGCAAGTCCACCACGCTGGCCTCCATGATCCAGTTCCTGAACGAGAACGAGAACCGCCGCGTCATTACCATCGAGGACCCCATCGAGTACACCTACAAGCACCAGCGGTGCACCATCACCCAGCGCGAGCTTGGCGCGGATACCCTCTCGTTCTCGGAAGCCCTGCGCCACGTCCTGCGCCAGGACCCGGATGTCATCCTCGTCGGCGAGATGCGCGACCTGGAAACGGCCTCGGCCGCCCTGACCGTGGCGGAGACCGGCCACCTCGTGCTGACCACCGGCCATGCACCGAGCGCCTCGCAGGCCGTCGAACGTATCATCAACATGTTCCCTCCCCATGAGCGCAACCTGACGCAGTCCCGTCTCGCCTCGCTCCTGCTCGGCATTCTCTGCCAGGCCCTCGTTCCCAAGCTGAACGGCAACGGCCGCATCGCCGCCATCGAGGTCATGCTGGCCAACTCCGCCGTCCGCAACCTCATCCGCGAGGGCAAGACCTTCCAGATACCCAACACCATCCGTATGAACAGCCACAGCGGTATGGAGCTGCTGGACCAGGCGCTGGTGCGTCTCTGGAAACAGAATGTCATCAGCAAGCAGTCCGTCTGGGAGTTCTGCAACGACCGGGAAGAGGTCACCAAACTGACGGGCGAGCGGGAAGACACGTTCCAGGCGGCGAAGAGTATCGGCGTCCCAAAGGATGACCCGTTCCTGAAGCAGCCCGTCGCCGATATGCCGGGCGGTTTCGCCATGTACAACGATAACGACTCTCAGTAGTCACGTCCCGGCCCTGTCATTGCCGGTAGTGCGCTCCAATGACCTAAGCACCGTACTATCGAGTCCTCGCGTGTATCACTCCAGGCACCTCACCCTGTCATCCTGAGCGGAGCAAAAGGCCTTCTCCCTTTGTCTGGCAACGGTAATGCCGTATGGTTCCTGAAAAGGTCCGACCGTGGTGAATGGCTGGAAGATCCGGGGGGGTGAGGAGTGGAAAAACGGGCGCACTGCGATACCGGCGCAGAATTTTTCAAAATCGCCGACTACTGCAAAAGGCGTCCTTTTTGTTAGCTTCGGAGCGGGCAAGACCGCCCCGTTCACCATTTTTCGTCACAATGATAGATTCCGGCCTGCGCCGGAATGACGAAAGAGAGAAACCCTCTCTATCTCCCCTGAGACAAGCTCAGGGCAGGCTCTTTGCGAAAGGGAGACGACAGGCAGGTGCGGAACGCTGAGACCTGGTCAGGAGAGTACGAGGAGAGACGAGATTCTTCGGTTGTGATGCTCCCTCAGAAGACAGTATGAAGACCAGATGGATCCACCCTTATCACACGACCCTCTCCTATCTGCGAGAGTGAGACGGATTGCTTCGCGGCACTCGCAATGACGAAAGGCGGCAGGTCGTCGCCCCACCATGGCATCAATGATCGGGCCAGAACCAGGGAAGGCACCGTCAACCGGATTCCCGCGAAAGCGGGAATCACAAGGTGTGGATGCTTCGCTGCGCTCGCAATGATGATGGTATGAGGGGGATCATCTGGTGAGCTTACGACGGCGGAAGATAAAGAAGCGAGGCAGTCTGCCTCATGGGGCAGGGAGAAAGGCTTGAAAGGAGGACGGAGAGACTCACTGAAGACACGAAGACACCTGCCGGCACCGGAGATATGCCGGCAGGTGTTCGTTTGTGCTCCTGGTTCGTAACGTTACGT
>CAZOMF010000017.1:0-19267 GCA_964580635.1 uncultured Dehalococcoidaceae bacterium
CGCCTGCTTTGCAAGCAGGAGGTAGGGGGTTCGAATCCCCCCGGCTCCACCACCAATCCGGGTTTTTCCCTCTTTTCCATTAGTTGTACTTTCCGATGTTTACTGGTAGGGTTATTTTAACTGAAACCAGCATAGCGAGTATCCAGTTAGGTGGAACAGATGGACAAATATCAATGTCCTTGTTGTGGATTCTTCACTCTGGACGAGAGTCCCCCTGGCACATATCAAACCTGTCCAGTCTGTTTCTGGGAAGATGACCCTGTTCAGTTTGACGACCCTGATTACACAGGTGGAGCGAATAAACCAAGTCTAAACCAATGTAAAGTTAATTTCTTAAAATTCGAAGCTTCATCTGAAGAATTTATCAAGTATGTCAGAAAACCGCTGGACTCTGAACTGTCGCCTTAACGCACAGGCTAAGTAGATACGTTACATACTCAAACATGTCAAACGACGAACTCAAACGGCAGTACCCAATCCTGCGCACCTCAAGATGAATAGCTCGGTGTTTTTCAGCACCCTCATTTTATCTCCGGTTGCACCGTCTTGGTGAGCTTGTTACACTTGCATTAGACGATATCGCTGCTTTTTCTTTCGGATATAACGGCATCTTGTCCGACGATACCTTCCCGAGTGGTGCCAGCTACTATGACAACGCTTCATCTAATGGTCGGTCTTCCCTGCAGTGGCAAAACGACTCTCGCACGGCAGCTTGAACATGAGTATTCGGCATTACGCCTCACCACCGATGAGTGGCATACGCGTTTATTCGGCCAGGACGCCACTGATCAGGAACATGACGCCCGGCATGGGATAATCGAGTCGTTGCTTTGGGACGTTGCATCCCGTGTTCTATCACTCGGTGTAAATGTCATTTTGGATTTTGGATTTTGGACCCGTTCCGAGCGAGATGATTTTCGTTCGCGGGCAAAAAGTCTGGGCGTCGATTTCAAAATTCACTTTACCTACGCTCCCGAGGAATTACTTCTGGAACGCCTGGCAGAAAGAAACGCACGACGGCCCTACGGCGTGTTTCAGATTCCCGAAACCAGTCTGAAGGAATGGTTCTTGAAATTTGAACCGCCTTCGAAAGAGGAGTTGGAGAATTAAGACACATCTTTGTATCTTGGCCATGCCGGGACTTGCGGCCGCACGACGCAATGCCGGCCGGTGATTTGAATGGCGGTCGGCGATTTAGTTGATATCATTGTCGCTCCCGGCGTCGCGGTGACCGACGAGTTCACGCAGCAGACCGCGGCCGTCCTCGGACTGGACCTCTATCACACCCGGCGCCTGCTTACCGCGAAGGTCCCCCGGATCGTCGCGCGCCGGCCCGGCCCGTCGGAAGCCGAAACCCTGGTACGCCGGCTGGGGGACCTGGGTCTCGTCGCCTTTGCCTGTCCGGAGGCCGAGCTCCGCGAGCCGCTCCGTGTCTTCCGGGCCAGGAGCCTCACCTTCGAGGAAGGGGCCGCTGTGTTCCGGGACAAGGACACCAGCAAGTTCAGACTGTCGTCGGCGGGGGCCTTTCTCATCATCGACGGCATCCGGCACAACCGGCAACAGCAAGAGGTCGTCAGGAAAAGCAAGCGGCTGAACCTCACGGGCATGCTGCTGACCGGCGGTATCCCCATGAAAAAGACCGTCGAGGAACGGACCTATGAAACGACGGTCCGGGACGAGCGGATCGTCCGGCTGTTCACCGGTGATGCGGCGGACTCCTGCATCGAGGTCAGCCAGCGCGGCTTCGATTTCTCCTGCCTCGGCCCGGACATGGCCCCCTCGTCGCGGCACAATATCATCCTGCTTGCCGCGAAATTCAGGGAGTTCTTCCCTGCGGCCATCTTCGATGATTCGCTCGCTGTCCCGTTCCGTCAAACACCGGCGCCGGTCGCCCAGCGCGAGAGTTTCGACCTGGACTGCCGGCTCATCTACCGGTACCGCGCGCTGTCCCGCTGATATTGACGCTGGTGCCAGACTCCCGCTAAGATAAGCCTCGTAGCAGGAGGAAGGACGTGCCGGACAAGCAGCTCTACGTGACGAACCGGGACGAGTGGCGTTCCTGGCTCGAAGAGCACTACGCCGATGTCAAGGTAATCTGGCTGCTTTTCTACAAGGGACCGGCCGGACGGAACAATATTCCGTACGAGGACGCCGTCGAGGAAGCCGTCTGCTTCGGCTGGATCGACAGCCTCATAAAGAAGCTCGACGAGGAACGCTATACCCGCAAGTTCACGCCGCGGACCGGCACGGCTGTCTGGTCGGCCAGCAACAAAGCGCGTGTCGAGAAGATGGTCCGCGAGGGACGCATGACAGAAGCGGGACAGCGTGTCATCGACGAGGCGAAGCGAAACGGCAGCTGGGACCGCGTGCCGGCGGGCCGGCAGCCCTGGGAAATGCCCCCGGAGTTCGAGGCCGCCCTGGCCGCCAACCAGGCGGCGCGCGCCAATTTCGAGAAGCTGGCGCCCTCGCAC
Source organism: uncultured Dehalococcoidaceae bacterium (assembly GCA_964580635.1). Taxonomy (GTDB): domain Bacteria; phylum Chloroflexota; class Dehalococcoidia; order Dehalococcoidales; family RBG-16-60-22; genus DAOUEG01. Next base: position 2,472 of record CAZOMF010000017.1, read on the forward strand.
CGGAAGCAGTACATCGGCTGGATCGCCACTGCCAGACAGAGCGAGACCCGTGCCCGGCGGTCCGCGGAGGCCGTCGGCCTCCTGGCGCGTAACGAGAAGCTGGGCATGAAATAAACGGGCCGTTTAGCTGACGGTTTCCAGCCGGCGTTCCTGCGCCTTCGGCATGATGACCACCGTCATCACCGGCCGCCGCACGTTCCGCCATATCTGCGGAAAGTGGACCACGTTCGGCGGGATGTAGATGCTGGACGAGGTCGTGAAGACGATCTTCTCCAGGTCATCGCCCTCGCCCACCCAGAACTCCACCTCGCAGCCGAGGTCCGCGGTGTTACTCTTGTCCGTCCCCAGGAACAGGAAGATTTCCTGGTAGTTGTGCCGGTGCGGCTCGGTGACGTTCCTGGCGTTCCGGTCGCCGATGACGGTGTCCCCGGAGATGATGCCGTATTCCACCATCGTGTCGGACGCCGGCACGAAGGAGTGGGAGAAGATGACACGCGGCCCGGTGTCCACGTCACTCACGTTCGGGATGACGTCGCCCTCCGGTATCGCGTCCTTGTAGTCGGCCGTGACGATGGCCGGTTTCCTCACCACATATTGTTCGTACTTGGAGGTCATGGTCCGCCTTCACTAAATACGGGCGGGCCGCCTCGCCGGGAACAATGGTCCCGTCCAGCGACCCGCGGTATACTTGATTTGCCTGTAGAAACGGGGGCCCTTTTGCTATTCCTGCTCCTCGTCCCGTTTCAGGGGGTTCCGGCCGACGATCGTCGAATCGAACGTGTCGGCGAACATGATGTGCCCGAACATAATGGGCTTGTCCACTCGCTTGAAGTTAAGCGGGCAGTGGGGTACGTTGCCCGGCACCTGGACCCAGGTCGTCTTGGTGATGGTGTGGACCTCGGCGTCCGCACTTTCCCCGATGGTGAACTCCACCTCGGCCCCGAACTCCTCGAAGTTCATCGGGTCCCCTCCAATGAAGTAGAGGACCTCGGCCACGGCATGCTGATGGCCCTTTGGGATCATCATGTAAGGATGGTATATGGGCCGCAGTACCTGGGTCAGCGGCTCGGCCCAGTGCTCGACCCGGTGCGTCTGCCCCATCCCGATATACTTCGGCGCGTCTTCCGGCGTGCCGGGATGGATGACGCCCCAAGGTTCCTCCAGAAAGTACTTTCCGTATTTGCCTTCCTGCATAAGAATCTCCTTCGTTTTTTCAAGGGGTCTCCGGTTAGCCCCTATTGTACGCGCGGTACCGGAACAATTTCAAATCCTTCTTCCGGGCATCTCGCGGGCCGGAAACACCGGCCGGTTCATTGCGCGACCGGTTATTTTCCACGCCTGAAGCCTCGAATTTTGTTTCGATTTTTGAAATTCTCTGTTCCCAGGGTATCGCTCACGTCTGCTCCGATGGGCTTCGGCGTACCATTTTCACCCTGCGGACAACGGTTGCCGGCGGCGGCGCGTTCCATGTGAGCTGGCCGCGGAAACGGACCGTCCAAGTTGGATGTTCCGATAATCGGACCAACCGGGCGATATTACCCGTTCCAAATACCGCCTGTGGCACGGATTGTGTAACCTATTTACGTTCCAAAGTTGACAGGCCGAAAACGGTGCTTTATATTATATCGTTAAGAGACGGGACGGGAGTGAGCCCGCACCATTCCTCTCACAATAATAAATAGTGTTCCGGGGGCCTTGGCCGAGCACCACCCCCGGAAACTTGTAGATAGTAGTTCCCCCATACTACTCCAATCCAAATAGGATAAGACAGATGACACGTTTCATCATAATGCGGCTCATACAGACGGTGATTGCCCTGTTCGGCATCCTGTTCCTCGTATTCGTGCTCGTCCGGGCCACCGGCGATCCCACCGCCCTCCTTCGTACCCCCAGCACCACCCCGGAACAGGTCGAGGTCATGCGTCATCAGATGGGCCTTGACCGGTCGCAGCCCGTCCAGTTCGCCATCTTCGTCAAGGACGCCCTCACCGGCGACCTGGGCACCTCGTTCGTCAAGCGACGCACGGTGGTTGCCATGATCGGCGATGCCCTCCCCAATACATTGAAGCTCATCGTTCCCTCGTTCGTCATCGGCATGCTGCTGGCCCTTCTTCTGGGAGTCCTGGGGGCGGTCCGCAAGGATTCTATTTCCGACAACGGCGTCAAGTTCATTGCCATATTGGGCCAGGCATTGCCGGGTTTCTGGGTGGCCATTATGCTTATATTGGTATTCTCCGTTGCCTGGCCGATATTGCCCGCCGGCGGGCAGAAAAACGGTATCCTCAGCTATATTCTGCCGGTCGGAACCCTCGTCTTCTTCCTGTTGCCCGGTATGCTGCGTCTCGTCCGTTCCAGCATGCTCGATGTCCTCGATAGCGAATACATCAAACTCGCCCGTATCAAAGGGCTGCCGGAACGGGTCATTATATGGAAACACGCTCTCCGCAATGCTCTCATTGCCCCGCTCACTGTCGCCGGCCTGCTCCTGGGCATGATGATTACCGGCGCGGTCATCACGGAGCAGATTTTCACCTGGCCCGGCATGGGCAAATTGATGCTCGATGCGGTGCTGGGGCGTGATTTCCCGGTGGTACAGTCAACGGTCCTTTTCGTCGCCGCGGTCATCCTCCTCTCGAACCTGCTCGTGGATATCCTCTATGCTTACATTGACCCGCAAATCAGATTTCAGAAATCTTAGGGGCTCGACATGGTAAGTGAAACTGCAAGACAGCCGGTCACCGGCTCTACGCTCTCGTGGGGTTTCCGGATAACGCGGATGCTAACGCTCGTCCTGCCGGTGTTCATCCTCACGGTTCTCGTCCTGGTCGCCATCTTTGCGCCGCTCCTGGCGCCGTACGACCCAGTGAAGAACGACCTGCTGCACCGTCGCGTGGCGCCTATGTTTTTCGGTGGCACCTCGGCGCACATCCTCGGCACGGACAACCTCGGTCGTGATGTCCTCAGCCGGGCCATCTTCGGGGCCCGCATCTCCCTCACCGTCTCCCTGGCTGTCATCCTGATTACCTCGTTCATCGGAACGGTCATCGGTATCCTTTCCGGCTATTTGGGCGGGCGGACGGATGGCTTTCTCATGAGGGTGGTCGATGTAGCCATGTCCTTCCCCGCTTTGATCGTCGCGTTGTTGTTGGCGGCCATACTAGGGCCATCCATACTCACGGTGATTCTGGCGTTGTCACTACTCGGCTGGGCGCCCTACGCCCGGCTGATCCGGGGTGAAACGCTGCGGCTGCGGGAGGTGGACTTCGTCTCACAGGCCCGCATCAACGGCTGTTCCACCTTCAGGATCATGCTGCGCCATATCTTTCCCAACGTCGTCAATCCGCTCATTATCATCATGACGCTGGCGGTGGGCAGCATGATCCTGGCCGAGGCCGCCTTGAGCTACCTCGGCGTCGGCGTGCCGCCTCCCGAGCCTTCCTGGGGCAACATGGTTGCCGATGGCAGAGCCGATCTTGACAGGGCCTGGTGGATATCCACCTTCCCCGGCATCCTCATCGGGCTGGTTGTGCTCTCCGGTAACTTCTTCGGTGACTGGCTCCGCGATAAACTCGATCCGAGATTGAGGCAGCTATGAGCAAAGTCAGTACCCATCTCCTGGAAGTGGAAAACCTGGGCATCTCGTTCTTCACCAAGCAGGGTGAGCAAAAGGCCGTGGATGGCATCAACTTTTACGTTGACGAAGGTGAGACGCTCGGCATCGTCGGTGAGTCCGGCTGCGGCAAGACGGTCACGGGACTTTCCCTCCTCCGCCTGCTGCCGGACCCGCCCGGCAAGATCGTATCCGGTCGCATCGTCATCAACGGCATCGATATCCTGAAGCTCAGTGACAAGGCCATGCGCCAGGCCCGCGGGCGGCTCATCTCCATGATCCTCCAGGACCCCATGACGTCGCTCAACCCCGTTTACACCGTCGGGAACCAGATCGCCGAATCCATCCGGCTCCGCAAGGACCTCAACGAAAACCAGGTGCGGGACGAGGTCATCAACGCCCTGCGGCTCCTGAAGATCCCGGCGCCGGAGCGCCGCCTCCAGGACTACCCTTTCCAGATGAGCGGCGGCATGCGCCAGCGCGTCGTCGGCGCCATCGCCATGTCGTGCTACCCGCGCGTGCTCATCGCGGACGAGCCCACCACCGCCCTCGATGCTACCATCCAGGCACAGTACATTCACCTTTTCAAGGACGTTCAGAAACAGACCAACGTCGCCATCATCTTTATTACCCATGACTTCGGCGTCATCGCCAAGATGTGTGACCGCGTGGCCGTCATGTACTCCGGCAAGATCGTCGAGACCGCCAAGACGAGCGCGCTCTTCAAGCAGCCGCTCCACCCCTACTCCACCGCGCTTATCAACTCCGTCCCCCGTCTGGACCGCAAGGATGACCGGTTGTACTCCATCGAGGGCCAGCCGCCCTCCCTTGCCAATCTGCCGCAAGGCTGCCGCTTCTACCCGCGCTGCAACGTCCATATGGACATCTGCGATACCCAGCAACCCCAGCTCATCGAGGTCAGCCCCGGCCATTCCGTAGCCTGTTGGAGAGTGAAATAGACCATGTCTGACGTAATACTTGAAGGACAAGAGCTGACCAAGTACTATCCCGTCACGCAGGGTTTTCTCCAGAAGGTCGTGGGGCATGTGCGGGCGGTGGACGGCGTTTCATTCACGATCGAAGCCGGCAAGACCCTCAGCCTCGTCGGTGAGTCCGGCGCCGGCAAGACCACCACCGCCAAGCAGGTGCTCTTGCTGGAACGCCCCACCACCGGCAAGATCCTGTTCGAAGGCGACGATATCACCGGCTGGTCGGACCGCCGCCTCAAGACCCACTACCGGCCCCGCGTTCAGGCCGTGCAGCAGAACCCCTGGAGCTCCATGAACCCCCGCATGCGCGTCCGGGACATCATCGCCGAGCCGATGCAGGTCAATACCAAGATGACCAAGCAGCAGATGCGTGACCGCGCCATGGAGTTGCTCAGCCAGGTGGGACTGGAGCCCCGCCACATGGGGCACTATCCCCACGAGTTCAGCGGCGGTCAGCGCCAGCGCATCGCCGTGGCCCGGGCGCTGGCTCTCAATCCGAGTCTGGTCGTCCTCGATGAACCCGTCTCCGCCCTCGATGTCTCCATCCGCGCCCAGATAATGAACCTGCTCAAGGACCTCCAGGAGCAGTTCCACCTCAGCTACCTCGTCATCGCTCACAACCTAGCCACAGTGCGTTACATGAGCCACTATACCGCTATCATGTACCTGGGTCAGATCGTGGAATACGGTGAGACAGAGCCGATGTTCCTGAAACCGCTCCATCCCTATACCCGGGCTCTTATCTCCGCCTCCATGCTCGTGCTCCCGGAGGACGAAGGACCGGATTACAAGGAGATCGTCCTCACCGGCGAGATGCCCTCACCCCTCAATCCGCCGTCCGGCTGCCGGTTCCATACCCGCTGTCCGGAAGCCATGGAGGAGTGTTCCAAAGAGGTGCCTGAATTGGTGACCGTCGGCACCCAGCAGGTACGCTGCCACAAGATAAAGTACGTTTAGGCGGCAGCCGTTTAGGCCAGTTTCCGTGTTTCCCGCACCCGCTGCCCGATGCGGTTGGCCGCGGCCAGCAGCAGGTCCAGATATTCCCGCGTATGCGGTGTCAGCCGGCTCTCCGGTCCCAGGATGCTCAAGGCCGCCGGCACGTGATAGTAGCGCACCGGCACGGCGATGCACATCGCCCCGTAAACCCGCTCACCGCCGGAAACGGCATAGCCCTGCTCCCGGATGCGGTCGATGTCCTCCAGAAATCGTGCCTCGTCGAAGCGGTTGCGCGCCTCCGCGTACTCCGCCTCGAAGAACTGCGCCACCCGCTGCACCTCGGCCGTACCGAGCTGTGACAGCAGCACCCGGCCGCTCGCTCCGGCGTAAAGATCGCCGTGGAAATTCACGTCGTCCACGACCCGCAGCGCATGGGCGCTCGGCAGGTTCGCCAGGCCGACGTAGTTGATCCCGGACTTCACGCCCAGGGAAACGGCTTCCTTGGTATAGTCCGCCAGGAACTCCATCTCCTGCGCCGCGGCCCGTACCAGATACTCGTGGGTCATCCGCGGGTTCGCTACCAGCCGGGAGAGCAGGTCCCCGAACAGGTAGTCCCGGTAAACGGGGTCCCGCATTACCAGGCCGGACTCCCGCAGGGCGTTCAGCAGCCGGTGTACCGTTGATTTCCCCAGTTGGCAGTGCGTTGCTATGTCCGAGACGGTATTGATGCCTTCACTGATGCAGTATAAAACGTTGGCCGCCCGGTCGATGGACTTCACCATGATGGGCTTTTTTTCGAGTTCGAAGAGGTCAGGCTCGATGGCCGGCCTGGCTTCATTCAGTTCGGTATTGACTTCCATCGTTCCTCTTTTCCAGTCGGCCGTCGTGCCGGTCCGGCGGCCTCCTCTTTTAATTATTACACACCGGCCGCCGGGTCAGTCAATCACATTCTTTGTCGCGGCTCCTTGAAAAGTGACAAAAACCCCTTGCCAACTGGACGGAAACACGGTATACTATGTAAAGTTGGTTGAGGGGAGTACCACGGCCCGGAAATCCCTGCTAAAGGGTGATTCTTCGGAATTGGATGTCCCGTTCTCTACCTAATATGCAAAGAGAGGAGGGCATCCGATGAGTTTCGAAGATAAGACCCTTCGGTGCGCTGACTGCGGATCCGATTTCGTGTTCAGCGCCGAGGACCAGGAATTCTACCAGTCCAAGGGCTACGTGAACGAACCCAAGCGCTGCCCGGATTGCCGGCGCGCGCGCAAGGCGGAACGTCAGGGCGGTTCCTACGGGGCACCGCGCCAGATGTTCGAGGCAGTCTGTGCCGAATGCGGCAAGACCGCCGAGGTTCCGTTCCAGCCTCGCGGCGACAAGCCTGTTTACTGCAGCGATTGCTTCAGGAAAATCAGCCCCCGCCGCTAACGAAAAGCTAATAAAGAGTCACTCCGGGCGGCAGGACCGCCCGGAGTGACCGTACGTAAAAGAGAAAGCATTTGTCATTAGAAGTCACCATACATGAAGGCGAGTCCCAGGAATCGCTACTGCGCCGTTTCCAGAAAATGGTCCAGATGAGCGGCGTCCTGCGGGAACTGAAAGCCAACCGCCACTTCGTGCCCAAGAGCGAGGCCGCCCGTATCCGGGCCAAGGCCAATGCCCGGCGGCGCCGGCGGCAGGGTTAAGTTGCCCGGGGACCTGGCCCGTTCCAATACAGGTTTCGCCAGGGACGTTTCCAGGGAGTTGCTCCGGTCCGGGTCGGCCGCACCATTCCGCACGGATCGGGCGTCCGTTACTATTATTGAACGCCACTCTGTTTCACCATCCCTCCCGACCTTCCCCACTATTTCCGCCGCACTGCACCTTCCCCGTCACCGTGAGCGCTGCTGCTTCCCCATCTTTTCCCGGGCCGCTCGTCCGCGACCAGATTTTACAGGAGTCTTATGAATTTCCACCAATTTAACTTCCACCCGAGCATCATGGCCGGCATCGAGGCCCTCGGGTTTGAAGAGCCCACGCCCATCCAAGAACAGGCCATTCCTCCGGTCCTGGCCGGGCGTGATATCATCGGCCTCGCCCAGACCGGCACCGGCAAGACGGCCGCCTTCGTACTCCCCCTCTTGCAGCGCCTCGTCGAAAGCCCACGCGGCGCCGTGCGCGCCCTCGTCGTCTCCCCCACCCGGGAGCTCGCCGAGCAGACCTGCGAGGTCTTCAACTCCCTCGGAAAAAAGACCGGTCTCAAGGCCGTTCCCATCTACGGCGGCGTCAGCATGTTCGATCAGAAAACCCGCCTCCCCAGCGCCGATATCATCGTCGCCTGCCCGGGACGCCTGCTCGACCATCTCTGGAATGGCAGCATCCGTCTCAACGCCCTCGAGGTCCTCGTCATCGACGAGGCGGACCGCATGTTCGATATGGGCTTCCTGCCGGACATCCGGAATATCATGAGCTGCATCATGCAGGGGCACCAGACCCTCCTTTTCTCCGCCACCATGCCGCCTGGTATCCGCAAGCTCACGCAGGAGTTTCTCAACAAGCCGCTCACCGTCCAGATAGGTCTCACCGCCCCGGCCCGCACCATCTCCCACGCCCTCTACCCGGTCGCGCCGCACCTCAAGACCGCGCTGCTCAAACGCTACCTGGACACGACGGAAACGGACTCCGTCCTTATTTTCACCCGCACCAAACACCGCACCGAGCGCCTTACGGACCAGCTCCGCCGCGCCGGCTACCAGGTCACCTCCCTTCAGGGTGACCTTCCCCAGCACCGCCGCCAGATTGCCATCGACGGCTTCCGCTCCGGCTCGGTGAAGATCCTCGTCGCCACGGACATCGCCGCCCGCGGTATCGATATCCTCAGCATCTCGCACGTCATCAACTACGACATGCCACAAAGCCCGGATGATTACATCCACCGCATCGGGAGGACGGGACGCATCGATAACAACGGCGAGGCCCTGACCTTCGTCTCCCGCGAGGACGATAACAAGGTCCACGCCCTGGAGAAGATCCTCAAGCAGCCGCTGGAACGGCGAAAAATAGAAGGCTTCGACTACGACCGGGCCGACCCGGACAAGATCCGGACCCAGGCCCGTCCGCCACGCTCCCAGGCCCCTGTGACCGAAAAACCGGCCGCGCCTCACCAGCCCCGGCGCCGGCGCCGGCCGCACCACCACCGGCCCCACCGATCGACCGCCGCCGCTTAGTTAGCTGCATTCCCGAAACCTGGAAATAACGAGCCCCGCGGATAACCGCGGGGTATTTTTTATTGCTTGCCTCTTGACAAATACTGTTATAACTGTTATAGTTTTTATATAACAGATTGTCAGGCGAAAGTAATGCTGCTGTCCATCGATGAAAACGACCCCCGGCCCATCTACCTGCAACTCATGAACCAGATAAAGGAGCAGGTCAGTCGGGGAGCGGTCGGTCCTGGTGACGAACTGCCCTCCGTCCGGGACCTGGCGGGCACCCTGAACATCAATCTGCACACCGTGCGGGCCGCCTATACCCGCCTGCGGCAGGAAGGCATCATCGAGCTCCGTCTCGGGCGCCGGGCCCGCATCGCCCGGTTCCCGGCCGGCCCGCCTACCCCTCGTACCGGGCAATCCATCGCAACCCGTTTCCGCGAGGTCATCAATGACGCCGTGTTGAGCGGCCTTGACCAGACGGCCATCCGGGCCATCGTCGAAACGGAGCTGGCCAAGGTGCCGGGAGACCGGCGGCAAGGAGGTACGTCATGAACCGTTACCGTATTCATCCGCTCTGGGTCCACCTGCCGGCGCTTGCCGCTTTCACGGCGATGCTGGTATATCTCATCGTCTCGCTGCCCCTGCCGGCGACAACCGCCGTCCACTTCGGTCCGGGCGGCGTCCCGGACCGCTACGGCTCTCCCTGGCAGGTCTTCGGGATATTCATCGGGCTCTCGCTGCTGTTCGTCGGCATCTCCGGCCTCCTCGACGAGCTCTGGGCCCGCCAGGAAGACCGCAAGCGCTTCAACTGGCTCTCCCTGCTCGATGACCTCGTGGTCGGGGGCATGTCCGGCTTTGCCATCGCCTACCTGAACTACCTCGATAACGCCGGTACCGCCTTCACCTTCCCGTGGACGTGGTTCGGGACGGTCACCGGTATCACCGTCGTGCTGGCGGTGCTCCTTGAAATGGTCCGGCCCTACCGCCCCTGGCGGGAACCTGTTCAGGCACCAGAAGACCGCGGCATCCGCGAGGAGATCGCCGGGCGCATCCGCCGCAACGCCGGCTTCGTCTACTGGGACTACCAGAACCCGTGGTACGTCTCCGTGGTCACCACGGTGCTGCCGCTCGTCATGCTCGGCGCGGCCGTCATCACCTGGATGGAGATGTGGTGGGTGGCCGCCATCGTCGCCGTCGTCGGTCTGGCCATGGTCATTCCCTATGGCGGCATGCGCACATTGGTCACCCGCGAGAGCGTTATCGTGCGGTTCGGTCTCCTCGGTATCCCGGTCCTCCGTCTCGATACGGCCGATATTGCCGCCGCGGAGCCTCACCGGTTCTCGCCGCTGCGGGACTTCGGCGGCTACGGCATCCGCTTCAATCGGGAGATGAAGGCCTACTACCTTTCCGGGACGTCCGGCGTGAAGATCACCCTCGCCTCGGGTAAGAAGTACCTCATCGGCTCGGACCATGCCGCCGACCTGGCCGCCGTGGTGGCCGGCGTGGCGGCGGCTTGAGCGCGAAGCGGAAGGGAGAAAAACATGCGGCTGTTGGGTATTTGCGGCTCGCCGCGTAAGGGCAACTCGGAGTGGATGTTGAGCACCTTGCTGCACGCGGCCGCCGCCGCCGGCGCCCGCACGGAGCTGGTGCTGCTGCGAAAACAGCGCATCGAGCCGTGCCGCGGCTGCCTGGCCTGCGAGAAACGGGACGCCGAGGGGCGCGGCGCCTGTATCATCGAGGACGACGTGCGGGACATCCTCCCCGAACTGCTCGCCGCCGATATAATCGTGCTGGCCACGCCCGGCTACATGGGGCTGCTTTCCGGTCTGATGAAGACCTTCCTCGACCGCACCTGCCCCGTCTGGCCCGCCCTGCGCGGCAGGGGACTGGCCGGGCTGGCCGTTGCGGAAGAAGGTATCGGCGCCGCGCTGCAGAACCTGCGGACCTTCGGCGATCTGCTCGGCATGAGCTGGTGTGGCGGCGTAACCGCCCTCGCCAAGCTGCCGAAAGACGCTTTACGGCAGCCCGACCTCAAGCTGAGGCTGGAACGGCTCGGTAAAAAGCTTGCCGCCGGTTAGGGTTCCGGCTGGATATGATACGCCTCCACCGGTATCCGGAGGGTATCGAGCTTCGGCGCGCCGCTTTGCTCCCGGATGGTGATCCACTTGAACCAGTCGGCGTCATTGCGCTTTGGAAAATCCTCCCGGAAGTGGCCGGCCCGGCTCTCTTCCCGCATGAGCGCCGCCTTGAAGGTGCACTCCGCCGCCAGCGCCATGCTCTCCGCCTGGTGGTAGCGGGCCAGGTCGTGATAGTTGCTCACGCCGACGTGCTCCAGCATCGCCCGCGCCTCCCCGACGATGCCGAGCGCTTCCTTCATCCGGCCGGCTTCGCGCTGGCGGGTGTACTTCATCGGGACGACGGCGTCGTGCACGCGGTAGGTCGCCTGCGACGGGTCGGTATCGCCGGCGCGCTGCGTCGGCGCAAGTACCCGCTCCAGGGTCTGTTCCGCGGCCGCCGCGTCGATGCCGGTCAGCCCGGTTTCCGCCGCGTACTTCGCGGCATTTTCCCCGGCCACGAAGCCGGTGATGGCCGCCGAGGCCACCCCGAGGCCGCCCTGGCTGCCCCCGCCGTTCGACCAGCCGTTGCTCGAGGCGGCGCCGGCCGCCCACAGCCCTGCCAGCGTCGTCCGGCCGGTCGTGTCCGTCCGCATGCCGCCGCCGCTGTAGAGGAGCTTCGGCCCCATCTCGATGAGCTCCTGCTTCGGCTCGATGCCGGCCTTCTCGCGCAGGAGCATCATATTATCGTTGGCCATCAGGTGGCTCAGGTCCTCCACCACGTCCTCGGCGCAGTCGGCGATGGCGGCGTCGCTCAGGCCCCGCAGGTTGAGGTAGATAGGCCCCAGGCCGGCCTGGACCTCCTTCTGCATGGCGTCGATGACCCTCGGGTCGAAGGTGTAAACCGGCTGGACGTGCTCCATGAGGTCCGGGAAGTGCTTACCCATGATCTTCTCGCCGCGGGCATTCTCGAGGTAGAGATAGAAGTGGATGCCGAAGAGCTCTTTACCGAGCACTTTGGTGCCCCACACGTAGCTGGCGCCGAACTCCGCGTTGACGAGCTCCGCCCCGGCCCGGTAGCCGGCCGCCGCGCCGTCGCCCAGACAGGAGGCGTAAGTCTTCTCGTGCATGAAGCCGCAGTTGCCCATGGCGATGATGGTGGATTTGGCGTTGAACAGGTACGTTTTACCGTCCACCAGCCCGAGCCCCACCGCGCCCACCACGCGGCCGTCCCGCGTCAGCAGGTCGACGATATTGATCTTGTCCATCGTTTTTACACCGCGCCGTATAGCCGTCTTTTTCAGCGCCGCCAGCGACTTGGGCGCGTCGAACAGGGTAACGTGGACGTGCTGGCCCCAGTCGAGTATCTTCATCTTCCCGTTTTCCTGGTGGAAGGTGAGCCCCATTTCCGCCAGCTCCATCGTCACCGGGTGGAAGGAACGGGCGTAGACGTTCGTCCAGTCCTGGTTGTTGAAGAAAAAGCTCTGGCGGGTGACCTTTTCCACCCACTGTTCGGCGTAGTCCGGGTAGACGTAGGCGAGGATGCCCCCACCGATGGGCACCTGCCCGCAATAGCCGACACCGCCCTTATCGAGCAGCAGCACGTCCACGTCCGGCCGCTTGGCCTTGAGCGCCGCGCAGGTGCCGGCCCCACCGGCACCGAGCACGAGGACGTCCGTGGTGATTACCGTTCCCAGGTCTTCCAGTCGCTTCATGGTATCGTTCTCCCTCGGTCTAGTACGGCGAGACCATCTCGCCGCGGCCCCGGTCCGGCGCGACGTCGAAGACGCCGGCCGGACAGAAAGACTCGCAGCCCCAGCAGGCCACGCAATCGTCCGGGTAGGCCACCACCGCCTTGCCGTCACTTTCGTCGAGCCGCAGCACGTCCATCGGGCAGCAGGCCACGCAGCGTCCGCAGCCGGTGCATTTGTCCCGGTAGAAATTCCGAATCGTCATCGCGCCTCCTCGCCCGATACAATCGGGCTTCTCTGCGGATTTTATGCGTCATTCTAGCAGGTTGCGCGCCGTGAAACAAACGTTGTGCCATGAAAACGGACAAATGTGGTACAATAAAAAGAACAATACCACGGGGTGGTAGATGATGGTTCTCGCGGCGGGGCGGACCGTGGGGTCCGCCCAAGCCAGGCACAACCTGATAACGGCAGTGTTCGCGGCCGGGTACCGGACAACCGACCGGCCGCTGGGATACGTCTCGACCTTCACGATGGCGATGACCGGCTAGTTCCCACGTCGCGGCGTCGCTGTTAATGTCCCCGTTTAACTTGTAGTATATGTACTAGTATTTTTACTGCAACACCGAGGAGCAGACATCATGAAAATCACCGTCATCGGCGCTTCCGGTTACGTCGGCTCGAACGTCGCCTTCATCCTCGCCCTCCAGGGCCTCGCCGACGAACTCGTGCTCATCGCCCCCAACCGCACCAACCTCGTCGAACACCTCGCCATGGACATGGCCACCGCCATCACGGACAAGAAGGTCATCATCCGGCCCGGTGGATATGACGATATGGTCAACTCCAACATCGTCATCATGTGCGGCGGCGCCCCCCAGGGCCTTATCAAATCGCGCATGGAGATGCTCGATAAGAACCTCCCCATCATCCGCGACGTCGGCGAGAAAGTACGCGACCTGTGCCCCTCGGCCGTCGTTGTCACCGCCACCAACCCCGTCGATCCCTTGAACTACGCCATGAAGCTCGCCACCGGCTTCGACCGCCACCGCCTGCTCGGCTACTCCATGAACGATACCCTCCGCTTCCGCGCCCTCGTCGCCCAGACGCTCGGTCAGGTCACCCGCGACGTCGAAGGCTTCGCCATCGGCGAGCACGGCGAGAGCCAGGTGCTCCTCTTCAGTTCGGTCCGCGTCAAGGGCAAGCCGGTCAAGTTCGACGAGGCCACCAAAGTGAAGATCCTCGCCCATATCCCGGAGATCCTCCGCAGTTTTGAGGAGCTCCGCACCGGCCGCACCTCCGGCATCACCTCCGCCGTCGGCATGCGGGATATCGTGGACGCCATCGTCAACAACACCCACAGCGTCGTCCCCAGCTCGGTCGTCCTTGACGGCGAGTACGGCCAGTATAACCTCAGCATGGGCGTGCCCGTCCAGCTCGGTACCGGCGGCGTGTACAAGGTCATCGAATCGGAACTGGCCCCCGACGAAGAGAATCAGCTGGAAAAGACCCTCGCCCTCCTTAAACCCGCTATGACCGAAGTGGAATCCTTTTTCGGCGTAAAGGTATAATAGGAAAAACGACAGGAGCTTCGATGCATGACGAGTGAAACGTTTACGCGGCTGTACGAGCCGGGGAAGATCGGTCCCGTGACCACCAAGAACCGGTGGGTCAAGACCGCGCAGGGTTCCTCCACCATCGAGCCGGATACCGGCTTCGTCGGTGAACGGTGCCTGAACTACTATGAAAACCTCGCCAAGGGCGGCATCGGCCTGCTGCTGACCGAATCCTGCGGCGTTGAATATCCGCTCGGCGTCCACCATCCTCCCGTCCAGTTCCGCCTCCACGATGACGCCCTCATTCCCAGCTTCAGCAAGCTCGCCGAGCGCGTCCATAAGTACGACTGCCGCATTTTCATCCAGCTCATCCACTCCGGCCCCTGGAACCCCACCGGTCTCCGCGATCTCAACAACGCCCGCTGCTCCTCCACCCTCACCGAGGCCGAGCTCCCCGGTACGGACTTCGTGCCCACCAAGGAGATGACGCTGGAAGAAGTGGCCATGGTCCAGGACATGTTCGTCCAGGCCGCTCGCCGCGCCTACGAGGCCGGCTGGGACGGCTGCGAGATCAATGCCGCAACATGCACGCTCCCCAACAGCTTCCTGTCCCGGGTCTTCAACCGCCGCACGGATCACTACGGCGCCGATACCCTCGAAAACCGCGCCCGGTTCGTCAGCGAGATCATCAGCAAGATCCGCGCCCAGAATTATCCCAACTTCGCCGTCAGCGTCATCCTCAACATCGCCGAGTACCACCATCCCCTCGCCACGCCGATGGAGGAGGGCCTCGAGTTCGCCAGGATGTTCGAGGCCGCCGGCGCTCAGATGATCCAGGTCCGCGGCCACCTCTACGGCCACCGCGATGGCCTGATGCACCCGGACCGCTTCTTCTACCCGGAGATGATCGATAATCCGCCCAAGGACTTGGACTGGAGCAACAAGGGCAAGGGCTCCATTTTACCCTTTGCCGCCGCGGTCAAGAAGTTCGCCAAGGTACCGGTGCTCTCCGCCGTCCGGCTCGATTACGACCTCGGCGAAAAGGCCATCCGGGACGGCGTGCTGGACTACGTCGGCATGACCCGCCGCTTCCTCGCCGACCCCGATTACCCAAACAAGGTACGGGAAGGCCGCCTCGATGATATCCGCCCCTGCCTCGGCTGCCTGCACTGCATGGACGTGCGCCTCCAGAACAAGTACGTCCAGTGCCGCGTTAACCCGCGCATCAACCGCGAGACGGAGGTCACCTACGCCTCCGCCGAGCACAAAAAGAGCGTCCTCGTCATCGGCGCCGGCCCCTCCGGCATGGAAGCCGCCCGCTGCGCCGCCGTCCGCGGTCACCGCGTCACCATCTTCGACAAACAGCCCAAGCTCGGCGGGCTCATTCCGCTCGCCGGCACCGTCAAGGAGGTGGAAGTGGACGACATGATGGCCTTCGTGGACTGGGAGGACGGCCAGTTCAAGAAGCTCGGCGTCCGCCAGGAGCTCGGCCAGGAGGTCACCCCGGAGATCATCGACCAGCTCAAGCCGGATGTCATCATCGTTGCCGCCGGCGGCAAGCACACGTCGCCGGACATCCCGGGCTTCGGCGGCGCCAACGTCCTCACCAGCAGCAAACTCCACAAGCAGGTCAAGCTGGCCCTCAGGTTCGTGCGGCCGCAGACGGTCGCCAAACTGAGCAAGCTCTTCCTGCCGATGGTCGGCAAGAACGTCGTCATCATCGGCGGCAAGATCATGGGCTGCGAGACGGCTGAGTTCCTCACCAAGCGGGGCCGTAACGTGACCATCGTCGAGGAGACGGAAAATCTCGGCGAGGGCATGACCGGCGACGACAAGTACCTCCTTTTCCCCTGGTTCGACAAAAAGGGCGTCAAACGCTACCTCGGTGTGACGTATCAGAACATCGCCAACGGGCGCCTCGGTATCAAGACGAAGGACGGCCGGGAGGAACTCCTCCACGCGGACACCATCATCACCACCCTGCCGCTCGACCCCAACGACGAGATGATGAACACCTTCAAGGACAAGGCCCCGGAGGTCTACTTCATCGGGGACTGCAACGAGCCGCACCTCATCGCCGAGGCCACCGCGGCTGGCGCCCTCATCGCCCACCAGATTTAACCGTTCACTCCGTGAAAAAACGAACCGCCCGGCGTCTCCGCCGGGCGGTCTTGTTTTACCGTGCGTTCACGTTCATTCGATGAACCGTGTTTCTCCGGTGTGGGCCGTATCGTAGCCGCCCACGCGGTCGATGATGGCCTTGAATTCCGGGCTCGGAATGATCTCGAACAGCGCCGACAGCCGCTGGTCGTCGTAGACCTCCCGCGGGATGACGAGATCGTAGCGCTCCCGGAACAGCGGCTTGAAGCCGAGGTTGCTGCCGCGGGCCGCCGCCTCGATGCCGAGCCCCACGTCCGCCTGCCCGCGGGACACGTGGGAAGCTACCGCCAGATGGGTGTCCAGCTCCACGTCGTAGCCCTTGATATCGGCTGGATCGAGCCCGTCCTTCTTGAGCTGCATGTCGAGCAGCACTCGCGTTCCGGAGCCCTTCTGCCGGTTGACGAAGATAACGTCCGGACGGATGAGGTCTCCCAGCGTCTCGATATGCTTGGGGTTCTCCGCCCCGTAGATAAGCCCCTGGACGCGGTAGACCAGGTTGATGATGACCATCCGTCGCCCGGTGAGGATGCGCTTGACGTACGGGTCGTTGTACTCGCCGGTCTCCTCGTCGAGGAGGTGGGTACCGGCCAGGTCCGCCCGCTCTTCCTGGAG
>CAZOMF010000018.1:0-18918 GCA_964580635.1 uncultured Dehalococcoidaceae bacterium
AGCGGGTACCGCGGCGGCCATCGCCGTAAAACAGGGGATTTCACCGGGAGACGTCCCATACCCTGTGCTGAAAGATCGCCTTGTAGCGCAAAGCGTCCAACTGCCCTGAAAGAGGCTGGCGGGCAGCCGGCAAGTTTCCAACGAGGAAAGTTGATTTTATGGAACAACAACCGCGAGACTGGTCACAGATGTCCTGGCAGGAACGACGCGAGGCGCGTTTCCAGCGCTGGCTCAATCCTCCCAACCCTCGCTTCATCGATAATGAGGCGGAGCAGCTCTACAAAGCCAGGGTGACCCGCCTGATCAAGGCAATCAAGCTCGAAGAGCCGGACCGCGTGCCGGTCATGCTGCCGGTGGGGAATTTCCCCGCTTACTACGGCGGCGCCGATTTCCGCACCGTGATGTACGATTACGATGCCCTCCGCCGCACATGGATGAAGTTCATGGACGATTTCGGGGATATGGACACATTCATGGGGCCGGGGCGGATCTCGCCGGGGCGAATCCTCGACGCCATCGATTCCCGCGTTTCGAAGCACCCCGGGCATGGCCTGCCGGACAGCGCCTCGATGACCCAGATCGTCGAGGGTGAATACATGTTGGCCGACGAGTACAACGACTACCTCCTCGATCCCTCGGACTACCATGTTCGGGTCAACCTGCCCCGGACGGCGGGATTGTTCGAGTCATTGAAAAAACTCCCGCCGGTGCGTTCGCTCCAGGGCATCGGCTGGGTGACAGCACTCGCCGACCCGGAGGTCAGGAAGACATTTCAAACGATACTCGACCTCGGCGAGGAATACGAGCGCTGGCAGACGGTGGTGAGGGAGGTGACCGCCATCGCCCTGGCACGGGGCTATACCCAGTTCCGAGGCCGTGGTGTCATGGCCGGGGCTCCGTTCGACCATTTCGCGGACCTGCTGCGAGGGACCGTCGGCATCTCCCGGGACATGTTCCGCCAGCCAGCCAAGCTCCACGAGGCCATGGAGCACTACTTGGCTATGAGCGTGCAGCGTATCAAAGGCTTGCCCAACACGGGCTGCCCGGTGGTGATGATGCCGCTCCACAAGGGTGACGACACGTTCATGTCGGACAAGCAATTCGAGGAGTTCTACTGGCCGTACCTGCGACGGCTGTTCCTGGCGATGATCGACGAAGGTCTCGTACCGATGCCGTTCGCCGAGGGGAAATATACCAATCGCCTGAAACAGATAGGTGATACGCCCCGAAGCGGCGTGATGTGGTACTTCGACCAGACGGACATGGCCGAGGCGAAGAAGACGATCGGGAACATCTGCTGCCTCGTCGGGAACGTGCCGACCTCGGTCGTGATGACCGGAACGACCGAGCAGGTGAAAGAGAACTGCCGCCGGCTCATCGAGACGTGCGCACCGGGCGGCGGTTACATCCTGGCCGGCGGCGCCTCGATTGATACCGGCAAATTCGAAAACCTCAAGGCGATGATGGAAGCTGCCTACGAGTTTGGAATTTATTGACCGTCAAGGAACGGATACCCGCGCCTGAGTAAACCAAGTGCCAGATAGTAGCCTCCATGTTCCCTCCTCCAGAGCACAGGCCGTGCAGGTGGTCGGTGCGGTCTGTGCTCCCCTTTCCGGCCACGCAGGAAGCCGTGTGCTTTTTCCCACCGTCATCCCGACGTATACTAGGTATAACAAAAGTGAAAGGCCGCTGTCATGAGAGAACCCTATCAGCTAAAAATCGACGCCTACGCCCATATCGTACCGCCGCGTTACGGCAAACAGATCGAAAAGCTCTTCCCGGCGATCTACAACCAGCAGATCCTCCCCTGCCCGGTGCTCTATGACCTGGACGCCCGTTTCCGGGTCATGGACAAGTACGAGCCGCTGCGTCAGGTGTTGACGCTTGGCCGCATACCGACCGAACACCTCGCCGGGCCGAAGCAGGCCGCCGAGCTGGCCCGGGTGGCGAATGACGAGATGGCCGAGCTGGTGAACAAGCACCGCGACCGCTTCTGCGGCGCCCTGGCGACCATCGCCGTGACGGACATGGACGAAGCGCTCAGGGAGACGGACCGCTGCATCAAAGACCTTCGTTTCAACGGCGTGTATATTCATACGCCCGTGGACGAACGGCCGCTCGACGAGCCGGAATTTCTGCCGTTGTTCGAGAAAATGGCCGAGTACGACCTCCCGGTCGTACTCCACCCCATGCGCAAGATAGACCACCCCGATTATCTGACCGAGAAAGCCTCGAAATACATGATGTTCAGCCTCTTCGGCTGGCCGTACGACACGACGTCCGCCATGGCCCGCCTCGTCTTCAGCGGCATTATGGAGAAGTATCCCAACCTCAAGGTCGTCACCCACCACCTCGGAGGGCTGGTGCCTTTCTATGCCGAGCGTATCCGGCAATTCGCGCAGCTTCACACACTCCGATACGGCAATGAAATGAGTTTGAAAAAAGACCCCATCGACTACTTCAAAGCGTTCTACGCGGATACGGCCATCTACGGCCACGTACCGGGCCTGATGTGCGGGTACGAGTTCTTCGGACCGGACCACGTGCTGTTCGGGATAGATTTCCCCCTCGGGGATATCGAGAACGGCGACCGCAACTACCGCCAGACCATCAACGCCATCGAGGCAATGCCTATCCCTGATGAAGATAGGAAAAAGATCTACGAAGACAACGCCCGCAGACTGATGCGACTGCCGATTTAGCCGAACGCTTGAATATCGGTCTGGCTACCGTCAAGACACACGTATACCACATCATCGACAAGCTCGAGGTGCAAGACCGCAGCCAGGCAATCTACCGGGCCAAAGAGCTCAATCTATTATAAATACCCCTTGTATTCCTCTTCATTTATCGTCAAAGATACTAACCAGCAATTCATTGCCCGCGATCCGCGGCGAGCAATTACGCTTCGAATCCAGCGCCCATGTCAGCTTGCCACGAAGGTACGGCCCATTTCGTGATATACTAAAACACGAGAACGATGCGAACAGCCGGGTAACAGACAAAGCGAGGCGTTGCTGCAGGGAGAGACCAGCTTCCGCGTTCGCACCATCTAAAATAATCATGTCAGATACAGGGAGGTACATCATATGGCGGAGAAAACGCGAATCGGAAACCTGAGGCACGAGTCCAATCTGGTTGAATTCAAACCCCGGAAATCCGTACACAAGAGCATCACCATGCCGATGATCGGCTCGGGGGGAGAAAGGGATATCCCGGGCTCCCAACTGGTGCTGGGATTCGCCTATATTGACAAACCCGAAGACGAGATTGGCATGGCCCCTCACATCCACCCGGACCGCGACCAGTGGATATACCTCTTCGGTGCGCAAAACTTCGTGGAGTTCGATGCCGATGTGGAATTCTATCTGGACGATGAATGGCGTAAAATCGATTATCCCTTCTACGCTTATATCCCGGCGGGAATGAGCCATGAGCCGCTGAAGATCCTCCGGGTAGGCAAGCCGCTCATTTTCATCGATGCCAGGTTCGGTCCGAATGAGTGGCCGCTTAAATTCATTGGAGAGGTACCCGAAAAATATAAAAACTGGGAACGTTAGGTTACCAGACAAAGCGGGGCATTCTTCAGGGAGAAATCTACTTTCCTGCCGCCCCAGCCGCCAAGGCTTTTGTTGCTTTGAATATACACCTAAAAAATCATCGGACAGATCGGGCGAAAGCCTTCCACTAATTTCGATGAGGAGGGCAATGTGGGCAAGAAGTGTTTAATCACCTATTCATCTTATACCGGTAACACCGAAAAGGTAGCCAACAGGTTCAAGGAAGTATTCAAGAACCAAGGCTGGCAATATGACGTTTTCAAGGTAAAGAAAAACGCCGACGATATCCTGCGACCCCGGTATGATATTCGCCACTACGACTTTGTTTGTGTCGGGTCCGGATTACGAGGGCATTTGCCGTACAATGAAATCTTAAACATGTTGCGAGGCGTCTGGACAAAAATGGACCCCAGGATAACCATGCGCTTTCGCGATGAAATACTCTCCTATCTACCTGGGCCGGTGCCTGAAATTCCTGCCGATAGAATCCCCACGGAGGATCACGGGAAAATCGTTTTAGGACCCGAATCACCTAAAGCTATCGTGTTCATCACCTATGCCGGTTACGAGTTTGGTCCCAAGGAAGCCGAGCCAGCGGCGGCGTTGCTGGCGCTGGAAGTGGAGCATATCGGCTTTCAGTGTATCGGCCAGTATTGCTGTCCGGGTAAATATCTCGACGATCCCACCCCACGGACCTTTCTCGGCGACATCCGCGATCGACCCAACGAAAGAGACTTGCTCAAGGCTGAAATATTCATAGAGGAAAAACTCGAGGAAATCGCCGAGCATTCGGGGTAATCGCGAACATTGCCGTGGGTCTCATTTATAATGAAGCCACCTATCGGCTCGAAGGGCTGCCGCTCATCGCTCAGGACGCGGATTATGAAACGATAACTGAAAGCCACACAATTCCCATGTCATTTCCAACAATCAGCGGGTGCGGCCTCCGAAGCTTGCCTCCGACCAGACTTCCCGGAAGGTCCCGGCGCCGATGATCAGTGTCATTTCAAGGTGCGGCCTGGAAAAACTGCGCCATATCAGCGGCCCATGCTTGACGCCTCGGGGCAGATAGAGGCCGGAACTTGTGCTGATCGTCAGAGGCTGGCCTTCGATGAGGTACTCTATCTCTCCACCGAGGTCCTCCGGATTTTCAGGATCGCTGCCGAAATGCAGCACCAGTTCGTCATACGCATGCTCGTGCTCGAACACGTGCGGGTTGGGTTCTGGCATGCCGTATATCCAGCCGCATTCAAGATAGTAACTGGCCCCCGGGACCAGGTGACGGCTTAAATACGTGAGGGTCGGCATCTGGCGGTTCTTTACCTCTCGACCGACTTCCCTCACCGGGGTACGTACGAGATATTCCTCGGCGGTTTTGGTCTCTTCTGACGAAACCGATACTGTCGCCGTTTCGCGGATACCTGCCGAAATTACCAGCTGGACATGCGGCCGGTCGACACTCCGCCAGGCGATCGGGCCGTGGCGAACACCGCGTGGGATAAAGGCCAGTGTCGTCGTACTAAAAGCGAGTGACTCACCGTTTATACCTATCTCTACCTCGGCGCCGAGATACCTCGATGCAGACGGATTCCCGCTAATATGCATGATGATCTGGTCATGGTCGTGCACGTGTTCCCGGTCTGCCGAATTGGGATCCGGCACACCGTAAATCCAGCCGAGCTCGAGTCGGCAATCGGCTTCCAGTACCTGCTCCGGGCTCATCAGCGTCATGACCGGACTCTGGCGGTTTTTTATCGCCGGGGCAGGAACGTAGTCCGGTTTTCTGACCAGGTAGTGCTCGGGGTCTTTCATATCGTTCACTAACGGTTTTTGAATTCCGGTTTTCGTTTTTCGATGAAGGCCCGCATACCTTCTTTCTGATCTTCGGTATCGAAGCATCGGGCGAAGAGGTCCTCGTCGAGGTCAAGGGCCTGCGGCAGGCGTAAATTGAGTCCTTCATTAAAGGCACGCTTGGCGGCGGTGAGCGCGGCGGCGCTTTTCGATACCAGCTTCTCCGCCAGCCCCCGGGCTTCTTTCATTAACTCATCCGGCGGGACCACCTTGTTCACGATGCCCAACGCCAGGGCGGTTTGGGCATCGAAGACCTCCCCGGTATAGACGATCTCCTTCGCTTTCGCCATTCCGGTTAATTGGGTCAGGCGCGGAACGGCGCCGCCGCCGGGGATGATGCCCAAGTTGATCTCCTGCTGGCCGAACTTGGCCGTTTCCGAGGCGATGCGCAGGTCGCAGGCGAGCGCCAGCTCGTGGCCGCCCCCGTAGGCATAGCCGTTGACGGCGGCAATGACCGGCTTGGGGAGGTGGTAGATGCGGTCGCCGGCGCCGCGGGCGATAGTAACAAATTCCCGGATACTTGAGCCGTCCTGGTCCATCATTTCCTTGATGTCCACGCCGGCGGCGAAGGCGCGGTCACCGGCGCCGGTCAGGATGACGACGCGAATGTCCGGGTCTTGCTCGATTTCCGTAAAAAGCGCATCCATCTCCCGAAAGACATCGATGTTGAGGGCATTGAGAACGTCCGGGCGGTTGATGGTTACCGTCCCGATGCCGTCTGCCTTCTCCAGCAACAGATATTGATAGGCCATTTCACGCCTCCTTGCCGGCCGGTCGGAATTTCGGCAGCGAGACGTCCGGCGTGACATCGTCGAAGTAAAGCTCGACCGGCATCCCGACCTTCACATCCCCCGGCGCTATACCCGTCAGGTTGCTCTCCATGCGGGGGCCTTCCGCGAGATCGATAAAGGCCACGACGTAGGGAATATCGTCCGCGTAGGAGGGGTGGTACGGCATCCGGTAAATGACATAGCTGTAGACCGTACCGCGGCCGCTCAGCCGCTCCCAGTCCGCGTTCGTCGAGTAGCACTTCGGGCAGAGGAAACTGACCGGGAAGCGGAGATGCCCGCAGCTTTTACAGCGCTGCATACGGAACTCGTGCTTTTTACAGTACTCCCAATAGTCGCGGTTGTCGTCGGTGATGATGGGTAACGGTTTCGTCGTCATGGCTACTTCCTTAAAATCAGTGTGCTGTGGGTCTGCATCACGCCGCCGTTGTTGCTGACGAGGATAATCTCCGGTTCCTTCGTCTTTGTGGCGGGACCGAGCTGGCGGTCGCCGGCCTCCCCCCGGAGCTGCACTACCGCCTCGGTAAGGGGGGTAAAACCCATCTGGTAGGCCTCGGAGAGCAGCCCGCCCGAGGTATTGAGGGGGAAATCACCGCCAGGGCCGAGCCGGTCCGCCTTGAGGAAGTCCCGGCCTTCGCCGCGACCGAAGAAGCCGTAATCCATCAGCTCCACCTCGACGGTATAGGTGAAGCAGTCGTAGATCTCGCAGGCATCGATATCCGCCAGAGTGACACCGGCCATGGCGAGCGCCCGGGTCCCGGAGCCTTTGGCGCCGGTGTTGCCGGTAAGGTAGTCGGCCTGGGGCGGGTTGGTAGCCGGATGGTCCTGGCCCATGCCCATGATAAAGACGGGGCGGTGTTTGAGGGCGCGGGCCCGTTCGGCGGTGGTGACAATGAAGGCGCGGCCGCTATCCGATATCTGGCAGATATCGAAGAGGCGGAACGGCTCCACGATGATACGGGCGCCGGCATAGTCCTCGTAGGTCATGGGTTTCGTATACATGGTGGCGCGGGGATTGAGGTTGGCCCAGCGGCGCTCGGCGACGGCTATTTCCCGCCAGGTTTCCGGTCCTGTCTGAAATTCGTACATGGCGCGGCGGGCGGCGGTGGCATAGTTGGCCGCCGGGCCGAAGAGCCCGTACTCCTGGCCGCCGTTGAGAGCGCTGCCGTACTCGCTGACGCCGGAACGGGCATTCTCGCCGTAGGTGCAGACCACATAGTTCGCCAGTCCGTGGGCGACAGCCAGGGCGGCGTACTGGGCCTGGCAGCCGGCCGAGGCGCCGAAGGCATCGAGCGCGGCGAGGAAACGGGTACGCAAGCCGAGGTGCTGGGCCACGAGCGGGGCGGTCACGGTGGGATCGCCCATGGCGGGCTGGACGAGCAGGCCGTCCACGTCCTCGATGTTCAGACCGGCATCGGCGATGGCGTTGGCGGCGGCCTCCAGGTGGAAGCTCAGCGAGGTGCGTCCCGGCACCTTGCCCTGCGGCGTATAGCCTATGCCTGCGATGGCCGCTTTATCTTTCAAACTATCCATACTTTTTACTCTCTCGCGGTTACATACTTGCCTTGAACTCGCCGGGAAGCTCCGTGGTTATGCTGCCATCGGCGATATGCCCGGCAATCTCGTCATCGGTCAAGCCGAGGAGCTCCTTGAAGACTTTCTCGTTATGCTCCCCCAGGCAGGGGGAGGGCAGGGCAATACGGCGCGGGGTCTTCGACAGAATGAAGGACGATTGCGGTTCATATTTCTGAGGTCCCATGACCGGGTGCTCGATCGTCTGCCAGTAGCCCCGCGCGGCGAGCTGTGGGTCCTCATAGACGTCCTTCGGCCGTGCCACGGTGTGACAGGGGATGCCGGCCTGACGCAGAATGGTTTCAGCTTCAGCGGGCGCGTATCGGCTCGTCCACTCCGACACGAGTCGCTCCACTTCATTTTCGTGGGTTTTACGGTCGGCCAGCGTGGCGTGCGTGGACACCAGCTCCGGACGGCCGACGGCGGCGCAGAAGGACTGCCATTGCGAGTCATCCATCACCGAAACGGCCAGCCATTCATCGTCGCCGCGGCAGGGAAAAACGCCATGAGGGCAGGCCTCGGGACTGCGGTTGCCGTCGCGTCCCATGATGGTGCCGCTGGCGAAGTAGTCCATGACCGGCGGGGCGAAGAAGTGGAGGGATGTCTCGAACTGGGACTGCTCGATATACTGACCCCGGCCGGTACGGCGGCGGTACTCGAGCGCGGCCACGATGGCGAGGGCGTTGAACCGGGTGTTGATGTAGTCCGTGTAGGCGCCGTGGGGGGCGGCCGGGCGGCGGTCCGGCCAGCCGGTGACCTCGGTGAAGCCGCAGAGATTGACGGCGTTCATGCCGTAGCCCGCGTAGCCGGAGTGGGGACCGCCGCGGCCCTGCATGCTGGAGCTGAGGTAGATGATGTCCGGGCGGCGCTGCCGCACCTCCTCGTAGCCGAGACCCCACTTCTCCATGGTGCCGGGCGAGAAGGACTCCGTGACGACGTCGGCCCACTCGATGAGCTTCCAGGCGAGCTCCCGGCCGCCGGGGTGTTGCAGATCGATGCTGACCGAGTACTTGTTGGGGTTGTGGCGACCGTAGGCCATACTGCCGTCCACGGTGGGGCGTCCGCCGGCGAAGGGGCTGGTGCCGCGCATGGTATCGAGGCGGCGGTGCGACTCTATCTTCACCACGGTGGCGCCGTGCTCGGCGAAGTAGCGGGAAGTCGCCGGGCCGACGATGACCCAGGCGAACTCCGCGATTTTCAAGCCGTCGAAAACGCTTTCCTTTGCCATTTTCGTCAAATTATACCCCGCTCGCGCAACTCACGGAGACGGGCGGCGTTCAGGCCCAGCTCGCCGCCATAAATTTCTTCGTTATGCTCGCCCGCCCGGGGGGCGCACCGTATCTGCCGGATGGGTGTCTCGCTCATCCGGACGAAGGATCCGCAGTACACGACCTCCTCGCCGAGGTCCGGGTGCTCGATTTTACGCCAGTAGTCCCGGGCTGCCAGCTGGACGTCCTCGGCGATGTCCTTCGTGCTGGAGACGGGGGCCATGAGGATACGGCGTTGTATCGCCCCTTCTAGGTAAAGCTCCTGCTTGGTCCGCGTCCGAGTGAACGTGGTCACGGCGGTCTCGACGCGGTCGGCAATGTCCTGGCCCATGGTGGCGGCGTCATAGTCCCGCTTCCAGTCGAGTACCTGGAGCCAGTCTGGGGCCATACCTTCGTCCTTCATCCACGTCACGAGTCGGCCCGAGGAGGAGACGAAGGGCTCGTTGCCGCCCTGTACCAGAATCATGATATAGCCGTCCTTACACTCGAAATAGATGGGCTGGCGGACGCCGGTGGACGGCACGTAGAGGGCCCCGCCGAGCCGGTGGAACTCGACACCGGCGACGTCACACATCTGGAGGACGTTAAGATTAGGAGAAACGGCGCACTCCTGGAGGGATACGTCCACGTGCTGGCCCTCGCCGGAGGTATGCCGGTGCCAGAGTGCGGCCAGCGTGCCGATGGCGGCTTCGGCGCCACCGAAGAGGGATGTCTGGGGAAAGCTGATCCAGACGGGGGCGCGGTCGGGGTCGCCGCAGGCGTAGAGGTAGGCGCCGCTCGCCCAGACGGTGAGATCGGAGGCGGGCCAGTCCGATTTGGGACCGTGCTGCCCGAACGGCGTAACGGAGGTGAAAACGAGGTCAGGATTCAATTGGGCGAGGTCGTCATAACCCAGGCCGAGAGTGGCAAGATAACCGGGTTGGAAGGACTCGATGACGGCATCGGCTTTCACTGCCAGTCGCTTGAAAAGGTCGCGCCCTTCCGGTTTGCTGATATCAAGGGTAATGCCCCGCTTGCCGGCGGCGTAGGCCCACCAGAAAAGGCTCCGCTCGGGGTCGGCGACGTTCTTGTGATATGGCGCGATGCGGGAGGGACTCCCGCCCGGAGGCTCGATCTGAACGATGTCCGCGCCGAGGTCGGCGAGCAGCCGCCCGCCGAGTATGGAGCCGCCCGCGGTGAGGTCGAGGATGCGGTAGGGCGGCAGGGCGGTTTCCATCGTCGGCTTTTCGTCAGACACGTATCCGTTCACTCCGGCCCGCGGCTGCCGCCGGTAACGATGCCGACTTTATCATTGAGGCTGGAAATCATGCTCTCCGGCCGGGCGGCGTTGGTTCGTCTCGGGACAGGTACCCGCCAGCTTGTGGAGATGATACCACAGATACGAGCCCGGGTTCACGTTACTGGCCGGGCTGGTATGGCGTCTCGGTGTACTCCGTCGCATTGGCGATATTCATGAAGATAATCGGTTTATTGACGACCTTGATATCGATGGGCGCGTGGACGAGACCGGCGGGAACGTAGACGATGGTCGGCTCGGTGACGGTGTAGACCTCGAGTTCCTCCCCCATCGTGCACTCGACGACGGCATCGAACCAGGAAATGTCCGAAGCATCGGCCCCGAAGAAGTGCCAGATCTCATCGAAATCGTGGGTATGCGGTGTCGCCATCGACATGGGCTTGGTGATGCAGTTCCAGCGGAGCCAGTAGTTCTCGAAAAGCCCGCCGAAGCTGGTCACACTGCCCTGCATGACGATACGGTGTTTGACGTCAGTGCCATCGATGAGAGGCCGGGGAAAGAAATGCTTTTGGTATTTGTTGCCTGTCATGGGACCGAAGCTCCTTTCCTTTAGGGGTACATATCCGGTCGAGAGGCTAACGTACGGGTGAATTTCAGGCGCCGGATCTTCCAGCGGCCGTTTTCCTTACGATACTCGACCTCGTTGCGTCCCTGCACCCAGGCCCCTTCCGGGTCTTCATAGAGCATGTAGACGAGCCAGGTACCCGCAGCGGTGTCCCCGTTGACGTTGATATCCGGATGGATGGCCATATGGCCGTTATCGCGACCGTTTTTCATGTCCCGGATGCCGTGGTAGAGCTTCTCCAGCGCAGCGCGTCCTGTGTTAGGACCGGAGCCCCGTACGTCTACTTCGGCATCGTCGGTAAAGAGGTCGGGAACCTCATCGTATTTCAGATCGTCCATGAGGTCCATGTAGTGCTGGTGCAGCTTCTTGATCGCTTCAGCGTCTTCGATTGCCTGCACGCGGCGAGCTAGTTCTTCGATATCCATAAAGATGACTCCTAGAGGGTGACAGTAATAGGTCGTTTTCCCTTGGTAAGATATTCAGGCACGACGTCCTCATTAAGCTCCATCCCGAGACCCGGCCCCTCCGGGACCCACATGAAGCCGTCTTCGTACCGGGGGAGCTGCTTCGCAAGGTCGGTGGTTATGTTCTCGTCGACGGTGTTCAGGATATTGTACACGGTCAGGGGCCCGGTGTTTTCCTGGACGAAGCGGGACGTCCACTCGTCCGAGATGAGGAAATGGGCCTGGGCGGCGGCCTCGAAACCAGAGCCGGTCATACAGCCGCAGGAGACAGAAAGCCCGGCCGCCCGCGCGATGCTGACCCATTTGCGGGCACGGCTGATGCCGCCCGCCTTGGCGACCTTGATGAAGAGACCGTCGGCCGCCTCCTTATCGATAATACGCAGCAGATCGGCCGGCTCCCAGGCGGATTCGTCCGCGAAAACAGGGACGTTGACCTTACGCCGAAGACGGGCCAGACCATCGACATCCCACCAGGGGAGAGGCTGCTCCGCCACGGCAATGTCATACCTTTCCATCCGGCGGAGAATCCGCATCGCTTCGAAGTAGCTCCAGGCACCATTGGCGTCTATCATGATCTGGATATCCGGCCCGACCGCCTGCCGGATAATCCGCATGTTTTCCACGTCCTCATCACCGGAGAGGGCGCCCACCTTGACCTTGAGAACCCTGAAACCGGCGGCGACGACCTTCTTCGCCTCTATGGTGGTTTCCTCCGGAGTACCGGTGACGCAAATATGTCCCAATGCGAGCTTCTCGGCGCTCTTACCGCCGAGAAGTTTGTAGAGCGGTACGCCCAGCGCCTTGCCCATGATATCGTGGAGGGCATAGTCCACCACCGCCTTGGACTGGTTGTTCTGTTTGACGGCTCTTTCCATCCGGGTCATGATCTTCTCGATGTTGAACGGGTCCTCACCGAGGAGGATTTGCGGCGCGTAGATGTGTACGATATGGGACATCAGCGAGTCCTGGGACTCACCGCTATACGGCTCAGCACCGTGCCCCGAATCGCCGATACCGACGACACCTTCATCGGTATGGATTTTTACAAGCACACCGGCCGAGCCGGAGACGGCGCCACTCGAGAGAACGAACGGCCGTCGATATGGAAGTGTCAAGGGCAGACATTCGACTTTTGTTATCTTCACGGTCAGCCTCCAGACGTATGGTGTGCGAGATTCAAACGATGCGGCTATTCTAACAATTCGCACCACCCACGGTCAATCGCGTGGGTGCTGCGCGAACATCAATTTGGCATGTCTCATGCCAATTCTTGACCAAGCTTGAAGTTGTTGTCGGTAACAGATGGAACATTTTACCTAGCCCAAGTGAAAATCGGGCCGGCACTGTTCGACGCGTAAGGTCAATCGATACGATCATGACTGCGAGCGCGAAATAACCGGTATCAATAAAGATGAATCAAATTGCGCGCTGCTGTAAATGGTATGCGATCCTTTGTTTACCAGTTCGGTATACGCGAACGGCAGGTCGAGGTTCTCGCCGGGGCGGTAACTACCTGATATATCAAGCTGGAGGGTCTCGCCCGTTCGAAAGAGGGTGCTCGTGGGCAGGATGGGAATCTCGCACGGGACAACTTCACCCGGCTTGACCTTATTCCCCACCCCTGACACCGATTTGAAATACGGCTCCCACGGTTCGGATTTGTCCATGTCGAGCTCCCGGTGAGAGAGTCGCAGCCAGCCGAGGGCAAGTGGCCACATCCCCGGTACGTGGCAGTTATCGAACAATATCTGTTTGCCATTCCGGTCGAGTTTCCTGAGTGTTATGAAGAGGTCGGCATCCTCCGCCGCGTCCGCGGAAACCCAGAGCTTCAAACTCAGGTAGCCGGTGATCTCCGTATCTTCGTTGAAAGTCAGCGTAAACGTCGCCTTGCCATCGGCCGAATCGTAGGTTATCATCTCTTCGCGATCACTCCTGGCAAATCTCAATTGTCCGTCAGAAGCATCGAGGTAAAGCGTTCGATAGTTGGTCCGGGCGAGCGGAAATTCGTTCTCCCAGCGGACCGCATACGTGTCGAGCGTTTCACGTGTTTCCAGACGCACACGGGGCAGGCCAAGGATACGGTCGTCGATACCCTTGAGGAAACAGTCGAAGAACATCTTGCGGTAGATCCGCGCCTCGGAGGCGTAGAACTCCGCCCATTTCTGGCGACCGTGAGTATAGAGCCACTTGTGTGTCGAGGAAACCTTCCGCCAGGCCCGGAACGACCCTCTTGTGTGAACACCATGGTCCGACCAAGTGCCGCAGATGAGAATCGGCACGGTGATATCCTCAAGGAAATCGTCTTCTTCTTTAAGCATCCTTTCCGGCGGGTTTTCCTTAGCCGGTCCCGGCCAGGCCAGGTCACGGGCGGACATGTGACGCGTGATGCGCCGTGTAAACTTCGTCTCCGGTATGCCGCCGGGCATCATGCAATCACGGAAGAAGTCAGTCATCGCCTCCCAGGGGTTGATTGCCTTGAGGTGTGGAGGATTGAGCCCAGCGACGCGCCACTGCGAGAAAGCGAGAATAGAGACGCCGCTCAGTCCGACACTGCCGTTACACCACTCCTGCATGCCAGCCCACTCAATAGCATCATACATATCGCGGGCCCAGCGGCCTTCCTGAAGGAGGGCGTACTCCCCGACGGCGCCATCCATCTCGGCGAGCGGCATATCACCCGGCGATCGACCGAAGCCTCGCGGGTCGACGATCATGATAACGTACTCATGAGGTACCCACCAGGCAGGATCATTGGCTTCAAAGGTGATGGAGCCGGTTACGGTGGGGCTACCAGGTTCGTAGGCCACCTGCCAGCCGAAGTGCCGCTCCGTCCACATGCCATCCTTACCGAAGCCCGTGAAGGCCATGATGACTGGGTATTTCCCGGGTTTATCCGGACGGTAAACGTTAGCCGCCAGTTTCAGACCATCGCGCACCGGCACCGGCACATCTTTTTCAAAAATGACTCCTATCATGTCACCACCTCGCTCTATATGCGGCTGATTGTACGCCTCAGCGAAGGCAAAATCAATGCTGCGCCGGCATTCAGGCAGGAAGATAGGGCCCCGTATCGTACAAAGTCAGCGCGGCGTGCGATCCTGCCGCATTCTACCGCCGTCCCCAGGACAATTGAAGAGACCCGTCAGGCGATGCAGTCATTGGTAGCGAAAGGGCTCACCAGAGTCTATAAAGGATATCGGTATGTCTTTCAGGAGTGGTTCCAATACACCGGCAAGATACTTCATTCCAGGTTCCTCGCTGCGCTCGTGGCCAACGATGATCATTGCCGTATTAAAGCCGAGAGCGGCGGCATCGCGGACGTAGGCGCTGAGGGTCCATTCGGTAATCTCGCCGCAAACCATGACCTCAAGATTCTCATCGTTCATGAGTTTAGCGGGCATCTTCTCGTCACCGAGGCCCAAGCTGCCGCCGCCGACGAGGATGCCGACCCGCGTGCAGGTCATATCCGCCTTCCCCACAACACGGACGCTCTCCATGCCGAGCCTTTCCTTGAAGAACCTGACGAGGTCCGCGAACGGCGTGGGCGGGATAAGGTAGCAGTGCGGATCCGGACGGTCTATCTTCGTGTAATTCCGCCAGCCAAGGTCTTCCAGCAGGCCATCGTAAATAAGGTCGCCGTCGCCCAAGTGCATATGGTCGTGGTACCGCCAGACAGCAAGGCCGTTCTTGTTTATCAGGGACTTCTTTGCGAGATAGACCTCGTTATCCACCAGCCAATCTCGGGAATCCCAACCAGAGAAATAGGTGGGCTCATGAGTGATGATGAAATTGGCGCCCTGCTCAATAGTCCGGCGGATAACGTCGACGGTGGCCATGAAAGTGGTGACAACTCCGGTGACCTCGGTATCCCAATCACCTTCATAGAGTTGATCACAGGTGGGATCGACACGCCGGTCGCCGTTCAGCGATAGGACGATCTCAGTCACGTCTCGCACGTTCATCTTCATGGCCTCCAGTTATGTAAACTTTGCAGGACCAGCGTCCGCTCCCGCTTGTCCGGTCCGGTCTTGGGCGGCGACCATCGTCGTCCGAGCGACGGGTCTCGGCGGCAAGGCGGTTGCCTTCTCGAGTCGCCATCATGACGTGATGATCGACATGTATGGCAGGGACTTTGGTAACTCACCTCTGGTACAGGGACAACAATAAAATGTTAGTCAGCATCAACGATTTAGGCTATCAAGCCCCTTGAGCAGGGAATAACGCCGGTTGATTGTCTCGGTGATGCGCTTGACTTCATCTTCGCCCAGATGTGAGAATTTCCTCACCATCTTGAGGTACTCTCCGACCGGTCGCGGATTAGGAACCTCATGGGTCAAACGGACGGCGCCGTTCTCAGCTTCCCAGAGAGGGTAGTAGTTAGTTCGCACGGCCTCGCGGCAGACCTTTATCGAAGTGCTCGGTTCGATACGCCAGCCCATAACGCAGGGAGCGAAAATATGGAGATAGACGAACCCATCCTTCACCTTCTCCTTCGCCTTGACGAGTTTTTTCGCGAAGTCTTCCAGGTGGCTCAGCGTAGCGGTTGCAACATAAGCGGCATCGTGCATCGCCATGAGGAGCGGCACGTATTTTGAAGGGGTCGGCTTACCCTGGCTGACCTTCCCAGCCGGAGTCGTGCTCGTGGAAGCCCCGAGAGGTGTGGTGCTACTGCGCTGGTAACCGGTATTCATGTAGCCTTCGTTATCGTAGGTGATATAGATAATGTGCTCGTTCCGCTCGGCGGCGCCGCTGAGCGGCTGGAAGCCGATATCCGCCCCGCAGCCGTCGCCGGTGAAACAGACGACGGTGGTCTCCTTGCCGGTCCGCCGGAACATGCGGGAAATGCCGGATGCGTTGGAGGCGACCCCCGTCATCAGACTGCTGAAGTACGGCATGCGGTGCCATGTGCCACGGTTCTGTCCAAAGAACACCGGCGCCGAACAGCTGGGACAACCCACAAGCAGAATATCTTTACCGAGCACCTTCGGTACGAACCGGGCAGCCAGCTCAAGGGTACAGCCGGCACACCACGCCACGCCCCCGGCGAATACGTCCTCGGTCTCGGTGAAGTAACCAAACACCGGTGATTTCTTCTTCGTTTCAGCCATCTTACTCTACCTCCAGCGGCAGCCAGGTTGTTTCCTGATACGATCCACCGCGAGCAGCGGCGGCGACATTATCCACGATACGCTCGATATGTGAGGCGGTGATATCCAAGTTCGCCAGCCCGTCGATGTAGCTCAGCATCGGTACGATGCCGATCTCGGGCGTGAGGGCCCTCACTTCCATGTACATCGGCCCGCAGTTCCAGCCGAAACCCACACTGCGGTCGATGACGCCGATGGCCTTCATTCCTTTCAAAGCAGCAGCAAGCTTCTTGCGCGGGAAGGGGCGGAAGAGCCGCAGCTTGACGAGACCTACCTTGATACCCTCGGCGCGCTTCTCGTCAACGACGACTCGGGCGGTGCCGGTAGCACTGCCGGAAGTCACCAGGGCAATCTCCGCATCGTCCATACGATACGCTTCTATCTGGCCCCCGTAACCTCGTCCGAAGTAGTCATGGAAGGCCGCGTCTATCTCGTCGAGTTTGTCTGCAGCACGATCCATTGCAGCACACTGGCGGTAGCGCAGTTCGACGAAGCCGACCTCAATGCCATGCGTGCCGCAACCGAGGGCTTCGCCCGGTTCCAGTATCTGCCGTTGCGGCTGCTGTTTAAGCGGCGCCAGAAATGTGTCCACGTCCGCCTGGTTCGGAATCTCGATGCCGGTGGCCATGTAGGAGAGGTAGAAGCCATCGTAATTAACCATGACAGGCAGCTGAATATCGTAGTCCTCGGCGAGACGGTAGGCCATGATGACGGTATCCAGAATCTCCTGTCCTTCCTCCACGATGACCTGGAGCCAGCCGGAGTCCCGGACGCTGATGATGTCCTGCTGCCCGCCGGAGACGGCGAGGATGCCGGGTGATTCCCGGTTGGCAATGACCATGACGATGGGCGCGCGGAAGCCAGCTGCCTGCTGAACGGCATCGTACATATAGCTGAGTCCCCACGACGAGGTGGCGGTGAAGACACGGCCACCGGCCAGGCTCGCCCCGGCGACGACGTTCATGGCGGAGTTTTCGCCCTCGACCTCCACCATATCCGTGTCCATGAGTCCGTTGGCGCGGAAGGCGGAGAGCGTCTCGGCGACCTCGCTCATGGGAGTTATCGGATAGGACGTCGCCACATCGGGGCGGCAGAGACGGGCCCCGTGGGCGGCGGCGGCGTTACCGGTAATGACCTTGACCTCACCTTTTTCAGCTTTCATCGGAAAAATCTCCCTCCGGCCGCATGGCGATGGCTTTCCGGGGACACTCCGCGGCGCAGATACCGCAGCCTTTGCAGTAGTCCAGGTCCGGTTGAAAATACGACCCCTTGTCCTTCATACACTGGGGCGGGCAGTATAGCGCACAAAGACCGCAGTAATTGCATTTCTCGAGATCGGTTACGGGCCGTTCGGTACGCCAGCTTCCCGTGTCCAGGCAAAGCAACTCACCACGTCCGTCAGACCAGGGCCCCTCGCAGGTGAATATGAATTTATGTGTCGTTGCCATCGGTTCTCCCTCCATCATATCGAGAAGCATAGGTGAATGCGCCGACTTTGTCAAAGAAATCCTTCCTGTCCGCTCAAGCCTATAGAGATTGACCCTTTTCAGCAGACCTTTCTCGGGGATATGTGTGATCCACCTAACGAGAAAGATTTGCACAAGGCTGAAATATTTATAGAGGAATAAATAAGGAATTAGCCGGGCGTTCAGGGTGATTGTTAAGCGAAGCATTGTTTTAGGAAGATACGTCGACTCCCCTGTCTTAACTCTCCGATTTTTTTAAGGTTGGCATCGGAGTGTCAAGAAAAATTGTGTAAGGGGAGTTGACAAGTACGTGAAAACGACACATTCCGCGCGTAAAAAGTACTGGCAGCGGCTGGATTTGAACCGGCGACCAAGGGCTTATGAGGGCTATTCCCATAACGCGAGCACGTTTTGATTCACTGTTTCGCCGTTCTTATTGATCGTGTCTCGAACAGGTGAATGACTTTCTCCCGAAGATACCTCTCCACATATGAGTTGGCGGTTCCGTCCGGATATATTATCCGGTTGTTGATCAGCCGTTTAAGCTTGTCCTCAAGCACCATATCCCCGAGATGGACCCCGATGATCTCTTTCAGCTTTTTCATATTATAGACGGTATTTGCCCATAGCCACTCCCACGCTTCAATCTCATTCGTACTGGAATAGGTACTAAAACTATCGGGACGATGCACATCAAGGCTTGGCCAGGCAATCACAATTTTTACGAGGTCTGGGTTCTCGGCGACAATTAGTACTACCTCAGGTTTTTCGTTCTGTTTAAACCAGGCCAGCTTTTCGCCGAACGACTTATCAATCATCAGGTTTCCTCGGTTCGAAGAGTCAATAGTTGCGGGCAAGGCACGTTAAAGCTTCACCGCGTGACAGATCCCTATTCCCGCGGTTGAGGACCAGATCAATCGCCAAGTTCAACTCTTGAGCT
>CAZOMF010000019.1:0-18902 GCA_964580635.1 uncultured Dehalococcoidaceae bacterium
ACATGGCGGCCTACCAGGCCTACCTGGCCGGCCAGCTCTCCGACTACGCCTACCCCGAAGACAAGGTGAAGGAAGCGCTGGCGCACCTGCCGGAGATCCCGGCCGGGCTCTAGCCTTACGGTCACGTTCTACTCGGAGGCCCCTCCGCCATATGGCGGAGGGGCTTTTTCTTTCTTGCATCGGCTGGGTGAAAAACCCTCTCTGTCTCCCTTTACAAAGGGAGATGACAGACCGGTACGGGAGTGACGGAGGGTGGATTGCTTCGATCGCGGCGCTCCCTCTTAATGACGTTGAATGCCGATGATAGATTCCGGCCTTCGCCGGAATGACGGAGAGAGCGGATGCTTTATTCTTCACAATTTGTTAATATTGGACGCGTAGACTGGTAGTAACCACCCGTCGGAAAGCCGCTGATGAAACAACACGTTAAGCTCCTCGTCCTGACGCTCATCCTGGCGCTGGTCGTCGTGACCGGACTTATTTCCGGCTGCACCGGCTTGACGACCACGACCACGGGAAGCACTCCCCCCGTCACCCAGACCGTGGCGACGACCGCGCCGGGCGCAACCGCCACCGTCACCACTACCCAAACCCCCACCGTAACACAATCGCCGTCAGGCAGTATTACCGGGACGGCGTCATTCGCGCCGGGCAGCGATCCGTTGCCGGACATCGAATCCGTGGTGGCGCTGGTGAAGCCGTCGGTTGTCGTCATCAACACCCAGGTGCCGGTAACCGGGTTCTTCGGCCAGCAGAGCACCGAGCAGGCCGCTGGCTCCGGATGGATACTCGATTCAAACGGCACCATCGTCACCAACAACCACGTCGTCGACGGGGCCACGACCATCTCCGTGACACTCGACGACGGGCGCACCTTCAGTGTCGATCCCTCCACCGTCAAGGCGGACACCATCAATGACCTGGCCATTCTCCACATCGACGCCACCGGGCTGCCGGCCCTGAAGATCGGCGACTCCACGAACCTCAAGGTCGGGCAGTGGGTCGTGGCCATCGGGAACTCGCTCGGCATGGGCATCCGGGCCACGGTGGGCATCGTGAGCCAGCTCGGGGTAACGCTCGACATCAGCACCGACCAGGCGCTCTACAACCTCATCGACACGAGCGCCATCATCAATCCGGGCAACAGCGGCGGACCGCTCGTCAACCTTTCCGGCCAGGTCATCGGCATCACGAACGCCAAGATCGTCGAAACGGGCGCGGAAGCGACCGGGTTCGCCATCCCCAGCGAGAGCGCCGTTCCCATCATCAACCAGCTCATCACCAACGGCTACGTCACGCGGCCGTTCCTCGGTGTGCAGGGGCTCATCACGGTGGACAGCATGGTAGCGAGCTACTACCGGCTCAGCACCGACTCCGGCGTGCTGGTGCGGGGCGTGGTGGCCGGCTCACCGGCGGCGGACGCCGGGCTCAAGTCCGGGGATATCATTACCCAGCTCGGCGGCAGCACGGTCACGACGCTCAACGAGCTGACCAAGGTGCTCTACCAGGCGGAGATCGGGCAGCCGCTCAGCATCGGCTACAACCGGAACGGCAAGGAGACCACTACCACCATTACGCCGATAGCCAGCCCGGCGCCGACGGCGTCCGGCTCAGGCTAGGGCTGGCATACGAAGTAAAATAAGCACGAGGCGCGGGCCGAACGGCCCGCGCCTCGCTGTTTTCGACGGGCAGCTATACCGCCTTCTTCACCCCGAGCGTGAGGGGGTAGCCGGCCAGCCGCATCTCCGCCCGCTGGTCCGCATCCTCCGGAACGCCTTCGATGATATCGATGGCAAGGGTCTCCTGCCGGATGTAGTCCGCGAATGCCGAGACAGTCTGGACGTGGAAGGCGTCCGATTCGAAGTAGAAAACGATGTGGTCGGCGATCTCGTAGCCGGCGGCGCGGCGCATGCCCTGGACCTTGTGGACGATCTCGCGCGCGGCGCCCTCCGCCTCCAACTCCGGCGTCAGGTAGGTGGCGAGGGCCAGGATGTTGGCGCCCTCAGTCACCACCTGGAACTGTTTGGCGGCCAGCAGCGCCACATTGTCCGGTGACTCGTCGTACAGCTCCTTGACGTTCAGCTCCTCGACGATGAGGGGGGCGACGCGATGAAGCGAGCGTTTCTCCCGCTCCGAGGCAGTGCCGACGTGGAGCTCCGCGAGCGGCTGGCGCACCTTTATCTTCGCCTGACTGCGGGCGGCCCGGCCCATCGAGCAGACCTTCATGGCGAGACGGTTGGCCTCGGCGAGGTCGGTATCGATGAGCGACTCAACAGCCACAGGGAAATCCGTCAGGTGAACGCTCTCCGGCGCGCCCGGCGAGACGCTGCACACCAGGTTCCGGTACAGCTCCTCGGCGAGGAAGGGGGCGAAAGGCGCCATCACCTTGGCGAGAGTTACCAGACAGGTATAGAGCGTGTTGTAGGCGGAGAGCTTATCGGTATCGTTCTCGCTCTTCCAGAAGCGGCGGCGGGAGAGACGCACGTACCAGTTGGAGAGGCCGTCGATGAAGGTCTCTATCCGGCGTCCGGCGTCGGTCGGGTTGTAGCCGTCCAAGGAGGCGGTAACGTCCCGGACAAGCTGATGGAGCTCGGAGAGTATCCAGCGGTCGAGCTCGGCGGCCGGCGCATCGAAGGTATCGGTCGTGGGGGTGAAGCCGTCGATGTTGGCGTACATGACGAAGAACGAATACACGTTCCAGAGCGTCATCATCTGCTGGCGGTTGACATCCGCGACCTGTTTGGTATCGAAGCGGCGCACCATGCCGGGCGGCGCGCCGGTGAGGCAGTACCAGCGGAGGGCGTCGGCGCCGTATTTGGAGATAACCTCGCCGGGCTCGACGACATTGCCGCGGCTCTTACTCATCTTCTTGCCCTGGCTGTCCAGGACGAGCTCCAGGCAGATGCAGTTCCTGAAGGCGGGGCGGTCGAAGAGCATGGTGGAGATGGCGTGGAGCGTGTAGAACCAGCCGCGGGTCTGGTCGATGGCCTCGCAGATATACTCGGCCTGGCCGGCCTCGGTATCGAAGAGCTCTTTGTTCTCGTTCGGGTAGTGGAGCTGGGCGAAGGGCATGGAGCCCGAATCGAACCAGCAGTCCATGACCTCCGGGGTGCGCTTCATGGCGGCGCCGCAGGAGGGACAATCGAAGGTAACCTCGTCGATGTAGGGGCGGTGGAGGTCCAGCTCGCCGCCGGGCGACAGCTTGTCCCGCACCGTCTCCGGCGACAGGCCGGGCTTGCCCGAAAGCTCTTCCAGGCTGCCGACACATTCGTCGTGGCTGCAGGACTCGCAGCGCCAGATGGGCAGCGGCGTACCCCAGTAGCGCTCGCGGGCGAAGGCCCAGTCGATATTGTTCTGGAGCCAGTCCCCGAAGCGCCCCTTCTTGATGTGGGGCGGGTACCAGTTCACCTGCTCGTTGTTGGCGAGCATCTGCTCCTTGACGGCGGTCGTCTGGATGTACCACGTTTCCTTAGCGTAGTAGACGAGTGGGGCGTCGCAGCGCCAGCAGAAAGGGTAAGTGTGCCTGATGGTGCCGGCGAGGAACATCTGGCCGCGGGCTTCCAGGTCCTTTATGATGGCCGGGTCCGCCTCCTTGATGAAGGAACCGCCCCAGGGGTAGCTGCCGGTAAGGTTGCCCTGGAGGTCCACCTGCTGGACGAAATCGAGCTGGAAGGTCCGGCCGGCCTCATAGTCCACCTCGCCGAAGGCCGGGGCGACGTGGACGATACCGGTACCGTCGTCCATGGTGACGAAGTCCGTGGCGATGACGCGGTAGCGGAGCTCCGGGTCCGGCGCCTGCTCGACGAGGGTGGCGCCTTCGGTGAAGCGGAAGCGCGGCACGCCGTACTCGTGCGGGTTGTAGAGCGGCACGTAGCGCGTCCCGACGAGGTCCTGCCCGGCGAGCGTCGTCACGCGGGTGTAGCCGTCAAGGTCCAGCGTGCCGGCGAGGCGGTTAGCCAGTATCAGGTACTCCCGGTCGTTCTCCAGGACGATGTACTCGGCGTCCGCGGCGACGGCGAGGGCGGTATTGCCGGGGAGGGTCCAGGGTGTGGTCGTCCAAGCCAGCAGCCAGGTGGGCTTATCGTTCTCCGGGACGCCGGCGAGCCGTCCGCCGTCGATGCGGAAGCGGACGTAGACGGAGGGGTCCTCGGTGTCCTCCTGGTAGCCCTGGGAAACCTCGTGGGAAGAAAGCGAGGTACCGCAGCGGGGGCAGTGGGGCGTGACACGATAGCCGCGGTAGACGAGGCCCCGGTCCCACATCTGCTTGAGGGCCCACCAGACGGACTGGATGTAGCCGTTGTCCATGGTCTTGTAGGCGTGATCAAGGTCCACCCAGTAGGCGATGCGCTCGGTGAGGGCGTTCCACTGGTTGACGTAGGTGAAGACGCTCTCGCGGCTCATTTTGTTGAACTTGTCGATGCCGTAGCGTTCGATCTCCGG
The DNA here is from genome assembly GCA_964580635.1 of uncultured Dehalococcoidaceae bacterium. Classification (GTDB taxonomy): domain Bacteria; phylum Chloroflexota; class Dehalococcoidia; order Dehalococcoidales; family RBG-16-60-22; genus DAOUEG01. The sequence goes on from CAZOMF010000019.1 coordinate 4,441, forward strand.
CTTGGAGGACACGCCGATCTTCTTCTCCACCTCCAGCTCCACCGGGAGGCCGTGAGTGTCCCATCCGGCGATACGGGGGATGTAGTAGCCCTTCATGGTCTTGTAGCGGACGATGACGTCCTTATAGACCCGGGCGAGGACGTGGTGGATGCCGGGGCTGCCGTTGGCGAAGGGAGGCCCCTCGTAAAAGACGAAGCGCGGGCCGCCCCGGCGGTCCTCGACGCTCTTTTTGAAGATATCGGCCCGCCGCCACTCCTTCATGACGGTTTCTTCCATCTCGGGCAGGCTGACCCTGCTGTTAACCGGTTCGAACATTTTTTCATTACCTCGTGGCTGGCACTCCGCGGCCAGTAGTATGCAGTCCTTTTTCCGACGGGAATTTAAGGTAATAAAAAAGCCCCGTCCCAATGGGACGAGACTGTAAAAATCCCGCGGTACCACCCATCTTTCCGCCAAAGGCGGACGCTCGGCGGAGCACGTATTCATGCTCCCGGCGGTGTCACGGCCGCCGAACCCGGCCAAGCCTACTCGGTCTTTTTCATCTGACCATTCGGTTGGCAGCTCGGGAGGGATTTTCAGGGGGCGGTCCTGCCTGCTCTCACCGTACCAGGCTCGCTGCTCAGTCCGTTCCCACCCTACTCTTCTCCGTCAACGCTTTTCAGCTTTATGTTAACACATGAAAATCCCGGAATCAATACCCGGGGAGCTGTTTGGGGATAATCACGACCTTGCGCGCCTCGCCGGTGCCGGAGCTCTCGGTGAGGACGTCCGGGTGGTCGGCTAGGGCCAGGTGGATGATGCGGCGCTCGAAGGCGGGCATCGGCTCCATGGCGAACGATGACTTGCGGGCGGTCACCTGGTCCGCCAGGCGGAAGGCGAGGTTACGGAGGCCTTCGCAGCGGCGTTCCTTGTAGCCTTCCACGTCGACGACGATGGGCATCTTGGTCTCGTTGGCAGAGGAGACGATGAGCCGGAGAATGTGCTGGAGGGAGAGCATCGTCTGGCCGCGACGCCCGATGAGGATACCGAGGTCGTCACCCTCGATGTTGAGACCGACGGAGGCGCCTTCGCCATCGTCATCGACGACGGTAAAAGCCTCCGAAAGGGAGACCCGGGCGTCGAGGTCCATGAGGTCGAGCAGTGTTTCCAGCACATCGCGGGTCTTCTCGTAGACCCGGAGCTGTTGTTCCGGTAGTTTCATGCTATGTCATACCTTTCAGCGGCGTTCACGTATTCTTGCGTCGGCGCTGCTGTCGCTCTTTGCCCGGCTGGTAGCGGGACTTCTTCGGCTTGAGGGGCTTATCGCCATCGACGGTATCCGTGACGACGATATCCGCCGAAGTCTCCGACTCGGCCTTCTTTTCCGCGGCGGCATCGAACTTGAGATATTTCTGCCCGGGCTCAGCCTGAGAGGGCTGTTTCACGAGGCCGCCCCAGCCGGTGATGCGGTACTGGAGGAAGATGCGGGCGACGCTGTTGGCCGCCCAGTAGAGCGAGAGTCCGGCCGGCACTGAGAGCGAGATAATGCCGAACATCATCGGCATCATCCAGAGCATCATCTGCGTCTGCGAGGACTGCTTGGGGTCCGATGACACGGTGGTCATGCTCATCTTCTGCTGGACCCACATAGTGGCGCCGACGAGGAACGCCAGAATAAAATTCGAGGTACCCAGGTCCATGCCGAGGAAGCTGTTGCCGAGCGGTAGGGCGCTGAACACGACGTTCCAGGAGTAGAGGTATTTGGACAGGCTGAGCAGGCCTTCCGGGGCGACGGCCAGCGCCAGGATAATGGCCTGGTAGAGCGCGATCCAGATAGGCATCTGGATGATGAGGGTGAAGGCGCAGCCGGCCGGTTTCACCCCCGCCGTCTTGTAGAGGTTCATCTGCTCCTTGGCGAGACGCTGCCGGTCCTTGCCGAACTTCTTCTGGAGGTCGGCCAGCTTGGGCTGGAGGTCCTGCATGGCCTTGGAGGAGCGTATCTGGCTGAGGGTGAGGGGCAGCATGGCCAGGTTGATGAGGATGGTAAGGATGATAATGGCCACGCCGAAGTTGCCCAGGTAGTGGGACATCACTATCAGGATGTTGATGAGCGGCTGCTGGATTATCAGCTTCCAGATGTCCAAATTCCTCGCTCCTAGCCCGACAGCGGAATAAAAGTGACCGCGCCGGTCGTCGCGTCCACCTTGGCGAGCTGATTGCTGGTCTCCTGGATGTAAATATTGCCGTCGTAGATGAGGACGGGGCCGTCGATAGTGGCCTTGTCCAGCGTGGTCAGGGTCGTCATCTGGCCGGTGACGGTGTCTATCTTGTGGATCGCGCCGCTCTCGCCGGCGACGATGAGGGAGGTGCCGTCGAGGGCCGTGCCGGAGGGAATCGTGTCCTTGGTATCATAGCTGGTGACGAGCGAGCCGTCACTCATGTTGAGAGCGTAGACCTTGCCATCGAGGCAGGGCGCGTAGACGGTATCGCCGATGGAGACGGCCGGGCTCCAGAACCAGTTGCCGCCTGAGTACGACCACTTCTGCTGCCCGGTGGCGGCATCGATGGCGTAAAAGGTACGGTCGAACGCGCCGACGTATACGACGCCGTTCTCGACGAGCGGTTTGGCGATGAAGGAACCGCCGGACTCGAAGGTCCACTTGACGGTACCGTCGGCGGCGTTGAAGGCGTAGAGCTTCTTATCGAAAGAGCCGATGTAGACGGTGCCGTCCACGACGTCGGGGGTGCCCCAGACCTTGTCGCCGGTCTGGTACGACCACACGAGGTCACCGGTATCGGCGCTGAGGGCGTAGACGGTCCCGGAGGAATCACCGAAGTAGAGCTGGCTGCCGTCCGTGACGACGGCGCCGACGATAGGTTTGATAAAGCCGTCCCGCGGGTAAACCCAGCGGGAGGCGAGGGTGTCCGCGTTGTAGGCGTAGACCTTGCCGTTGTAGCCGCCGATGTAGACGAGGTTATCCGAGAAAGCGGGAGTTCCGTAGATGGCGACCCCGGCCGCGGCGGAGCAGCCGCCACCGTACGCGGCGTTGCAGCCGAAGAGCCCGCCCTGGGCGGCCGCCTTGAGAACCTCGCCCTTCTGGCGGCTGTTATCGGCCAAATTGACGGAGGTAAGGGTGCTGTCATGGGCGCCGACGTAAATCTTCCCGTTCTCCACGGCGCCGCCGGACCAGCCGATGGGAGCGAGGCCCTTGACGCAGCCGAGCGAGACCAGACCGATGGCAATAACGAGACCGCCGAACAGGACGAGGCGGCCTCTTTTCCACAATTTCCTGGTATCCACTTGTCACTCCTCGCGGCCGCGCGGCCGTACAGCGGGTTCAGGGTACCGGGTCGTAGCCGCCCGGGTTCAAGGGGTGGCATCGGGCGATGCGCCGGGCGCCGAGGTATATGCCTTTAAAAATGCCGAACTTCTCGATGGCCTCGATAGTGTAAGCCGAGCAGGTGGGCTGGAAGCGACAGGACGGCGCCGCCACCCGTGACCACGTGTTCTGGTACAGTTTAATCAGCCGTACGGCTAACGCCTTCATTGACCCCCTGCCATGATGCCGGCGCGGCCCAGTCCGTTCCGGACCGACCCGGCCAGCTCGCCGTACTCCGCCCCGGCCGCCGTTGACCGGGCGATGATGATGAAGTCCCAGCCCGGTTTCAGGCCGGTCCCGCGGACTATCTCCCGCAGCCGGCGCTTGACGCGGTTCCGCGCGACGGCCTTGCCGACCCGGCGGCTCACGGTAAAGCCGTACCGGGAAATTTCGAGCTCATTGCGCATGACCTTGAGCACGATGTGCTTGTTGGCCCACGTCCTGCCGCCATCATAAACAGCCTGGAACTGCGCATTCCTGGTGAGGTACTGCTCTCCCTTCACGGCACCAGCCCCGGGCCGGCCGGAACGGCGGCTAGACCACGGTCAGGCGATGCCGGCCCTTGAGGCGCCTGGCCTTGAGGACGGCCCGGCCGCCCCGCGTGCTCATTCTCTTTAAGAACCCGTGCTCGCGCTTTCTCGGGATCTGTTTCGGTTGCCAAGTTCGTTTGGTTGCCACGTCAACTCCCTGTTATCTGACCACGTTCGTGGGAACGAGGCGGTTTTGCAGCAGACTAGTTCCTGATGCCGACGCCGCCGGTCTGCCGGACGTGTTCCGCCACGAACGGCAGCAGCGCCAGGTGCCGGGCCCGCTTGATGGCGGTGGCGAGAGCGCGCTGGTGTTTGGCGCAGTTACCGCTCTTGCGCCGCGGGGAAATCTTGCCCCGGTCCGAAATATAGGGCCGCAACACGGACGGCTCTTTGTAATCGATGTACTTTACCTTGTCACGGCAAAAGAAGCAGACCTTGCGCTTGGGCACGTAGCGGCGGCCCGTTCTCCGTCTGGGGGGTCTCGATTGCGTCATGTTTTCCTCTGTATCTTACTTCGTTATGCTCTCGTTCAGAACGGCAGGTCTTCCGGCTCGATGTCCGCGACGCCGGTTTCCTCACCGCGCTCATCGCCGAAGGTGCCGGTGCCCTTCCGGTCAAGGAAGATGACCCGATTGGCGATGACCTCCAGGCGGGTGTGGGTCTGGCCGTCCTGGCCTTCCCAGTTCCGCGTGTGGAGGCGTCCCTCCACGTAGACCAGCTTCCCCTTGGCGAGGAACTGGTTGCACTGCTCGGCGAGGCGGTTCCAGGCGACGACGCTGAACCACTCCGTCTCCTGGCGGCGCTCGCCGGACTGATCGGTATACATCCAGTTGGTGGCGACCGAGAAGGACGTGACCGGCTTGCCGTTGGGGGTGAACCGCATCTCGGGTTCCTGCCCGGTATTCCCGATGATGATGATCTTGTTGAGACTCGGCATATCCTGTGCTCCTCCCCGCAGGGCCCGCGATGCGCGCCCCGCTTTACCTAACTGCCAACCTTGATCAGGAGGTGCCGGAGTACGTCTTCCGAGATCCTGAGGGACTGGTCCAGCTCCTTGCACCGGGAGGGACCCAGCTTGAACCGCGTCAGGACGTAATTGCCTTCGAGCTGGTGCTTGATAACATAGGCGAGCTTGCGCTTGCCCCACTTCTGGACGTCATCCACGACGCCTTCCCGGGCCGTGATGAACTGGTTTATGGTTTCCACGCGGGCTTCCAGGTCCTCGTCGGCGACGTCCGGCTTGAGGATGTAGACAAGTTCGTACTCGCCGAGCCTGGAATCAACTGCCGCAGCAGTCTGGTCTTCTTTCTTTTTCGCCACGTCCGGTATCCTTACGAGACAATATTTAAGACCATTATACCATACGGGTAGCGGCTTAACAATATCGTAACCCGGGCGCGGCCGCCGGAATCTTGACAAGGCGGGAGCGCTTTGCTAGACTTTAAGAGCATTTTGAGGCGGCGGGAATGTCCCGTCGGCCCACCCGCGGCCCCGTGGTGTAGCGGTCTAACATGCCACCCTGTCACGGTGGAGATCGGGGGTTCAAATCCCCCCGGGGTCGCCACTTCCCTTTATCAGTAACGCTGCGCGGCGCGCTACGATGTAATCGTAGCGCGCCCTTTTATTATGTCATGTAAGGGGCCCGGCACCGGGTGCGGAGATACCACCCCGCCCACGGATTCTCCAGTCGCTTCGCTCCCTCGAAGTGACAGCTAGTCCACGTTAGGGCCGACGTAGCCGGGACGCTGCTCGGGCGGCCAGAGCTCCCCGGCGATGTCCGTGATGCCGAGCTTCTCCAGCCGTTCCAGGCTCGGCTTGGTGGTGACCATGTCCCAGTCGAGGGCGCCGAGGTTCCAGTAGGCCTGGGCGTCCACGTTCCGTGTCACCCCGGCGAGCGGACCGTCCGCCTGCGGCGGGATACCGGGGATGCGCGGATGGACGAACCGCTGGAGCGGGTTGTCCCCTTCCCGCAAGCTGAAGCAGTGCCGCAGGATGGCAATGCGTTCACCGCACTCCTTTATCTCATCCAGGGAGCGGTCCCAGCCGGTGACCGCCTTGAGGAAGCCGACCAGGTACTTCTCCTGGTTGCCGGGAATGCTGCCGTGCATGCAGAGGCCGGCGGCGCTGTCCGCGTACTTCATGAACTGGGACGGACCGAAGCCGGTGGTGTGGCGGCCGGGGGTGGCGTCCATGTGGTACATGGCCATGGTGTTGACGCCGCCGAAGAAGGACGCCTTGGGGTCGTGCATGCCGAGCTCCTGCCCGCCGATGTGAACGGAGTATTCCTCGGCGCCCTTGCCTATCTTCTTCGTAGCCGCGGCCACGCCGTCGGCAAGGACATCACCGATGCCTTCCCTCTTGACCATTTGTTCGGTGAGGGTGACGACAACGTCGGGGTCGCCCCACTTCAATTCGAGACCGCCGGTGTCTTCCTTCGTCAAGATGCCGTGCTCGTAGAGCTCCATGGCGAAGGCGACGACGGAGCCGGCGGAGATGGTGTCCATGCCGTAGTCGTTGCAGAGGTGGGAGGCCATATTGATGGACTCGACGTCCGTGTTGGCGCAGTTGGCCCCGAAGGCGCCGAGCGTCTCGTACTCCAGCCGGTGGTTGCCGGCCGGGTACGGGTATTTCGTGCCCGCCTTGAGGGCACCCTTGCAGGCGGCGGGACAATGCCAGCAGCCTTTGCGGTGATCGAGGTTGGAGATGACGATGTCGCCGCCGAGGCCGTCCACGTCCGGGATATCGTTCACGCCGATGCCGCCCCAGTTCTTGACCGGGGTATCCCCGGAGTGGGCCGAGACGCCGGCGTGGCCGCCGGTGCCGTAGACGTGGAAGCCCGCCATGAACTCCTTGTCCTCGGCCATCTGCTCCTGCCGGAGCTTTTTCGCGGCGGCCGCGTCCGCGAGGGGCACACTCATGGTGCCGCGGACGACGACGGCCTTGAGCTTTTTGGAGCCCATCACCGCGCCGAGGCCGGAGCGCCCGGCGGCGTCGCCCTTGTTGGTCATGATACAGGCGATGAGGGACTGCTTCTCGCCGGCGGGGCCGATGGAGCAGACGCGGGAGTCCTTGCCGTACTCTGCTTCTAAAGTGTCCTCCGTCTCGTAGGTGCCCCTGCCCCAGAGGGAGGAGGCATCGTGGAGGGAGGCCGTGTCGTTATCAAGGAGGAGGTAGACGGGCCTGAGAGAGATACCGGTGACGAAGACGCCGTCGTACCCGGCGAACTTCATGTAGGGACCGAAGAAGCCGCCGGAGTTGGCGTCTCCCCAGCCGCCGGTGAGCGGCGATTTACCGACGACGCAGTAGCGTGCCCCGAAGGTGGCCGGCGTGCCGGTGAGCGGCCCGGTCATGAAGCCGAGGTGCGCCTCCGGACCGAAGGGGTCCACGCCGCCCTTCTGGCGGGTGTAGAGGATACGGGCGCCGAGGCCGTAGCCGCCGATGTAGTCCTTCGCCAGCTGCTCGTCGACGGGTTCTTCCCGCAACTCACCCCTGGTGAGATCGACGAACAGAAGTTTGCCCATGTAGCCGCCTGCCATGACGCGCTCCTTTCGAGATGACCGGACTGTACCACATTATAGGGAGCGCCCGCGGCGGGGTCAAACGTCCATATTCCCATGTCATTTTGAGCGAGCCCGCCGCAGGCGGGTGACCGAAGAATCCCGGGGTGGGTGAGGGTCACGCCACCCGGCCCCGGGTTCCCTCGTCCGCCTGGCGGACTCAGGACGACTGGAACATTGCTACGGGGTCAAACATGGGCCGGGCGCGGGCTTTGAAATGGCCCGGAGGCACTGGTATACTGTTGCCAGCCGGTCACGCCTCCCGGTCCGCCGGGACCCATAGTCCGTCCCGGCAATCGCACGACAGGAGAACAACATGCCCGAGAAACAGTGGTCCGAAATGACGCCCCAGGAGAAGCGCGCCGAGCGGTTCCGGTGGTGGCTTGAGCCGGAGGGGGTGACCTTCGACAGCCCCGCGGCGGAGCAGGCCTACAAAGAGCGTGTGACACGTATGATGAAGGTCTACAACGTGGAGCAGCCGGACCGCGTCCCGGTAAGCCTGCCCATCGGTTCGATGCCGGCCTTCCTCTACGGCGGCAACTACTACGAGTGCTCGTACGACTACCACAAGGCCGTGGCGGCCTGGGAGAAGTTCAACGCACAGATACCCGAGGCCGACAACCTCGGCACGCCGGGCATGATCTTCCCCGGGCGGGTGTACGACCTCATCGGCTACAAGCTCTACAAGTGGCCGGGAGGCGGGCTCGACAAGAACGCCGAGGGCATCCAGTTCGTCGAGGGCGAGTACATGACCGTCGACGAGTACGACAAGCTCATCGACAATCCGTCCGACTTCTGGATGCGGACCTACATGCCGCGCATCTTCGACGTTTTCAAGCCGTGGGCGCAGCTCAACTCCTTCACCACCATCATCGAGGCGCCGGGGATGTACTTCGCGCCGTTCGGACGGCCGGACATGCAGGCCTCGCTCGATACCCTGAAAGCCGCCGGCAACGAGCTCAACGAGTTCATGAAAGTGATCGGGCCGTTCACCCAGAAGACCATTTCCGCCGGCTACCCCGGGATGCGGGGCGGCATGGCCAAGGCACCGTTCGATACCGTCGGCGATACGCTGCGGGGCACCAAGGGCATTATTATGGACATGCGGCGCTGCCCGGACAAGCTGCTGGCCGCCATCGACGTGGTGACCACCTTCACCATCGAGCAGACCATCGCCATGGTGGACCGCATCAAGGGACACATCGTCACCTTCCCGCTCCACAAGGGCGCGGACGTCCGACGAGCACTTCAAAAAGTTCTACTGGCCGTCGCTCCGGGCCGTCATCAACGCGCTCATCGACGAGGGCATCCAGGTGAACCTCTTCGCCGAGGGCGCCTATGAGACGCGGCTCGACGTGGTCAACGAGTTCCCCAAGGGGACGGTATCCTGGCTGTTCGATAAGACGGACATGGGCAAGGCCAAGAAGGCCCTCGGGGACAAGTGCTGCATCGCCGGCAACGTGCCGACCTCACTCATCGTGACCGGCACGCCGTCCCAGGTGAAGGAGTACTGCCGCAAGCTCATCGAGACGTGCGCGCCCGGCGGCGGCTACATCCTGGCGGCCGGCGCCCAGGCGGAGAAAGGCTCCATCGAGAACCTGAAGGCCATGCTGGAAGCCGCTCGCGAGTACGGCACCTACTAGGCGACCGGCCGGTAAAAACCCATACCACTCCCGGTGCAGAGGAGGGAGAAAAATGGAAAACTACGGCACGATACAGACCCTCATCAACGTGATGAACGCCTACGGCGTGGAGCACGTGTTCTTCAACCCGGGCATCGACAATGTGCCCTTCCTGGAGACCATCGCGGCCTACCGGGCGCTCGGGCAGACGTGCCCTCGGAGCATCCTCTGCCTCGACGAGTTCGTGGCCATGACGGCGGCCCACGGCAACTACATGGCGACGGGCAAGCCGCAGGTGGTCTCGGTGCACTCCGAGCTCGGGGTGCTCCAGCTCGGCGGGTCGCTCCACAACGCCCAGTGGGGGCGCGTGCCGGTCGTCTTCTTCACCGAGAACCAGGGGCCGCAGCAGCGCACCACCTGGCGGGGCGACGCCTTCGACCAGAACTGCATGATCCGCAACTTCGTCAAGTGGGACCACGAGATGACCGCCGGCGAGGACTTGGCCACGGTGCTCAACGAGGCCTTCCGTATCGCCACGACGGAGCCGTACGGCCCGGTCTACCTCAACCTGCCCCGGACGCTCCTCTGGAACAAGGACGCGGACGCGGTCCCGGCGCCGGAGGTGGTACGGGAAGCGCCGCCCCAGGCAGACCCGGCCGATCTCAAGAAAGTAGCCGACATGCTGCTGGCGGCGCAGGACCCGCTTATCATGACGACCTACCTCGGCCGCAACCCGGAGACGGTGCCGGCGCTCGTCAAGCTGGCGGAAACGGCTGGAGCCCGGGTGCTCGGCGGGGACATCCGGGTCAACTTTCCCAACACCCACCCGCTGGCGGCGCTGCTGCCGACGGCCCGCGGCCTCGGGAACCCGCTCGTATCGGCCGCGGACTTCATATTGTTCATCGACTACGATATGCACTACGCCGCGCCGCCCTCCCCGCTCGCCGGGAACGTCAAGGTGGCCCACATCGACGTCGACATCGTCAAGAAGGGCGTGCCGCTCTGGAACCACGTGCCGGACCTCGCCATCCGGGCGGACTCTCGTAAGGCGGTACCGGCGTTGCTCGATATCATCGAGGAGATGCGGACCTCGGCGCAGGCGAACGCCATCGCGACGCGGGTGAAACGCTATACCGGGGAGCACCGCAAGCTGGCCGACGAGTGGGCGAAAACGGCCGCCAACCAATCCAACAAGAAGCCCATCTCCGCCCATTGGCTGAGCCACTGTATCGACGAGGTTATTGACGAGGACACGCTCGTGGTGAACCAGACCATCTCGCCGGCATCTATCGTGCAGCACCAGGTGCGCCGCCCCAAACCGGGGACGCTGTTCTCCTGCGCGGGCGGGTGCATCGGCTGGGCGAACGGGGCCGGGCTCGGGGTCAAGCTCGGCGCGCCGGACAAGACCGTTATCAGTCTCATGGGCGACGGGGCCTTCATCTACGGTTGCCCGGAATCCACCTTCTGGTCGGCCAGCTTCTACCACGCGCCGTTTTTAGCCGTCATCTTCAACAACCAGGGATACGGCGCGATAAAGGGGCTCTTCCGCGAGAAGTACGACGTGGACAATATGGGCGCGGACATCACCAACCCGCCGGACTACGCCGCCGTGGCGGTGGCCTGCCACGCCTACGGGCGTACCGTCAAGGACCCGGACGAGCTTATGCCGGCACTCAAGGAGTGCCTCAAGGAGGTCAGGAACGGCCGGCCGGCGGTGCTCGACGTGTGGATAGAGCCGGTCTAACGCCCCGCGTGGTCTGTCATCCTGAGTCAGCCACAGGCTGACGAAAGATCTCGTCCCTGCTATGAGACGATATGCTTCGGTCGTCCGTCGGTGGGGAGGCCGCGCCACCCCATCGGAATTCTCACCCCCGATTCATCGGGGCTCGGAGTGACATTTTTCCCTACGGCATCGGGGACTTCTTGACGGTGACCGTGCTCCAGATGGCGCGGACGTCGTCGTACGGGGCGGCTTCCACGCGGCTGTCCTTTCCCAGCAGCATGGTGTTCCGCTCGGTACCGTACGGCGGCCACTGGCCCAGACACTCGCCGCTCGGGTCGCCGTGGTGGGCGAAGCTGAGCCAGGCGTCCTGGATACACTCCGAGAGCCGGTCCGCGTCCGGGCCGGTACCGCAGAAAAGCGGCTCGTGGCGCCCGAAGACGAAGCCTATTTCCAGCGCGTGGCACGACCCGAGCGGATTCCCGTCCGGGTTGCGCCAGGTGAACAGGTAGCTGTAGACCTTCTGTCCGTGGGCCGTCTGGGCCTCCAGCAGTCCGACGGCCGGGTTGCGGAACATCATGTCCGTCTGGATGGCCGACCAGATATTGCGGTTATCGGCGGACTCGCCGCGACCTTCCAGGGACTTCCGGTAGACCGCGACGATACGCGGGATATCCTCGGTCTTCAGGAACTCGCCCAGCCGCTTGGTGAGGGCGGCGTCGTCCAGTTTGAACTCCGGCGGCTCCATCATCGCGAAGAGACGGTACTCGTCGAGATTGGTGCCGACGATGGCGACGATATCCTTCGCCGCGCCCTTTTTCGCCATCTCGTTGGTAACGTCCGGGATGGTCGCGCCGTCGATGACCGGCGCGATGGCCGTGAGGCGCACCGCCTCCCCGGGCGCGCGGGGCTGGCGGAGCTTCTCGTCCGCATCGAGGAGCTGCTCCGGGGTGACATGGCGCAGGGCGGCGGCATCGTGCGGGTCCACGCCGAGGTTTTCTACAAGCTGGGCGGCCACCTCGTTCGCCCGCTCTTTGGGGATGGCGGTGCTGCCGACACCGCTCTCCAGAATGGCCTTCTGGAACAGCCCTTTGGCGACGGGCATGGCCATGAGGCAGCCGATGCTCATAGCGCCGGCGGACTCCCCGAAGACGGTGACGTTATCGGGATCGCCGCCGAAGGCCTTGATGTTCTTCTTCACCCACTGAAGGGCCGCCACCTGATCGAGCAGGCCCTCGTCGCCGGTGGCGGGAACGGCCCCGCCGGTCACGTCCGCCAGGCGGAGGAAGCCGAACATGCCGAGGCGGTAGTTGATGGAGACGAACACGATATTTCCCTTGCTGGCGAGGGCGGCGCCGTCGAACATCGACTGAGAGCCGGAGCCCATGGTGAAGGCGCCGCCGTGTATCCAGACCATGACGGGGCGTCTGGCGTCGTCGAGGCCGGGCGTCCAGACGTTCAGGTAGAGGCAGTCCTCGGACTGGGGCTCGTCCTCCGGCACCATGCCCGGCGGCGGCATGAGTGGGATGGGCTGGACGCAGATGGCGCCGAACTCTTTGGCCGGCCGAACGCCGGACCAGGGTACGACGGGCTGCGGCGGCAGCCAGCGCCGGTCCCCCACCGGGGGCGCCGCGAAGGGAATGCCCTTGAAGCTGTATACGCCGTCCTGTAAAGCGCCTTCCAGCCGTCCGTCCGAGACGGTGACAGTTGTCTGTGCCTGGTTCATCGTTCCGTCCTCTCTTTCTCCCGTTTGAGGTACGCTCGGGTTGGCATCGCTGGTGATGAAGGCCGCCCCGTTTTTGTATGACCCAATTATACAACCCGCCGGGCCGTAAAAATCAAACCCGGTCCGTCTGTGGATGACAGGCGGCCCGCCGGTGCGCTATGATAACGGAACGGAGCACCGACATGGCGATTGAAACCGAACTCCTGGGGACGATGGCCTACTTCACCGGGCTGGAGCAGGCGGAGCTGGACGCGGTGCGGCACCTGTTCAGCGAGCACCACTACGCCAGGGGCACCCACTTCCTCTCCGAAGGGGATCGCTCGGACTCGCTGTACTTCATCGTATCCGGGCTCGTCAAGGTCTACAAGACGTCCGCCGGCGGCCGGGAGCAGGTGCTCCACATCGCCCCGCCGGGGGATTCCCTCAACGACGTCTCCCTCTTCGACGGCGGGCCCATCGCGGCGGGCATGGTGTCGCTGACACCGGTCGTTCTGTACAGCATCACCCGGACCGACCTCATGAAGGTGCTGGCGGAGAAACCGGCGGTGACGATGAACGTCATCCGGGCGCTGGCAGCCCGCATCCGGCGGGACTCCAACCTGCTGGAAGACCTCTCCTCCTCGCAGGTGCAGGCGCGGCTCGCCAAGCTGTTCCTGGGGCGGTTCGGCGGGGAGGAGTTCACCGCCGGCATCAACCTGACCCAGAAGGACCTGGCCGGGCTGGTGGGCGCCTCGCGGGAGATGGTCAACCGCTCGCTGCGGGTGCTGGAGGAACAGGGCGGCATCCGGCTCTCCCGGCGGAAGGTCATCGTGCTGGACCGGGACGCGCTGCGCCGTATCGCCGCGGGGCAAGAGTGAAGGGTTGACGTTCAACCATTCCGGTACCAGTGCCGTTATCTCTCGACAAAACCAATTTGACTTCGTTAATCCCCTTTGTTCTATAATCGCCAAGCATAGTCCATGGGGGCGTGTGTATGGGAAAGAGCAGAGAAGAACTATTTCAACTTGACCGGAGCATTCGCGTTGAAGCTGACACCATGTTGGTTAAAACCGGGCTTGGGGAAACAATCAATGAGGCTGGATATAAGCCCGCGGGTTCTTACGTGATGCATACCATGACGTGGCGAGACCTGGATTTTGAAAGGACGGATGAATCACCTGATTGGCAACGTCACTGGGAGTTCGGGTTAAAGCTGGCAAAGGTGTCGTTCGTCTGGAAATTTTCCTGTATTAACGAATACCACCATCACCAGAAAGTCTTCCCCGATGCCGGTCACTATTGGGGTCTCCAGTTTAATTATCCTCAAGAAGGACCGCTGTGGAAAATCGACCTGTGGACGGCCAGGCCTGAAGAATTCATGAGTGCTTCACCCGACAGGGTTCAATGGATGGAAAAGCTAACGGAAGATGCCAGGTTTCACATCCTTGAAATCAAGGACGCCGTTTGTCACTCATCCGAGTATGGGCGCACTCTTTTATCGGTCCATATTTATGAAGCCGTTTTTGCACATAATATACGCTCCATGGACCAGTTCACGGAATGGTGGCAAGAGCGTTACAAGCGATAAGCCAAACCGCGTTTAATCAACAGGCATTCCCCCAAACCCGGACATGGCATGAACGGTATTCCGAATATCTTTCCACGGCGCGCTCCCTCAGAATAACACCACGGCTAAATTTCGCATTTCCCATGTGTGAACCCCGTCACAGTGTGAACTGCGTCACTGTTTAAATACTCGTTTCGCTATATAATTAAGGAAAAGTGTTGCACGCTACGTATTCGATAGCCTATAATAATCTTCAGAATGCGTAAGGAATACCGCGTTCAGCTACGCAGGAGGTACCGCAAATGACGAGATGGGGAATGGCCGTAGACCTTTCGAAGTGCGTACGCTGCTACGCCTGCATCGCCGCCTGCCGCGTGGAGCACTTCCTGCCCATGGGCGTGG
>CAZOMF010000020.1:0-18679 GCA_964580635.1 uncultured Dehalococcoidaceae bacterium
GCCTCGAACGGCTTCTCCTGCTTGAGCAGCTTGGAAGGACACGCGGCCGCGGCCGGGCAGACGCCGTCCGGACAGGCGTCCGGGTGACAGGCGTTATAGTCGAGCAAAGCCATCTTGCGGCCCATCGGCATGGTCAGGTTCCTCGGTTTCCAGTATACGTTACAACGCTCGTGAAGCGCACGGCCTCAGCAGCCGCCGCCTCAGGTGGGGCGGAAGGCCGGCGCGCTGCCGCCCCCGCTCCCGGAGCCGGAGGAAGCGAACACGTTGGAGAGCACCCGCTGGGGGTAGTCCTGGCCGCAGGCGGGACAGCAGAGTTCTTCATCGCGGTCGGACATGCGGCGCATGGCCTCGAACCGCTCCCCGCAGCTTTTGCACTTGTAGGCGTAGATGGGCATAACCGTCCTCCGGTCGTTTCGTTCGTATTCAGGATACCCCTCGGGGGTATTCGGCGTCTGTGACGAAAGTCACGCTCCCGCCGGTTGACATCGACGAGTAAATAACGGTATGCTTTTTCAGGAATATGTCAATCCCGTCTCTTCGACACCGAGTGTAAGGAGGTAATTCAATGCCCAATAAAGTTATCGATCCCGCCGCGGAAGTCGATGTCATCCGCGAATGTGACGTCCTCGTCGTCGGCGGCGGCCCCGGCGGTCACGCCGCGGCGGTAGCCGCCGCCCGCACCGGGGCGGATACCGTCCTCGTCGAGCGCTACGGCATCCTCGGTGGCCAGGCCTCTGGCGGCGTCGTCACCATCATCCCCAACCTCACCGGGCGCGACGGCAAGCAGGAGATCCTCGGCCAGGTCCAGGAATGGATTGACCGCATGGACAAGCGCGAAGCCACCGCCTACGCCCCCAAGGAACTCTGGGGCAATACGGACAAGGCCCTTGTCAAGGAATGGTTCGACCGCTCCTTCTTCAACGTCCGGCTCGACCGCATCATCTACTCCGCCCTCTTCGACGCCGAGATCCTGAAGTGCGTCCTCAACGACATGGTCGAGGAGGCCGGCGTCAAGGTCTACATGCACGCCTGGGGCGCCCGCGCCATCATGGACGGGAAGCGCGCCCGCGGCGTCATCATCGAGTCCAAGTCCGGCCGGCAGGCCATCCTCGCCAAGGTCGTCGTGGACTCCACCGCCGACGGCGACCTGTTCGATTCCGCCGGCATAACCTACGATACCGATATCGACCCCACCATCCGCATCGCCAACCTCTCCCTCTGCTACTGGATCGGCGGCGTGGACCTCAAGAAGAACCTCGACTGGCGCCGCGACCATCCCGACGAGTTCGGCAAGGTCATGCGCGAGATCGTAGAAGCGGGCGGCCACCCCGGCTACATGCGGAGCTGCCTAAAGAACCAGGAGAGCGTCGTCTGGTGCCACCCGCGCTACCTCAGCAAGAACCAGATCGACATCGAGGAGCTGACACGCGTCGAGATGACCGGCAGGAAGAAGATGCTCCTCTCCCACGACCTCTACAAGGAAAAGCTGCCTGGCTTCGAGAAGAGCTTCATCGCCCTCTCCGCCCCGCAGCTCGGCACTCGCTCCAGCCGCCGCGCCCACACGGACTACATCATCCGCGAAGAGGATGCCCAGGCGGACCGCGTCTACTCTGATACCATCGCCATCTTCCCGGACGTCGACCGCGGCCAGGACTCCATGGAGCACCCCTCCCTGCACGTCCCCTTCCGCGCGCTGGTACCCCAGGGCGTCGAGAATATGCTCGTCGCCTGCCGCGCCTTCGGCTCGGACCAGACCATCCAACTCATGTTCAACCTCATCCCCCACTGCATCGCCTTCGGAGACGCCGCCGGTATCGCCGCCGCCATGGCTGCCAGCCAGACGGACGGCAAGGTTCGGGACATCAAGATCGATGAGCTCCAGAACCGTCTCGTCAAGGCCAACGTCCTCCTCCCCGAGGAGAGCAAGATTAACGCGTAGTTTCGCTTCGCTCGTCCTGAGCTTGTCGAAGTACGGGCCGCAGAATTAAACTACCGGGGGGCAGCCTTTCGGCTGCCCCCTTCTTTTTCCCGTCATTGCGAGGAAGTTCGCCACGAGCGAACGACCGAAGCAATCCGTTTGGTTATCTCGGTTCGCCGATGCCTCACGGCTGTACGGACAACCGCTCGTCCCTAACGCCAGATTTTATCGACCGGCATCGCGATACGCGCCGGCCTCGGAGAATCGGCGTACTGAGCACGCTCATCCGTTCGGCCGGAAGGCCGTTCGCTTGCTTTTATCCTGCCGCAGCGATGGCAGTACGTATAGTCTTTCCCGTCCGAGGTCAGTTCTGAACAATCGTGCCCCTTGAACAGGCAGACCGGATAGTTCACGAACCACATAGCATGCCTCCGACTTGTTCTTACGTTCTGTCTCCACTTAGTATAACGGAGGGACCCGCCGCAGGTTATCCGGCGTTCGGACTGTTTTTTTACTGGCCGGTCAGCCTGCGCCGGACTGTTCTTCCGGCCAGGTACCCTTCTTAGTGAATGGTCCACCTTTTCAAAGTGCTCCTGAACCGCTATCATAGTGAAGAACTATAAATATTCTCCGGCTTCTTCCGGCGTTCAACCTCCCTCGATGGAAGAGGATGGCGCAAGGATAAAGCCGGGATAAGTCCGGCAATCTCTTCAGGAGGTGCACCATGACGAGCGAGCCCTACTCCCGCACCATCGCCGAGCCGGCGCGCTCCACTCGCATCTGGCGTGACGTCGATGTCGCCGTCATCGGCGGCGGCCCCGGCGGCGTCGCCGCCGCCATCAGCGCCGCCCGCTCCGGCGCCCGTACCGTCCTCATCGAGCGCTACGGCCACCTCGGCGGCATGGCCTCCGGCGGCCTCGTCAATATCATCCCCAACCTCTCGGACATCTTCGGCACCCAGCGCATCTACGGCCTTACCCAGGAGATGCTCGACCGCCTCGACGAGCGCGGCGGCGCTTCTTACCCGGCGAAAAAAGACTGGGGCACCACCGATAAAGACATCGTCGATTACTACCTCGATGCCAACCTCGGCTGGTTCTACGTCCGCAACGACCTCGAAGGCACACAGCACGTCCACTACTCCGCTGTCGTCGATCCCGAGCTCCTCAAGAACGAGTTCAACGCCATGGTCCTGGAGTCCGGCGCCGAGCTCCTCCTCCACGCCTGGGGTGCCGATGCCATCGTCGAGGACGGTATCGTCCGCGGTGTCTTCTTCCAGTCCAAGTCCGGCCGGCAGGCCGTGCTGGCCAAGGTCGTCATCGACGCCACCGGCGATGGCGATATCATGGTCTCCGCCGGCGCCGGGTTCGATAACGTCTGCGCCAACACCCGCCGCACCGCCTGGCTCGCTTTGGTCTGGTGGATGGCCAATGTCGACCTCAAGAAGTACGATGATTTCAGGAAGAACCAGCCGGACAGGTTCAAGGAGCTGATGAAAGAGCTCCGTGATAAGGGCGGCTACCCCGGCTTCTTCAAGGGCATCCTGAAGAACCAGGAGAGCGTCGTCTGGTACCACTGCATGCAGCCTCAGCCGGAGCGCACCGACGCCATGGACGTCGAGCAGTTGACGAAGATCGACATTGAGTCCCGCCGCCGTGCTGTGTTGACCCACGAGTTCATGAAAAAGCACGTTCCCGGCTTCGAGAAGGCCTTTATTATGTTAACGGCTCCCCAGCTCGGCACGCAGGGCGGCCGCCGCCTCGTCGGGGAGTACACCCTCTCGGAAAAAGACCTGGAAACGGACGAAGTCTTCCCGGATACCATCGCCGTCCTCGCCAACAACGATTCCGGCGACATTTCCTCGAAGCATCCCGCCCTCTGCGTGCCCTACCGCACCCTCGTCCCGAAAAAGGTCGACGGTCTCCTCGTGGCCGGGCGGCACTTCTCCTGCTCGGACTCCATCAATGAGTTCTTCAACATCATCCCCCACTGCCTCTGCTACGGCCAGGCCGCCGGCGCCGCCGCCGCTCTCGCTGTCCACGAGAACGTCGCGCCCAGAAACGTGGACTATACCGCCCTCCGCGCCAATCTTAAAAAACAGGGGGTGAACCTGCCTTGACGGTTATCCTTCACTTTGACTGCAGACAAGAAACCCATGACGGCCCGCCGGGCCATCGTCTCCCTTTCGTAAAGGGAGATGGAGAGGGTTTTGAGTAAAACTAGACCATGAGCGAACCGATCAGCTTCACCCCCAACTGCATGACCACCGCCATGGGCATCATGCCCCACAAGGACGTGGACCGCGCCCTCGAGCTCGCCCTCTCGCTGGACATCCCTTACTGGCCCCAGCTCCCCAACGTCTCCTACTACGAGGACATGTACGCCCAGATATCCGAGCACTTCCCCGGCATCACTATCGATGCCGACGCCCAGAAGGTCACCTTCGATACCGCCGCTTTCACCGAGGGCATCGTCGAGTACTCGGAGAAGATGATGGACGATGCCACCTTCGAGCTCTCCCCGCAGTACTCGAAGGTCTTCCACCGCTTCCTCGAGCAGGACCTGTCCGGCTACCCCGCCGTCCGTGGCCAGGTGACCGGCCCCGTCAGCTTCGGCTTCCGCGTCACCGATGAGAACGACCGTCCCCTCATCTATAACGATGAGGTGCGGGCCATGTTCTTTGATTTCGTCCAGCGCAAGCTCAACGTCCAGTACCGCCAGCTCAAGGCCAAGAACCCCAACGCCTTCGTCTGGACCGACGAGCCCGGCCTCGGCTGGGTCTTCTCCGGTCTCTCCGGCTACCTGGACACCGCCGCCCGCAATGACTACCGGGATTTCATGGCCGGCTCGGAAGGTCCCGGCGGCCTCCATCTCTGCGCCGCCGTCAACCTGCCCTACCTGCTCGACCTCGGGGAGGATATCCTCTCCTTCGATGCCTTCCAGATAGAGGTCCTCCCGCGGGACTACGCCGCCGCCATCGATACCTTCATCGAGAAGGGCGGCGTCATCGCCTGGGGCATCGTCCCGTCGGACTCGGAGAGCCTCGCCCGCCACACCGCGCAGACCCTCGCCGATCACATCCTCGGCTACTGGCAGGTCGTCGCCGGCGAGACGGACCTCACCGTGAAGGACATCGCCGCACGGTCATTGCTCGCTCCGGCTCGCTGCTGTCTGCGCAACATCGGCCCCACCGACGGTTCGGCGACCATCCAGGTGGCCGGCCCCTCCTGTGACCTCTCTTCGGAGGAGCAGGTGGTGGAGCAGGCGTTCGACGTGCTGAAGGAACTGTCCGCCCGTCTGCGGGACAAACTGGACCTGTGAAGGGCGTGAGGGAAAGATGAAGCATCGGCTGGCAATCGTACTCGCTCTAACCGCCGCGCTGGCCCTGGTGGGAGTTGCGCTCGCCCTGGCGGGATGCTCCGGCGGGTCGAGCAGCAACTATACGCAGGAACGGACGACCCTTTCCGGCGCGGATATCGCCTACGAGTACCCCACCGGTTACCAGATGCCCTCCGGCGGCATCGGGGTGAACGCCGTCACCTACCTGCACTACCTCGGCAAGGTGGAGATGTACAACGCCGATGTCATGCTCTTCATCGAGACGGACAACATCACCCCGTACCAGACGGCCGCCGATATGCTGGAGCAGTCCATCACCGCCATCATGAAGAACACCCAGGGTTTCCAGCTCATCAAGCGGACGACGACGAAGGTGGCCGGCTACGATGCCGAGCTGTTCGCCTTCACCGCCACCTTCAGCGATACCCCCCTCGATTCGACCACCACCACCACCTGGGTGGCCTACTTCACCCGCGGCGACCGCGTCTGGGAGCTCGGCGTCATGGCGGATTCCGATATCGGCGACGTCGCTAAAACCGAGTACCAGCACCTCGTGGACTCGTTTTCCTTCAACTGACGCCCGGCCGCTCTTCCGTCTCGTCGAGCTTTTCTTCGATGAACAGTTCCGCCCGCAGCAGGTCGCGCTCGTTGGGACGGTCGCGGATGTCCCCGTGGAACGTTTGCAGCATCGGCGCGTCCACGAACTTCCCCGGACACGCGAATGTCCCGATGGTCCGGAACCCGAAGTGCGCCACCTCGAGCGCCATGTAGTCCATCGCCGGCTGCGCCTCCCACGGTCCGAACTCGTACCCGGAGTACGTGGCGAAGATAATGGCCTTCTTCGAGTCCGGCCCCAGTACGATCTTCCGGTGGTGCTTCTCCAGCCCTTCCTTGGACCACGGCGCCTGCTCCGGCAGCGGCGTGGTGATGTAGGGAATGTCCTCGTCCCGCATCCGCAGCACGAAGCGCGGATCACCGCCCACCCGGAAGTGCCGCAGCACGTTCAGCACCTCGTTGTACGGCAGGTGCGCCCGCAGCCCGGACCCGGCGCACAGCACGTCGTACTCCTGCGGGTCGAACGGCGGGTCCAGCACGTGCTCCGCCTTTTTCTCAGCCTTGAAGGTCGTCACGTCCCAGCCATGCCTGGCAAACGTGTCCCGGAACCGGAACGCCACCTTCTCCGTGTTCCCGCTGTACGAACCATAAATGATAAGGACTTTCTTGCTCATACTATCCCCTTGTGGGTAAATATCCGCGGTGCCGCCAGTATATCACGGAGGATTCGTTTTGTAAAAACGGGGCACCGCGATAAGGGCCGTTCCCGAAGCTGTTGAAGAGCTGTGACGGGCGATTTCAGCTTCGATTAGTTTCGTCACTTTTCCGGTCATGTCCCGGTCCAGCCTCGATTCGTTTCGTCACGTTCTCACGAGTGTGACCATCAACCATCCGGTGTCCTCTTCAGCATTACCTCATCGGTATTTTAGAACATTATTTCTTATTTTGTAAAGACAATGATGTCACCCCTCGCCAAGCGGTGGTACTTCCCGTTTTACATTATTTTTTACATACGCTGAAATCCAGAAAACACCGCGCCGGCCCGCTGCCGGTTAAACTTCCGGACCGGTACCATCAGTCAGCGCTTCTCCTTTCATGATAGACTGAAAGGAGAAGGGGAAACAGCTTCGTGAACAAGGAGAACCAGGATGGTAAATGAAATAGAGCTCAAGCCGATCGGCTTTGTCCGGAACCGGGCGAAACGGTCCCCCGGGAGGCAGGCGGGTGCCGGGGCCGACTGGCGTACCCGCGTCACGTCCATGAAAGAGCAGCGCGGCGACGTCTCCGAGATCGTCTTCGACGCGGGGCTGGAAGAAGCGCTCGAAGGCCTGGAGGAGTTTTCCCATCTGGTCATACTGTACTGGCCGCACCTTCTCCCCCCGGAAAGCCGTAACGTCCGGCAGGTCCACCCCATGGGCAACGCGGATTTTCCGCTGGTGGGCGTCTTTGCCACCCAGAGCCCCGCCCGTCCCAACCCCGTCCTGACGACCACCGTTCATCTCCTGGAACGGCGCGGCAACGTGCTGCGCGTGTCCGGCCTGGATGCCCTCGACGGTTCCCCGGTGCTGGACGTCAAGCCTCATGCTCCCGGCCGGGATGATATCGAAGGGTTGCGGGTGCCGGAGTGGATGCGCCAGATACGCACCGTACTCGGTGAACCGCCGCAGGAGCAATAACGGTCCGATGGCTGAAAATCCCGTTTCGATTGCCGCTCTACCGTTCCCTCTGGTATAATCCGGGTATGATGAACTACTGGAGACGGCAGCGTCGCGCCTGATTCACCGGCCTTGAGGCGGCGGTGCCGCCTGCCAGCCGTATAATCAGACGACGCTGCGTCCATCATGCCGTTGACGGCAGGGCCGCGTGCCTGCCGTGCGACCGTGTCCCGGCGGGGAACTCCCCGCTCCCGGGCGGGTTCGCTTCGTCTTTCTAACGCCCTCCATCCTTCGCCGACCCTGACGGGTCCGGGCCTCGCTGTCCGGCCCGTTTCTTTTTGTCCGCTTCCCACCGCCATCCCTGGGGAAACCGCGTGTCCTTCGGACGCTTCCCGGAGGAGGTGGTCGTCATGACGTGAGTCCCGCGTATGCTGGCCGGATTTTCCCGGCAGGGGTTTGACAAAATGAACGATGGAGAGATTGAAAATGACGACCGATTACAAACCGATGTGGACCGAGCTCGGGCTTGACCTGGATGCCCACGATGCCTTGCTCGGCGTGCTCGGGCAGATGTACCGGGACACGTTCCTGACCCAGCAGGACCGGCCGGAAGGCATGGCCTACCTGGACTTCGTCATGGGCGAGGTCCACGGCCTGCGCATCAAGGAGCTGGTGGACGCCAAAGCGACGGGGCATCCCGTCGTCGGGACGTTCTGCGTGTACGTGCCGGAGGAGATCGTCCTCGCCGCGGACGGCGTCTGCGTGGGACTCTGCGCCGGCGCCGAGTTCGGCTTCGAGGAGGCGGAGAAGCTGCTGCCCCGCAACACCTGCTCCCTGATCAAGTCCTTCTTCGGCTTCAAGCTGAACAAGGTCTGCCCGTACATCGAGGCCTCCAGCCTCATCGTCGGCGAGACGACCTGCGACGGTAAGAAGAAGGCCTACGAGATATTCAAGGAAATACAGCCGAACCTCTACGTGATGGAGCTGCCGCAGATGAAGCATCCCCACGACCGAGATCTGCTGAAATCCGAGTACCAGCGGTTCCTGGCCGCGATGGAAGAGCTGAGCGGCGTCAGGATAGACGCGGCGCGGCTGAAGAAGGGCATCGAGATCGCCAACAACAAACGCAAGGCCCTCCACCGGCTGGCGAAGCTCCGCGCCGCCGATCCCGCGCCCATCTCCGGGCTCGACGCGCTGCTCATCTATCAGGTCTCCTTCTACGATGACCCCGTCCGCTTCACCGCGTCCGTCAACCAGCTCTGCGATGAGCTCGAAGAGCGGGTGAAGGAAGGAAAGGGCGTCTTCCCCGAGGGCACGCCGCGCGTGCTCGTTTCCGGTTGCCCGATGGCGGTGCCGAACTGGAAGCTGCCGGCCGTCGTCGAAACGTCCGGGGCGGTCATCGTCGGCGAGGAGTCCTGCATCGGGGAACGCGGGCTCCAGAACCTCGTCGATGAAAGCGGCGGGACCCTTGACGAGCTTATGGACGCTGTCGTGGACCGCTACTTCCAGATAGACTGCGCCGTCTTCACCCCCAACGAGGGGCGGCTCGATCACGTCAAACAGATGGCGAAGGACTACCACGCCGATGGCGTCATCCACTACGCCCTTCAGTTCTGCTCGCCGTACGTCATCGAGTCCTACCCGGTCGAGCAGGGGCTCATCGGGGACGGCCTCCCGACGCTGCGCATCGAGACGGACTACAGCCAGGAGGACCTCGGCCAGCTGCGGACGCGCGTGGAGGCCTTCGTGGAGACCTTGAGGTAGCGCGGTGCGGCACGCGGGAATCGATATAGGCTCGCGCACCGTCAAGTTGGTGGTGGTCGAGGACGGGGAGATCGTCGCGGTTCGTAAGGCGGACAACTCGTTCGACCCGGTCGCCGTCGGGACGGCGCTGCTCGACGGCATCCGTTACGACCGCCTCACCGCCACCGGCTACGGGCGGCACACCTTCCGGCAGCACTACGAGTGCGGCATCGTCAGCGAGATAAAGGCCTTCGCTACCGGCGCGCGGTACCTCTACCCGGACTGCCGGGCCATCCTGGACATCGGCGGGCAGGACACCAAGGTGTCCTCACTGGGGCCGGACGGCCGGGTGCTCAAGTTCGAGATGAACGACAAGTGCGCCGCCGGCACCGGCCGTTTCCTGGAGATCATGGCCGGGGCCATGAACTACCGCATCGAGGAGTTCGGGAAGGCGGCGCTGCGCTCGGAGCGCGCCGCGAAGATAAGCGCCATGTGCACCGTGTTCGCGGAGTCCGAGGTTATCTCCCTCCTCAACGGCGGGGCGAAGCGTGATGACGTGGCCCTCGGCATCCACGAGGCCATCGCGCGCCGGGTGACCTCCATGCTTGGACGGCTGCCGCCGTTCGAGGCCCTCGTCTTCAGCGGCGGCGTGGCCCGCAACCCCTGCATGAAGCGTCTGCTGGAAACAACCCTCGGCGTGCTGGTGACCGTCCCGCAGGACCCGCAGACCGTGGGCGCGCTCGGCGCGGCGCTGGAGAGCGCCGATAAACGGTAAAAACCCCGGGGGCGGAAGGAGAGATAAGCATGAAACTCGGCGAGATGCTGCCCATGATGCGGGACTTTTTCTCGGACCTGATGCACTACCGCAGGGACGTGAGCAAACACGACAGGTGGATCAAGAAGTACGCCCGGCAGAAAGGCTACCGGGTCAACCCGCACTGGATGATCTATACCAACCTCAAGATATGGATGGCCGAGAGCGAAAAGGCGTTCGGCAAGCGTTACTGCCCCTGCTACGAACCGTCCGCGGACGAGGCGCTCAACAAGAAGCTGCTCTGCCCGTGCGCCTTCGCGGAACAGGAGATACGGGAGCGGGGCGCCTGCCACTGTGTGCTCTTCGGGCGGGGCGACCTCGATAACGGGCAGTTCAAAGAGGCGGAAGCGCGGCTGATGGAGGAGTACCGGGGCCAGCCGCTCAACCTGAAGGACGGCGTGCTCGACACGCGCGGCATGCCGCGGGACGCCTTGCGGGACCTGCCGGTGCCGGACACGCTGCACCAGGTGAAGCGGGCGCTCGGACGGTTCAAGGGCACGCCGTTCCAGGTTATCGTCGCGACGGAGCGGGAGGTGACGAACATGAAGGGCTTCGCGGCGCTCCGGGGCATCGCGTTCCGGTCCGAGCGGGACGGCGATGCGTTCAGGATGACACTGAACTAGTTTTTAAGAGGTGAAAGACATGGCTGGCAAGGTGCTTGTTATCGGTTCGGAGACACTGGGGGGCGGTGATGACCGCCTGGGCGAGATGCTCATGGCGAACTTCCTGCGGACACTGGGCGAGAACCCGGAGAAGCCTGCTGAGATGATCTTCGTCAACGGCGGCGTACGGCTGGTGTGCGACGGGTCCCGGGTGGTGGAGCACGTGAAGAAACTGGCGGAGCAGGGGGTGGAAATCCTGGCCTGCACGACCTGTCTGGAATATTACGACTTGGTGGACAAACTGCTCGTCGGCAGCCCGACCAGCATGGCAAAGACCGTGGCTTCCCTCATGGGCGGCGAGACGGTTGTTCTATAACGTAGCCTGAAAAACCTGTTTGCCGGCGGTCCGGCGCAGCTGCCCATCATCACTTAAGAATTACCAGCGGTAACGCTTTGTTTAACCGCCGGCGTCCGCGGGATGCCGGCGGCACTCACCTTATATCTATCTGGACAAGACCCGGCCGGAATAGGCTGGACCAAGAGACCCGGGTGTCGTTCGCGGCGCACCCGGGTCTCTTGCGCAACACGATGTTTTTTGTGGTTTCCGTTTATCCGGCATCAGGGGACGGCCCCCCCGGAAATCTTAATTTTCCCGTTTCCGTCATTACTACTGAATTCTCACCCGCGAATCTCCGAAAACTCCTTATCCGGGCATCATAATAGTTGAACGCTGGGGATAAGGTGAGGTGAAGTATACCCGATTTCCATGCCCATCCGCGAATTTTAACAATAAAGACATACCACGCATGGAAGCGAGAATGTCGCTGCTTTATGAAATAATCGATAGCTATCCGGAACCGGACACCCGCAAGAGAACTGCATACCGACCGGCATCATTCCCCGGCAAATATCAATCTAACCAAACATCAGCCGAATTATCACGTAAAGAAAACCTGCAACTATTAACATTACACAATGGGTTCATGATTGATTTCAGGATATGACATTGAACAAACTGCAACAAGAGGAGATCGGGGGCGGGACAGCCACCCTGATACCGTCCGTTGAAGAGTCGGACACTTTAAGGGACGTCGAGGCCCAGCTGGACCGGATCCCCCTCGGTGCCGCCAGACAGCGCGATGTCTTCAGTGGGACCCTGAGGTATCTGAAAGCTCTCTTGATAACCCTGCGTCCCACCCAATGGTATAAGAACGCCATCCTCTTTGCGGGGGTCGTCCTGTCTCTGAACTTCACCGATATTTCCCAGGTCGGCCTTTCCATACTCGCCTTTATCAGCTTCTGCGGTTTGTCTGGAAGCGAATATACTCTCAATGACTTGATGGACAGGAAAAGAGATCAGGTTCATTCTGTGAAACGCCTGAGACCTATTGCATCAGGGGAACTGGGGGTATCTCAGGCGGCGATATCGGCGGTCGGTATCGCTACCATATCGCTGGTAATCGCTTACAGCATCAACCTGGAATTTTTCATGGTGGCGTTGGGTTACCTGGCACTGATGATAGCTTACTCCCTGAAGATCAAATATATAGTAGTGCTGGACAATCTCACCATCGGAACCGGCTTCGTGCTCCGGGCCGTCGGTGGCTGCCTCGCTATCGGTGTCTGGATTTCTCCCTGGCTCATAATATGCACTTTCCTGCTGGCGCTGTTTTTAGCGTTCGCCAAACGCAGGAGCGAACTGGCGGTTTTGACCGAGGGCGTTGAATACCATCGTCCAAGCCTGAAAGAATTGACGAAACCTCTGGTAGAGCAGCTGTTGAACATCACCACCGCGGCATTGATAGTATCCTATCTGCTGTATACGTTCAATTCAGATCACTACTTCGTCATGTTGACCATACCGTTCCCGATTTACGGCCTGTTCCGGTACCTTATCCTGATGCATTCAAAGGATTTCGGCGGAGAGCCGGAGAAATTATTCCGGGATAAGCCCATCGTGATAACGCTTGTCCTGTGGGGGTTTTGCCTGGTGGCGGCCCTGTATGCCGGCAGTGTTGTTTCATGATGAAATTTGACCTCCACGTTCATTCGAAATACTCCTCGGACGGGGTGCTCGACCCTGAGAATATCGTACGTATCGCTCGAAAGAGAGGCCTGGCGGGAATCGCGGTCACCGATCACAATACCATCCGGGGAGGTATCGAGGCCGCCCGTTATGCGAGTGATGACTTCCAGGTTATCCCCGGCGCCGAAATCCTGACCGACCATGGCGAAGTGATTGGTCTCTTCCTCTCTCATGAGATCAAACCATATTCTCTGGACGAGGTAATCCGGCAGATACGTGAGCAGGGGGGAATGGTTATCGTTCCTCATCCCTTCGATAAACTCAGGCACAATGCTTTTGCATTGACCGCCGAACATGCCCGTGTCGTGGATGCCATCGAAGCAGTAAATGCCAGGTGTGTTTTCAGCAGGTACAACAAACAAGCCATGCAGTTCGCCGTGGACCACGACCTTCCGGTGGTCGGCGGCAGCGACGCGCACTTCGCGCAGGAAATCGGGCTGGCCGGGATTCAGACCGACTCCACCGATATCAGGAAGGCCATCCTTGGCCGCACTATCCAGGTGTATGGAAGGCGTTCCTCAATAGTGAATCATGTCAGAACCAAGGCTCTCAAATGGTCACGGAGAAACAACTAGGTAAATCCAGGCTCGCCAAGGGCATGCTTCTGTCAATCCTGGCAGGAGTTGTCGTGTTCGTCGTCCTGTCGTTGAATTTGGACATTCGGCAGGTGGGCCGGGCGCTTTCGGAATTCAAATGGGGATACGTGGCGCTCATCTTGCCGCTGGTTGCAATCAACTACTTGCTCAGGTTCTGCAAGTGGGAATACTATCTCAGGCGACTCAATATCCGGCTCGCCCTGCGTGAAAGCGCCGAGATATTTTTAAGCGGCCTCAGTATGTCGGTCACACCGGGAAAACTCGGAGAGGTCTTTAAGTCCTTTCTGCTGCAGGGGCTGAACGGCACACCCATCAGCAAGTCCGTACCCGTCGTCTTCGCCGAGAGGGTCACCGATACATTGGGGTTGCTGATACTCGCCACCGTCTCAATATCGGCAATCCCGGATGTCAACAAGATTCTTATTCTCATACCAGCCTTCATTTTGGCGGCCGTCATCGTCCTGCTGCGCTGGAAGACGGCCTGCCGCCGCATACTCAGCTTTTGCGGGCGGCTCCCCGTCATGGGGAAGATTTCCAGCCAGCTGCAGGTGAGTTATGAAGCTGCCTATACGCTTTTAGGTGCAAAAAGCCTGATAGTCGGGTGCGCCCTGAGCGTCGTTTCCTGGGGATTCGAGTGCCTGGCGGCGTACGTGGTTTTCCTGGGCCTGGGTATGAATGCAGGCTTCGCCCTCAGTGTGTTCGTCGTCTCTTTCTCGTTGCTTCTGGGAGCGATCTCCTTTATTCCCGGCGGGCTCATCGTTACCGAAGGAAGCTTTGCCGGACTTCTGATAATCGCCGGGTTCTCGAAGGCAATCGCCGGCAGCGCCACGGTATTAACGAGAATGTGTACCCTCTGGTTCGCGGTCTTGATCGGGATTTTCGCACTGTTCATATTCAAGAGGAGGCAAAGCAGAAAAGTGGTAGCGATCCAACCAGCTTCCTGACGTTCGAAGAACAGGTAGCCTCGAAGCAGGATGACTTCACGTTTGTCGACCTCTTTTTCTAGATAGGAGTACCTATATGGATAGAATCAAGAGATTTAACGCTGCGGTATCGTCTCCCATCACCCGCTCCAACTTCGCTTTGCATCCGGCGGTGCTTATGACGGCCGGTATCATGTGCCTGACGGCATTGCTGGGCTTTTACCTTTTAGGTCACAAGAGCTTCTGGTTCGACGAGGGGATTTCGATTACGGTCGTCAAGCCGGGGATATCGACCACCATCAACTATATCATCCACGGCGGCGGAAACATGGGCCTGTATTTCCTCCTGCTCGACCCGTGGATCAAACTGGGGGATAGTGAGTTTGTCGTACGGAGTCTTTCCGTCGTATTTGCCGTTCTCACCATTCCCGTTATCGTTGCCATCGGCGCCCGGCTTTTTAACAAATGGGTCGGCTTACTGGCCGCGCTATTCTTGGCTGTCAATCCTTACTTCATCCGATTCGCCCAGGAAGCACGCAGCTACACTCTTCTTCTTTTAATGGGTGGCTTGTCTTCCTACATTCTCATCCGGGCAGTCCAAAAACCATCCAAACGGCTTTGGGCGGCCTATACCGTCAGTGGTATTTTACTGGCCTTCACCCACGTGTACGGCATTCTGCTGCTGGCGGCGCATGCCGTCTCCCTGCTCCTGCTGCGGCGCAAGGACATACCGTGGCGGGGACTGCTCATTTCCTGGACCGTCATGGCGCTCTTTATCGTGCCGCTGGTATACAGCATCCTTAAATACGCAGGACATGATCTGGACTGGATTTCCCGCCCCGGCGTTGGAGATGTAATCACTTTCATGACGACAATTGCTGGCGGCCAGCTTCTTCTGGGAGTGTTCGCCGTCCTCGGCATCATTGCTCTCGACTATGCAATCCGAGAGTGGGCGGTTTCTAAATTCTCCCACAAGACCTGGTATTTCGCCTTATTGTTTTCCTGGATGCTGGTGCCCATCGCTCTTTCCTTCGGCATCTCACAGGTGAAACCCGTACTTGAAAGCCGGTATCTCATAATCTGCGGAGCGCCCCTGATGGTGCTCGCCGCTTATGGCATTTCTCGTATACCGCGGTGGTGGATAGTGATCTTGAGTATCGTGGTCATCCTGACGATATCCGGGTCTCGGTTGCAGTCATACTATTCCAACTCGGACAAAGAAGAGTGGCGAGGTGTCACCACGTTCGTTCTCTCCCGGACCGAAGCCGGCGACGCCATCGTTTTTTATGCGCCCCACGTGAGCATCACGTACGACTATTACGTGGAAAAAGCCGGCGCCCTGGCGGTAGCCCCGGTCAATGTGCCTTACTACGACCCCATTGCCAATCCTAACACCACCGTACTGAATAACCCCGAGGGCTATGATGTCGGCGGTCCTTTACCTCCTCCTGACCCGGCGTTGACCGACAGACTGGCAAACTACGATCGCGTATGGCTGGTGCTGAGCCATGATGGCTCCCCGTCGAGCAGAGTCGGGCAAAACGAAGCGGTACAGGACATGCTGCAGGCCAAGTACGGTACTCCCGAAGAAACGGACTTCTACGGTATACGAGTCCTGCTGTATTGACCTCCAGCCCTGACCCTGCCCTGATACGTCAGGCCAGTTCGAGGTGAACTCTGCCGACAGCGGCTGCCGGCTCCGCTTTTTACACCGGTGGGGCATACTCTCGTTGCGACCTTGCCGCCCGGGAACATTGTAGCGGTGCCCCGTCCCCGCTTTGACAAGGCCTCACCTTTTCGACTAAGCTGGGGGTGTACGCTCGAACTATACCCCCGGGCCGTATACTGAATGATGGATTTGCAGCACCCCGAGACACAGGTCAAGACTTTTTGCTCCCTTTGCGGCCCCAGTATGGGCTGCGGCGTCAACTGCTACGTCCGGGACGGCAGGCTCGTCCGCATCGAGGGCATGAAAGAGGCCCCGCTGAACCGCGGTAAGCTGTGCGCCAAGGCCTTCGCCTCCGCCCAATGGCTCTACTCCCCCCAGCGCCTCAAGTATCCCCTGAAACGGACCGGTAAAAAGGGCGAGGGCAAGTTCGAGAAGATCTCGTGGGACGAAGCCGTCAGCCTCATCGCCGGCAAGCTGACCGAGCAAAAGGAGAGATACGGACCGGAGTCCCTGGCCATCCTCTCGCCGCAACGGCGGAGCTACAGCGAGTACCTCTACCGCTTCCTCATGGCCCACGGCAGCCCGAACTACGGCCACAGCGGGATATGCGCCATCCAGCGTGCCTTCGGGTTCGCCTACACGCTCGGCTCCCCGATGCTCATGGAGGACTACGAGAACACCGACCTGATGATCATCTGGGGCGCCAATCCGGCCTTTGCCGGCACGCCGCGCGGCAGTCTCAACCGCATCCTGGACGCCAGGGAACGCGGCGCGAAACTGATCGCTATCAAGCCGGCCTTGCAGCCCGACGCCGCCAAGGCCGATGTCTGGGTACCGATCATCCCCGGCACCGACGCCGCCCTGGCGCTGGCCATGCTGCACGTTATCATCGCCGAGAAGCTCTACGACGCGGACTTCGTGGCGAAATGGTGCTACGGGTTCGACGAGCTGCAGCGGCACGTCCGGCGCTATACCCCGGAGTGGGCCGCGCCCATCACCGGTATACCGGCGGACCGGATACGGGAGATCAGTCGGATGTACGCCACCGCGAAGTCCGCCTGTATTATGGTCGGTAACGCCTTCGACCAGACGGTGAACTCGAACAATGCCATGCGGGCCGTCGCCGCGCTGATCGCCATCACCGGCAATTTCGACCGTCCGGGAGGCAACATCGTCCCCGTCCCGGGCGCCATGCCGGCGGTCAAGCCGGTCCACCTGCGGGAGCGGTATACCCCCGAGTGGGTCGCTAAATTGGTCGGGCCGGAGCTCGCGCCCGGCTTGCAGCCCTTCATCGAGGGCACGTCCTCCGCGTACTACCGCTGCCTGGACAGCGTGCTGACCGGCAAACCCTACCCGGTCAGGACCATCATCGCTCCCGGCACCCAGCCCACCGTCATCACCCGCGGCACGCCGCGGATCATCGAGGCCCTGGAAAAACTGGACTTCTTCGTCGTCATCGACGTCATGGAAACGGCGGCCATGCCGTGGGCGGACGTGGTCATCCCCGTCGCCACCATGTACGAGTGCGACCATCCCTTCGAGGTGACCGGCAACTGGATCATGGCCCGGAACAGGGTCGTCGAACCGCTGGGCGACTACAAGTCCGATTACGAGTTCTGGCTCGACCTCGCCGTGAAGATGGGCTACGGGAGCGATTTCTGGGACGGCGATATGACCGCCTGCATGAACTACCAGCTGGAAAATTTCGGCATGACCATCGACGAGCTGAGAGCGCACCCCTCGGGGATCACCTACGAAGCGGGTCCGAGGGTCTACGAGAAGTACGAGAAGATCTTCGCCAATCCCAGCCCGCGGCTCGATAAAGGCCCCTATCTCCCCCAGGGCAAGGTCGCCATTTTCAACACCAGCTTCGAGCAGAACGGCTTCAACCCCCTGCCCGAGTGGGTGGCGCCGCCGGAGGGACCGGCCGCCACGCCTGAATTGCGTGAGAGCTACCCGCTCGTGTTCTTCGATACCCACACCTCGGACGTCTACAATCACGGCTGGCTGCGCAACGTCCCCGTGCTGCGGGAGCTTTCCCCGGACCCGTGGATATACATCCATCCGGATGCCGCGAAACAGCGCGGCATCGCCGACGGCGACTGGACCTGGATAGAGTCGCTCCACGGGAAGATAAAGGCGAGGGCCGTCCATTTCCCGGGCATCCATCCGGACGTTATCATGGGCCTGCACGGCTGGTGGCAAAGCTGCGAGGAGCTCGGCCTGCCGGGGTATCCGCTGGTCGACGGGGCCAACACCAACGTGCTGTTCACAATCGATCCGGACAAGGCCTTCGACCCGGTGGTCACCGCCATGACGAAGCAGACGCTGGTGCAGGTGACGAAAGCATGAGCCCGATACGCGAGACCACGGTGCAGCAGGGGTTCATCTACGACCCGACCCGGTGCGTGCGCTGCCGTACCTGCGAGGCCGCCTGCAAGGCGACCCGCGACGTCGCGCCCGGGCTCCGGTGGCGCTGGACCGAGGAGACGTGGCGCGGCGCGTTCCCGGACGTGACGAGAGCGTTCCTTTCACTATCGTGCATGCACTGCGCGGAGCCGGCCTGCCTGAACGCCTGCCCGACCGGCGCCATCAGCAAGACCGCGGACGGGGTGGTCCTCGTCGACGCGGAGAAGTGCAACGGCTGCCGGGAATGCCTGCCGGCCTGCCCGTACGGCGTGCCGCAGTTCGGGGGGGACGGCCTCATGCAGAAGTGCGATTACTGCACCGGCCTGGCTATGCCGCCCGTGTGCGCCACGCACTGCCCGACCGGGGCTCT
>CAZOMF010000021.1:0-18491 GCA_964580635.1 uncultured Dehalococcoidaceae bacterium
CTGGCCGGGATGCTGGCCCACCCTACCGGCTGGGCCACGTCCGCCCGCGCCTGCGTCGAGGCCGCCGGTGCTATCCCGGTCATCAGCTTCGGGGCGCGGCACGTCCATCCCTCGGTGGCCGGTCTGATGGACCGCGCCGCGGTGCTGGCCGGCTGCGCCGGCTGCTCGTCGAGCGTCGGGGCCCGACTGGCCGGCATCGAGCCCTCCGGCACCATGCCCCACGCCCTCATCCTCATCGTCGGCGACACGGTGAAAGCGACGCTGATGTTCGACGCCCACACCCCGGCCGGCGTCCCGCGCGTCTCCCTCGTGGACACCTTCATGGACGAGGCCAAGGAGAGCATCCGCGTGGCGCAGGCGCTCGGAGAACGGCTCCAGAGCGTCCGTCTCGATACCCCCTACGAGCTCGGCGGCGTCACCCCGGAGCTGGCGAAGCGCGTCCGGCGGACCCTCGACGGCGGGGGCTTCCGGCAGGTCGGCATCTTCGTGAGCGGCGGCATGACGCCGCAGCGGATAAAGGAATTCATCACGGCCGGCGCCCCGGTCGACGGCTTCGGTGTCGGCAGCTACATCAGCGGGGCCGCCCCCATCGATTTCACCGCCGACATCCACGAGGTGGACGGCCGGCCCATCGCCAAACGCGGCCGCACGCCGGGCGTTACCCCCAACCCGCGCCTGCGGCGCGTCATCTGAAAGGAGCACTTTCATGGAAGTCTGGCACCAAATGCTCAACGCCGCCCATATCTGGTTCTCATACCCGAACGTGACCGCCATCCAGCTGCTGGTGGCCGTCGGGCTGGCCCTCGCGTTCGGTGCCGTCTGGCTCAGCGCTCACTGGCCGCCCCTCTTCAAGTACCCCTGGTTCTGGGTGCTGGCCGTGTTCAGCGCCTTTTTCACCATGGCCGCCTTCGCCTTCGTACGAACACCGCTCCAGTACTATTATGACAAGCTGGTGAACCACTTCTTCACGCCGGCGACCGTCTCGGACTGGCTGATGCTGCTCGGTATCCCCGCCGTCCTCATCAACGGGCTCGTCCAGGAAGGCGCCAAGATGGTGCCGATGGTCGCCTGGTGGTGGAAGGAGAAACGGAGCATCACCCCGGCCATGGGGCTCGCCATCGGGGCCGTCGCCGGGGCCGCCTTCGGCATCTTCGACGCCTTCCAGGTGTTCGGCTCGACGTTCAGTTCCGGCTGGACCACGGCCGCGTTCAGCCAGGGTTTCACCGGCATCGCCAGCTTCTGGGAGCGGTTCTTCTCCATCGGCTTCCAGACGTCCATATCCGCCATGGTCGGTTACGGCCTGGCCCGCGGCAAGGGCTGGCAATACTACCTGGCGGCCGCCGGCTTCCACGCCCTGTTCAACTACACGTCCTATATCTACAACAAGCAGTACCTCAACCTGGTGCAGGTGGAGACGCTGATCGCTTTCATCGCCGTCGTCATCACGGCGGTCGTGCTCATTGTCCGCTACCGTATCCGCCGCGACTTCCCCGGCGAGATAGCCTACGACGAGGTCCTCTACCTGGAGCAGGAAGAGCGGTACGCCGCGGCGGACGCGGCGGCCAGGGCCGAAGCAGCCACGACGGCGGAGACAGTGGAATCCGGCCTGGAAGACACGGTGTCCCCGCCGGAGGAAACGCCGCCCCCGGGAGGGGATACCGGAGAAAAGAAGGACTAGGCCGGCGCGAAGCGCAGCCGCAGCACCCGCCGGGTGGCGGCGGTCACCTTGGCCCGCTCGTCGATGCGCCAGCCGGCCACCCAGACGATGCCGTCCGGGTCCGTCACGACGGGCACTCTGGTCCGCCAGGCGCGCGGCACCTTCTCGTCGATGAGGAAGCGGTTGAGCTTGCGGCCGCCGCCCGCCCCGAGGGGGTGGAAGCGGTCCCCGGGCCGCCGCGGGCGGACGGTCAGCGAGGCGCCGGCGACATCGTAATCGAGCCGCGCCGTCCAGCCATCGTCCTCCGCTTCAGGCTCATTTCCAGCCTTGATGATATCCGCGGTGACCTCCCAGCCGGGCAGCCGGGTGACGCCCGGCACGGTGAGAGGATGCTCGCCCTTGAGGACCGGCAGCGGGCAGAGGGCCGCCGTATCCCGGGCGATGAGATAACGGTTGTACTCGATGCTGAAGACAAGCCCGTCCGGCAGGCCGACGGCCGTACCCGCCGGCTTCTCCAGCGCCTCGACGAGGTCCTCGACGTGCCCCGCCTCGATGTCCTTGAGCGTTCCCCGGACCTCCTGGATGGCGGCCCGCAGGACGTACCGCCGCAGTGCCGCCGGGAGCGCCAGCAGGCCGGGTTTATCGACGATGACGTGTCCTTCCCCCGCGACCATCAGGTCCGGCAGGATGTTGGCCACCTGAGCATCGATATACTCCGTATCATCCCCGGCGATGCGGGCCGTCCGCAGCAGCGCGTCGACGACGTTGGGATTATACTTTCGGAGCGCCGGGATGAGCTCGTGGCGCACCCGGTTCCGGGTCGGCGCGAGGGAGAGGTTAGTCGCATCGAGGCGCGGCTTCAAATCGTGCTCGCTGCAGTAGGCCCCGGTCGCCCGGCGGGAGATCTCCAGCAGGGGCCGGATAATGACGACCGTATCTCTACCGAACGTCCTTCGACTCACCGGCTGGAGGCCGCGCAGCCCCCGCGTCCCGGTACCGCGGAGCAGGTTCATAATGACCGTCTCCGCCCGGTCGTCGGCGGTATGCCCCACCGCGATGACGCCCGCGCCCACGTCCCGGCCCGCCTCGGCCAGGAACCGGTAGCGTACCTCGCGGGCCGCTTCCTCCGGGGAGAGCCTGTGCTCCTTTTGATAGGTGGCCACGTCCCGCATCCCCACCGTCACCGGCACGCCGAGCTTCTTCCCCAGCGCCTTCACGTATTCCATGTCCGCATCGGAATCGGCCCCGCGGAGCTGGTGGTTGAGGTGGGCCAGATGGAGCCCGATGCCGAGCCCCTCGCGCAGCGTACAGAGGACGTGGAGCAGGCAGACGGAGTCCGGCCCGCCGGAGACCGCCGCCAGGACGGTTTCCCCGGTCATGGGGTACTGACTGAAAAAACGCCGGACGTCGGCGAGGGGATCCTCGGTCATACGCTCTCTCCGGACCGGGCCTATTTAGCCTCGAGGATAAGCCGCGTGCGGTGGATGGCGAGGGGATAGTCCTCGAAGCCGAGCGCCGCCGCCACCTGCTCCGGCCGCCCGGAGCCCCGGCTGTCGCAGCGCAACAGCATCCCTATCTCCTGGGTATTCTGCCGGCGCTCGCCGACCCACAGGTCGTCGATGAGGGTCCGCAGGTCGTAGCGGCGCGGTCCGGTATCGCGCCGGTGCTCCCAGGGCAGCGTCTCTCTGGCCAACAAGGCATCGATGGCCGCCTGCACCTCTTCCGGGGCCTTCCCGGTCATTACGGCGACGCTGTACTCGGCCAGGCGCACCCGGGACTGGAGCGAGGGCAGTGTCGGCGCCACCGCCAGCACCTCCCGGATATGCACGCCCTGCGGCAGCTGCCGCTCCACGGCCGCCCGGAAGGCCGGCGGGGAGGTCCAGCGGCTCAGCGTGACGTCCATCAGTTCCGCCTCGCTCGTCACCCCGAGGGCCAGCGGGGCCGCCAGGGACATCTTTGGGCGCGGGTTGAACCCCTCGGAGTAGGCCAGGTCCACGCCCGCCCGCACGAAGGCCCGCTGCCACAGCCGCATGACGTCCAGGTGAGAGATGTACTTGATCGCTTCCTCGCGCGTGAACTTGATGCGTACCCGCTGCATATCAGGACTCTTTCCTTTCGCCGGGTTTTTCGCTCTTGCCGGACTGCCGCCGTTCCTGCTCCTGGCGACGCTGCTCGGCCCGCGCCCGCTGCATGGCGAGCGCCTGCTTCTCCTTGGTAATGAGCACGCTCTCTATCTTGAGGCCCTTCATCTCCGTCACCACGAGCTTCAGCCCGTCATAGCGGAGCTGCTCGTGCCGCCGCGGGATGTGCCCCAGCCGGCTCAAGATGAATCCGGCCACCGTCTCGTAGTCGTCCTCCTCCGGCAGCTCGAGCTCCATCTCCTCGTTGGCCTCGTCGATGCGCATGCTCCCGTCCACCTGGAAGGTGTACTCGTTGATCATCTCGTAGTCTTTTTCCACGCCGGCCAGCTCGTCACCCACGTCGCCGACGATCTCCTCGACGAGCCGGGTCAGGGTCACGATGCCGGCCGTGCCGCCGTACTCGTCCACGATAACGGCCAGCCGGATGTTCTTGTCCTGCATCTCGGCGAACAGGTCGTCGATGCGCTTGGTCTCCGGCGCGAAGTAGGCCGGCCGCGCCAGTTCGTCGACGGTGCTCTCCTCGGTGGCCGTCTCCCGCGCCAGCGCCATCAGCACGTCTTTCACGGACACCACGCCGACGACGTTGTCCATGTTCTCCTTGAAGACCGGGAAGCGGGAGAGCGGGTCTTCCTCGTAGAGCTTGAAGAGGTCGGCCAGCGTCTCCCCGGACTCGATAGCCACCACGTCCGGGCGGGGCACCATGACCTCGAGGGCCGGGCGGTCGCCGAAATCGAACACCTTGTGGAGGAGCTTGGCTTCCTCCGGCTCCACGGTGCCCTCGGCGCGCCCCACCGATATCATCGCCCGTATCTCTTCCGGCCGGGCCAGGGTCCGGGCAGGCTGCTTCCCGCCGAATGCGCCGGCGATGCCCGCCGCGACCCAGCTCAGCGCCACCACGAAGGGATTGAAAACCAAAGCGAAGAGCCGCAGCGGCTGGATGAAGGCGAGCGCCACCTGCTCCGAGTGCTGCGCCGCGTAGGTCTTGGGCGTCGTCTCCGCGAAGATGAGGATAACGACGGTGATGATGATGGTGGAGATCCAGATGCCGGACTCGCCCCAGGTATTGACCGCCAGCGCCGTCATCAGCGCCGCCGCGGCCGTGTTGACGAGCGTGTTCCCGAAGAGAACGACGGAGAGGAGCCGCTCCGGCTTCTCCACCATGCGGGCCACGCGCCGGGCGCCCCGCACCTTGGTGGTTATGAGGTGCTCCAGCCGCACCTTCTGGAGCGACAGGAAGGCCGTCTCCGAGCTGCAGAAGAACGCCGTCAGCCCGACGAAGATGACGACGAGGATGAGATAGGTGA
Source organism: uncultured Dehalococcoidaceae bacterium (assembly GCA_964580635.1). Taxonomy (GTDB): domain Bacteria; phylum Chloroflexota; class Dehalococcoidia; order Dehalococcoidales; family RBG-16-60-22; genus DAOUEG01. The sequence continues at coordinate 5,103 of CAZOMF010000021.1, forward strand.
CCTCCTGTCCGCCCATCAGGCCGCCGCCTTGTCCGGCTTGCCGCCGGCCTCGCGCGTGATGAGGATCTGTTCCACCTTCTGTCCCTTCATCTCGGTAATGACGATCTTCAGGCCCTTGTAGCGGAGCTGCTGATTGCGGCGCGGGATGTGTCCCAGCCGGCTCAGGATGAAGCCGGCCACCGTCTCATACTCGTCGCTCTCCGGCAGGTCGAGCTGCATCTCCTTGTTGGCCTCGTCGACGCGCATACTGCCGTCTATCTGGAAGGTGTAATCGTTGATGACCTCGAAGTCCTTCTCCACCCCGGCCAGCTCGTCGCCCACCTCGCCGACGATCTCCTCCACGAGCCGGCTCAGGCTGACGATGCCGGCCGTGCCGCCGTACTCGTCCACCACCACCGCCATGCGGTAGCCGTTGTCCCGCATCTCGAAGAAGAGCTCGTTGATCATCTTCGTCTCCGGGGTGAAGTACGGCGACCGCACCATGTCATCGATGGTGCTCTCGTTGGTGATGGTGTGCTTGGCCCGCGCCATGATGATATCCTTGACCGCCAGCACGCCCACCACCGTGTCCATGTTGTCCTTGTAGACGAGGTAGCGGGAGATGGGGGTCTGGGCATAGAGCTTCATGAACTCGCCGACGGTGGCGCCCTGCTCGATGCCGATGACCTCGAGCCGCGGCACCATGACCTCGTACACCGGCCGGTCGCCGAAGGCGAAGACCTTGTCGAGCAGGGTGGCCTCGTTCGTCTCCACCGTCCCCTCGGCGCTCCCCACCGCGATCATGGTGCGTATCTCCTGGTCGCTGATAATGGAGCGCGGCACCGGTGTGCCGCCGACAATCCGGGTGAAGGCGGCGCCAAGCCAGCTCAGCACGACGACGAAGGGCGTGAACAGCCAGGCGAAGAACTCGAGCGGCCGGATGAGCGCCAGGCTCGCCTTTTCCGGGTTCTGCGCCGTCACTGTCTTGGGGGTGACCTCGCTGAAGAGGAGCAGCGCTATCGTCAATACCACCGTGGCGACGAGAATGCTCTGGCCTTCGGAAAGGACGTTCTTGCCGAGCTCCACGACGATGGCCGTGCTCAGGGCCGCCGCGGCGGCGTTAACGAGGGTGTTCCCGAAAAGGACGGCGGAGAGGAACCGCTCCGGCTTTTCCACCATCTTCTGGACGCGCGCCGCGCGCCGCACGCCGGTACTGACGAGGAACTCCAGGCGGAAGCGTTGCAGGGAGATGAAGGCCGTCTCCGTACCGGAAAAGAAGGCGGAAAGGATGAGGCAGACCACGAGCAGGACGATATAAAGCTCTAAATTAGGCATTTGGCTGACGCCTGCGGTATCCCTCCAACGCAACCATGATAACAAGGATGGTACCGGGTGTCAAAAGGTCCGGCCTCAGCCGGTTTCACTCCCGCGAGGGGAACGAGCTGATGAACGCCTCCACCGCCAGCGGGCAGAACTGCGTGCCGGTGCAATTGACGAGCTCCCCGAGCGCGTCCTCCACGCTCGTGGCCCGGTGGTAGGAGCGGTCCGTCGTCATGGAATCGAAGGAGTCCGCCACCGCCAGCACCCGTGCCCCGAGCGGTATCTCCTCGCCCTTGAGCCCCTGCGGGTAGCCGCTGCCGTCGTAGCGTTCGTGGTGGCAGAGTACGAGCTCCGCCGCGTCCCGGAGGAACGGCACCTCCATCATGATGTTCGCCCCGACGCGCGGGTGCTCCCGCATCTTGCGCCATTCCTCGTCGGTAAGCCGGTCCGGCTTGCTGAGGATGGTGGAATCGATGGCGAGCTTGCCGACATCGTGGAGGATGCCGGCGTACTCCAGCGTCTCGAGCTGCTCCTGGTCGAAGGCCATGGCCGCGCCGGTGCCCACAGCGTACTCCATGACGCGGGTGGAATGGCCCCGCGTGTAGGGGTCCTTGGCATCGATAGCCGCCGCCAGCGTCTGGATGGTCGCCTTGTAGGCCTCGAGCACCGTCTCGTGGAGCCGGGTGTTCTCGATGGCCATGGCGGCCTCGTTGGCCACCGTCACGACGGTGTTCAGGTCGTGGTCGTTGAACCGGCTGCCGTCACGCTTGTTGAGCACTTCGATCACCCCCAGGTTACGCCCGTTCACGACGAGCGGCGCGCAGACGAGGGATTTCGTCTGGAAGCCGGTCGTGGCGTCGATATTGCGGTCGAAATCGGTACTGCGGGACACGTCGTTGACCATGCTCGGCTGGCCGGAGCGGAGCACCTGCCCGGCGATACCGGACTTCGAGGAGATGCGCACCTGGCGCAGGGCCTCGTCCACCGGCCCGGACGTCGCCGCGAAGTACAGGTCGTCTCCCCGGTCACCGAAGAGCAGCACCGAAGACGCGTTGGCGTTGAGGCTGTCCTGCGTCAGCCGGACGATCTGCTCGAGCATCTGGGTCAGCCGCGAGCCGCCGCTGCGCAGGCTCTGGCTTACCTGTGAGACGAGCGCGAGCGCGTTGCGATCGGCTTCGGTGGCCGGCGATGTCCGCCGTTTGTTTCTCGGAGAGGTCATAGGCGTTACCCGCGTTCCCTATTACGAAAGTACCATACCGGCTTTCGCGGCGAACGGGGGGCAGCACCTAATTTCAAAGGAAAAACGCCCAAGCTGATCCCGGCGGGTCAGCGAGAAGGTGAAAAGGCCCCTGGCACCGGGGCGGGCAATGGGCGCTTCCTCAGTTTACCGGGTCGGCAGGGGGCGGTCGACGGCCTCGCGCAGCGCCTTGAGGTTGTCAGCGGGCGTCTCGCCGGAGAAGGTGCAGCCGGGACCGATCATCCAGCCCCGGCGGCCGAGCGCCGTCCGCAGCCCGATGACCTCTCCGGCCACCTGCGCCGCCGGCGCCTGCTGCAGGTCCTGGCGGTAACCCATGCCGCCGACGGCTATCTTGCCGTCGAGCGCGGCCATGCCTTCGGCGAGGGAGAGGTTGTGGGCGGCGCGGGCGTCCCAGCTTACCGCCGGCACGGGATAGTCCTTGAACAGCGGCAGGAAGTTCCTGTCCCGGCAGATATGGAGGAGGGTGAAACCGATGTCCGGCAGCGCCTCCAGCAGTTTCAAATCATAGGGCATGGCGAGGGCGCGGTACTCGGCCTCGCTGATGGCGTCCGAGGTCGCCCAGGAGGTCGTGGCGTAAAACAGGCCGCTGGCGCCCCGGTCGAGGCAGGCCCTGCTGAAATCGATGAACGTGGCGGTGATGGCCTCGAGGGCCGCTCCTATCTTGTCCGGGTGCTCCCGGAGGTGCCGGACGAAGACCGCTTCCGACGGGGCCAGGTCCGCGGCGACGGAGAGCGGCGTGAAGACGGTCATCAGGTACGGCACCTCGCCGTTCAAGCCCTTGCCGATGAGCTCGAGCGCCTTCAGATGCTCGGCCAGCGGTCCCGTTTCGAGGGAGAGCGGTGTAATCCTGAGCCAGTCGTCCGGCTCCTTGACCGGCGTCTCGACGACCTTCGGCTCGCCGCTCGCGTACGTAGTGCGCATCCCCCAGCCCTCGGCGTGGTAGGACGCCCGCGGGTTGACCTTCATGAAGTCCCAGTCGTACGCCCGCTGGAAGCCGAGCATACTCTCGGCCAGCCCCTCGGCGGTCGTCTCGTCCTTATAGAAATGCCGCCACATACTGACGGCCACACGGTCGATATCACGCCGTTCCAGCGTGGCCCGGACACGTTCCTGGTGGGTCATCTGTTCCATCATGGTATTTTACACTCCTTCGGGCCAGGGGAAGCCCCTTTCCCAACTATAGAGGATGAGAAACGGTGCGTCAAAGGAACGAGCGGCCTGTTCATGCCGGGCGAAATGAAGCATCCGGTTTTTCATTCGGGGGAACGAGATTTTTCATCCGCCTGCGGCGGACTCAGGATGACAGGGCAAGCGCGAACAGGGTTTTTACCGATGAGCTGACGGCGTTTCGCAGCCGATGCCGATGACCCCGAGCGCCCGCGCCACGTCCACCTCGGTGTTGATGCAACCGTCCTTGGTGAGCGGTATCACGACGATGGCCGGGGCGTCGGTGGCCTCTTCGCCGGCCATGGCCTTCACGCCCTGGACACCCTCCGCCAGTTCTTTGTCGCAGGCCACCGCCACCACGGCGCGCGGCCTGACCTCCCGGATGAAGTTGACCGCCAGCCGTCCGCCCGGCGCCACGCACACGCCACCGTAGCCAAGCTCCTCCGCCCGGGCGGTGAGCAGGTTCACGGCGCAGTCCTCGCGGCAGCGCGCGCACTGGAGGCCATGCTCGTCATAGGACGCCTGGCAGGACTCGGCGTGCCGCAGGCAGTGCGGCAGCAGCAGGACCCGCTGCGATGCCGGGGTGTCTTTCAGTTGCAGTTCCTCGTTACTCACGCTCCGCCTCCCATCGCTTTGCTGTAGCGGGCCAACGCCATGAGCGGGAAGTAGACCCTGTATAAATCATACCGCAAATAGAAGGCCCGGGGGAACCCCGTACCGGTAAAGGCCGTCTCCGCCCAGGAGCCGTCCGGGGCCTGGGTATCGAGCAGGAACCGCACGCCCCGGGCCGCCGCTTCGCTCCGGCACTCGCCGGCCGCGATGAGCCCCATCAGCGCCCAGGCCGTCTGCGAGGCCGTGCTTTCCCCCCGGCCGGCGCACGACGGCTCGTCGTAGGACCGGCAGGACTCACCCCAGCCGCCGTCCGCGTTCTGGCGCTCCATGAGCCAGGCCGCCGCCTTGCGGACGTAGCCGGCGTTCATGTCCTCGCCGGCCGCCTGGAGGCTCGGCAGCACGAGCCCGGTGCCGTAGAGGTAGCAGACGCCCCAGCGCCCGAACCAGGCGCCGTCGTTGAGCTGTGCCCGCTTGAGGTAGCCGATACCCTTCGCCGTTGCCTCCCGGTACCGCGGGCCGTACTGTCCCAGCAGCTCGATGACGTGGTTCGTCACGTCCGGGCTCACCGGGTCGAGCGGCGTCATGAAATCCGAGTACGGAATATGGCCGAGCACCGCCCGGTTGTTGTTCCGGTCGAAGGCCGCCCAGCCGCCCTCGTCGCCCTGCATATCCAGCGCCCACTCTATCCCCCGCGCCACCGCCGCGTCGCGGGCCACGGCCTCGCCGGGATCGTGGAAGCGGACCTCCCGCAGCGCCCGCGGCACCACCGACGTGTCGTCGATGTCCGGGTACTGGCGGTTCTCGAACTCGAACGACCACCCCCCGGGCCGGGTGTCAGGGTTCTTGACGGCCCAGTCGCCCCGCTCGCGTATCTCCTTGGCCAGCAGCCAGCGCCCGGCCGCCAGGACCGCCTCGTGGTCGCCGGGCAGGCCCGCCTCGGTCAGCCCGAGCACCGCCCAGGCCGTGTCCCAGACGGGCGAGGTGGCCGGTTCCAGCAGGAAGCCGTCATCCTGCTCGATGACGAACCCCTCCAGGCCCTCGATGCCCTTTTTCATGGCGGGGTGGTCGTTGGCGAAACCCAGGCTCTTCAGCGCGAACAGCGAGTACACCCACGGCAGCATGATGCCGCCCCAGCTCCCGTCCGGCTCCTGGTGCTCCAGTATCCAGTCCGCCACCTTGCGGAGGGCGTGCCCCCGCAGCGGCTTGACCGGCACGCGGTCGTAGAACTTGAAGAAGCGGTCCGCCGTCAGGAAGAACGTCTCCCAGGAGAACGCAGCCGGGCTCTTGCCGATGAAATAGTCGCGCTGCTCTTCCGGCTCGGCGTAGAGCTCCGGCACCCGCGCCGTGTCGGGAATCGGGCAGACCGGCCGGCGCGCGGTGAGTACGGCCAGGGCCATGATGGTGGCCCGCGCCCAGCTCGAGCACTCGTAGATGTTCAGATAGAACCAGTTCGGCGCGAAGGAAATCTCCGGCGGTATGGTCGGCACGCCCTTCCAGTCGAACTCCCCGAACACCGCGAGCCAGATGCGGGTGATGAGGTTGGTCTGCATCAGGCCGCCCTGGAGGATGACGGACTCCCGCGCCTTCGCCATCCGTTCGTCGTCAGCGGGGACGCCGGCCAGCTTGAGCGCGAAGTATACCTGCGCCGTCACGCTGAGGTCCCCCGGTCCGCCCGGGTAGACGCTCCACGAGCCGTCCCCGTTCTGCTGCCGCCACATGCTGGCGACGATGCGGTCGCGGCGCGCCGGGTCGACCGGTATCCCCAGGAAATGCATGAGCGGCAGGTAGCCCGCCGAGACCGAGGCGTCCGCTTCGAGCGGTCCCTTCCAGTACCCGTCCGGGTGCTGGCGACCGAGCAGGTAGGCGCGCGTGCGCTCGATCGCCCGGCGTACCTCTTCGTGGGCCAGTCCTGACGCCGCGCTACGCGTTTCCTGCCGTACCAAGGGCCGCTCCTTTCCGCGCGTCCCGCGCATACCCGTTCCCGATAAACCAGTCGATGGCGCGCCGGAATGCCTGCTCGACCGGCGTCTGCGGCATCCCGAGCTCGTTCACCGTCCCGGTGCAGTCGAAGAACCGCACCCGGTGGGCCGCTTTGACGGAGTCCACCGCAATGCGCGGCTCCTTGCCCCGCAGCCGCCCGTTGAAGAACTCATCCACGTAGCCGGCCGCCAGCGCCGTCCACAGCGGGATGCTGAAGCGCGGCGCCTTGATGCCGGTGAGTCCTTCCAGTATGAGGAAGAGGTCCCGCAGCGTCACGTTCCGGTTGCCGAGCACGTAGCGCCGCCCGGTCCCTCCCTTCTCCATGGCCAGCACGTGCCCGGCGGCCACGTCCCGCACGTCCACCACGTTGAGGCCGGTGTTGACGTAGGCCGGCATCTTGCCGTTCAGGTAATCGATGACGATCTTCCCGGTCGGCGTCGGCCTGATGTCGTATTCCCCGATGGGTGTCGTCGGGTTGACGATGACCACCGGCAGGCCACCGGCCGCCATCTCGAGCACCTTCGCCTCCGCCAGCGTCTTGGAGCGCTTGTAGTGGCCCGGCAGGCTGTCCGGATCGCAGTTCAGCACCGGCTCCCCGCCGCTGAGGTCGAGGGTGGACTCGCTGCTCGTGTAGACGATCTTCCTCACCCCCGCTCTTCCGGCGGCCCGTAAAATGTTCTCCGTGCCGGTGACGTTGGCATTATAGACGCGCCGCGGGTCCGGCGTCCAGAAGGTGTAACTCGCCGCGACGTGGAACAGCCCCTCGCAGCCCGCCACCGCCGGTCCCAGCGAGGCCGCGTCGGTCAGGTCCCCGGTGACGGTCTCCACATCGAGCCCGGCCAGGTTCCGCCGGTCGCTCCCCGGCCGCACGAGCGCCCGCACCGCGTACCCCTTCTCCAGGAGCACCCGCACCAGGTTCCCGCCGATAAATCCGGTGCCGCCGGTCACCAGCACCTTCACCGGCCGGTCTCTCCTTCGACTAAAAAGTTTTTCATAAAATGCCGCAAGCTCGCCCGGGCCGTACGGAACTGCCGCCACGAGGTCAGCGCCGCGCCGAGCCGCCCGGGGTGGGTCAGGAAATACCAGACCGCCCGCCAGGGCCGGATGCCCTCGTCGCCCGCCAGGCCGGCGAAATCACTGACGTCGGTTCCTATCTCGTCGAGGACCACGCGTACCGCCAGAAACGGCAGGCCGTGTTCGGCCGCCAGCCGGGCCGCCCAGCAGTCCTCCATCTCGCAGACCTCGGCGCCGGTCCGCTCCCGCAGGGCGAGCTTGGCCTTCGGGCCCGCCGTCTCCGGCACCGTCGCGCTGGTACCCCGGACAATCTTCAGTCCGCCTGCTACAGCCGCCCGTTCCGCCCGCTCCAGCAAGGAGAGGTCGGCGGCGTACCGTCCTTCTTCCCCGTCCGCCAATGTGGCCTCGCAGAGGACGATATCCCCCGCCCGCAGGTCGGCCGTCAGCGCCCCGGCGAAGCCGGCGGACACCACGGCGACGGCCCCGCCGGCCGCCAGCACCCCGCCGAGCCCGGTCGTCACCGCCTCCCGGCCCATGCCGGTGCGGAGCGCCATCGCCGGCGTCGCGCCGCAGTTCCCGCGCCAGGTCTGGCAGGTACCCGGGGCGGTTACAGGCGCCTCCAGGCATGCCAGCACGGCGTCCGTCTCCTGCGGCATGGCGGTCGTTATCACAATCATCCCGCCCGTTTCACCGCCTCGCCAGGGAGAACAGCTCGGGCAGGTTGCGGCGCGCCCTATCAATAAGGCTCGCCTCGAAGCCGCTGTGCACCATGCAGTTGGCGCAGCGCGGGTCTTTCCCTACCCCGTAGCGTTCCCAGTCCGTCTCGTCGATCAGCTCCCTGTAGGTGGCGCAGTGGTCGTCCGCCAGCAGGTAGCAGGGCCGGCGCCAGCCGCGCGGCGTGAGCGTCGGCGTGCTCCACGGCAGGCACGGCGCGTCCTTCCTCCCGGCGAGAAAGTCCAGGTAGGCCGAGGTGTTGTAGAAGCTGTATTTTTTCCGCAGCCCGTCGAGCGGCGTGAACCTCTGGCTTATCTCCTCCCGGGAGAGGAAGCGCGTCCCGCCGACGATCTCGAAATCATAGGCGGGGCTGATCATGAACCCGTCCACGCCCGCTTCGGTGAGCAGCTTGAAGAGCGCGTCGACCTCGGTAAAATCGGTGTCGGTGAAGACGGTCGTGTTGGTATAGATGCGGAACCCGGCCGCCTTGGCCGCCCGTATCGCCGCCAGCGCTTTCTTGAACACGCCCGGGGCGCCGGCGTTGCGGTCGTGCGCCTCCTCGAGCCCGTCCATGTGGAGCACCCAGCTCAGGTACGGCCCCGGCTTGAACCGGTCGAGGGACTGCTCCAGCAGCTGCCCGTTGGTGCAGAAATGGATGTGCTTCTTCCTTTTCACGATGCCGTCGACGATATCTTTAATGTCCGGGTGGAGCAGCGGCTCGCCGCCGGTGATGGTGACCACGGGGGCGCCCACCTCGTCGACCGCCGCCAGGCACTCTTCCACGCTCAATGTAGCGTCGAGGCTGTCGTGGTACTCGCGGATGCGGCCGCAGCCGGCGCAGGTGAGGTTGCAGCGCTCCGTCGGTTCGATCATCAGCACGAACGGGAACCGCTCCCGCCGGAAGGCCCAGTTCTTGATAAGGTAGGTGCCGACGTGCGTCGCCAGCAGTTTCGGAAAAGACATAGGTTAGGTTACCTCCGTTCCTTGCGCGGGCAAGGGGTACGCTGTAATTCTTCGATGGTGGCCGCGCCGGTGCAGAACATGACCGTCCGCAGCACACCGGTAATGTCCTCCAGCGCCGCGATGACGGCCTCCGTGAACCCGGCCGCCTTCCTCAGCAACGGCAGACCGATGCCGGCCGCGTCCGCGCCGAGCGCCAGGCACTTGGCGACGTCCAGCCCGGTCCGTACGCCGCCGCTGCCGATGACGGTCACGTGAGGCGCCGCCGCGCGCGCCTGGCGGATGGACTCGGCCGTGGGGATGCCCCAGCCGGCCAGGGCCGCAGCCTGCGCGGCTTTTCCGTCGCCGCTCCGGATGCCCTCGATGCGGCCCCAGGAGGTGCCGCCGGCCCCCGCGGTATCGAGGCCCGCCACGCCGACCGAAGCCAGCCGGGCCGAGACTTCCCCGGAGAGGCCGCCGCCGACCTCCTTGACGATGACCGGTACCTCGAGATCCCGGCAGACCTGCCCTATCCTGGCGAGCAGCCCGCTGAAATCGGTGTTCCCCTCCGGCTGGAGGGCTTCCTGCAACGGGTTGAGGTGCAGGACGAGCGCATCCGCCTCGATGGCTTCCACGGCCCGGCGGCACTCCGTCACGCCGAAGCCGTAGTTGAGCTGCACCGCCCCCAGGTTGGCGAAGAGCAAAATATCCGGCGCGATGTCCCGCACCCGGTAGGTGTCCGTGAGTGCGGGGTCTTCGAGCATGGCCCGCTGCGAGCCCACCCCCATCGCCACGCCGAGCGCCTGCGCCGCCTCCGCCAGCCGCCGGTTGACGGCAGCCGCCTCGGTCGTGCCCCCGGTCATGCCGCTGATGACGAGCGGCGCCCGCAAGGGCTGGCCGAACAGCGTGGTCCCCAGGTCGATGAGGTCCCGGTCGAGCTCCGGCAATGCCTGGTGCACGAAGGTATACTCCTCCAGGCCGGTCGTGCCCTGCCCGTTAACGTCTTCGCTCAGGCAGATGCGCAGGTGCTCCGCCTTGCGACAGGAAGTCCGGGGTTCGGTTCGGCGTGCTGCCACGATGGTACGCTCCTTGGGGGATGGTTAGAAGCCGCGCTCCTCGAGGAAGCTGATGAGATCTTCGAACTGCCGCCGGGCGGCATCGGTGGCCGGCAGCTCCGCCAGGATGGTCCGCGCCTCACGGGTGTAGCCGCCGTCCATCTCGAGCGCGTAGTCCCGCGCCCCTACGCGGTTGAGAATGTCCAGTATGTCCTGCACGTTCCCCTCGCCGCGGCCGCTGCCGTAGTAGGCCTCCAGCTGCGCCCGGTAACCGTCCCGGGCATGCTCCATCGCATGGACGATGGGCAGCGTTTTCTTCCGTCGCACGATGTCGCTCGCCAGCGGCTTGCCGAGCACGTCCTGGTCGCCCCAGATGCCGAGGATGTCGTCCCGTATCTGGAAGCTCAGTCCGATGGCCAGGCCGAGCTGCCGGTAGCCCTCGATTATCTCCGTATCGTCGGTGCCGAGCGCCGCCCCGGCTTCGAGCGCGCAGGCGATGAGCGCGCCCGTCTTGCCCTCGACCATGCAGAGGTAGTCTTCCACGGTGATATCGAGCCGCTTCTCGTAATCGATGTCCAGGTACTGTCCCTCGATGAGCCGCAGGGACGCCTCGTCGAGCAGCTCCTGTATCTTCAGCCGCCGGGCGTGGCTCACGCCGTGGTCCTCGAGCCTTTTCAGCGCCTTGTTGACGAGGATGCGCATGGCCGTGCCGGCGTTGATGGCCTGCGCCCGGCCCCAGACCGCCCATACCGTCGGCCGGTGCCGCCGCTGCTCGTCGCCGTCCTGGATGTCGTCGTGAATGAGCGAGAAGTTGTGCACCAGCTCGAGCGCCGCCGCCGCCGGCAGCGCCGTCCGGTAGTCCCCGCCCACCGCCTCGCAGGCGAGCAGGCAGAGCGTCGGCCGCAGCGCCTTGCCGGCCGGCTCGGCGCGCTCCCGGCCGTGCTCGTCAATCCAGCCCAGGTGGTAGCGCAGCATGTCGTAGAGCGGCGAAGGGTGCTCCGCCAGGATGGCCCGCAGCTCGCCGTCGATGGCCTGGCGGTGGTCTTCAAATACGGATGGCAGCTTGTTCACGCTTGTATCCCCTTGTCAGCGGCGGCTCGGCGCCAGAAGCTCCGGAAAGGCGCCCTTGAACTTGTCGGCGATGCCCTCGGCGTCGAGGCTCAGCAGCGAGCGCAGCAGGTCCTGCGTCCCGTGCTCGATGAACCGGTCCGGCAGCCCCAGGCAGGCGACCCGCGCATCGAGGCCCTTCTCCGCCACGAGCTCCAGGACGGCGCTCCCGAACCCCCCGGCCAGCGTGTTCTCCTCGACGGTCAGCAGCCGCCCCGTTTCCGCGGCCAGCTCTTCTATCAGCTCGGCATCGAGCGGTTTGGCGAACCGCGCGTCCATCACGGCGCAGTCGATCCCCTCCTCCGCGAGCGCTTTCGCGGCGGCCAGCGCCGGGGCGACGGTGACCCCGATGGCGATGATGGCGGCGTCCCGGCCCTTGCGCAGGAGCTCGCCCTCGCCGATGGGAAGGCGATGAAGCTCCGGATCGAGCGGGACGCCCTCCGCCGCGCCGCGCGGGTAGCGCAGCGCCACCGGCCGGCCGGCGCTTACCGCCGTGGCCAGCAGGCGCTGGAACTCGTTCTCGTCCCGCGGCGCCGCCACGACGAGGTCCGGTATCGAGCGCAGGAATGAAATATCGAAGCTCCCCTGGTGGGTCTTGCCGTCGTCCCCCACGATGCCCGCCCGGTCCACGGCGAACACGACCGGCAGGTTTTGCAGGCAGACGTCGTGGACTATCTGGTCGTAGGCCCGCTGGAGGAAGGTGGAGTAGATAGCCACCACCGGTACGAACCCCTCGGCCGCCAGACCGGCCGCCAGCGTGACCGCGTGCTGCTCGCAGATGCCGACATCGAAGACCCGGTCCGGGTAGATTTCCGCCACCGGGGCCAGGCCGGTGCCGTCGAGCATGGCCGCCGTGATAACGACGATGCGCTCGTTCTCCGCCATGAGCTTGACCAGCGTCTGCCCGAAGACGGCGCTGTAGCTCGGCGCGGTGCTCTTCTTGCGGCCGTTCGGCGCGACGCCGTGGAACTTGCTGGCGTTCTCCTCGGCCGGGGCATGGCCCTTGCCTTTCTTCGTCAGTACGTGAATGAGGGTCGGGCCGGTCTCGAAGTCCCGGGCGCTCGTGAGGGCTGCTTCCAGCTCGGTCAGGTTATGTCCGTCCACCGGCCCCAGGTATGAGAAGCCGAGCTGCTCCCAGAACACGTTCGGCAGCACCACGCTCTCCATGCGGCTCTTGACCTTGCGGCCCCAGTTCCAGGTGAACTTGCCCAGCGGCAGGTGGTCCAGGATGCGGCGGGCCCGGTTCTTGGCGACGCTGTAGCGGCGGTCGAACTGCACCTGGTTGAGCAGCCGCGAGACGGCCCCCACGCTCGGGGAGATGGACATGCCGTTATCGTTGAGAATGACGATGAGCTTGCTTCCGGCGTGCCCGGCGTGGTTGACGGCCTCGAGCGCCATGCCGGCGCCGAGCGACCCGTCCCCGATGACGGCCACCACCTGGTACGGCGCCCCGCTCAGGTCGCGCGCCAGCGCCATGCCGAGCGCCGCCGAGACGGAGGTACCGGCGTGCCCCGCCCCGAAGGGGTCGTGGGGGCTCTCGCCGCGCACCGTGAAGCCGGAAAGTCCGCCGTACTGCCGCAGCGTATCGAAGGCGTCGCGCCGCCCGGTCAGCAGCTTGTGGGGGTAGCACTGGTGTCCCACGTCCCAGATGATCTTGTCCACGGGGCTGTCAAAGACCCGGTGCAGCGCGATGGTCAGCTCCACCACGCCCAAAGAAGAGGCCAGGTGTCCGCCGTTCTCGGAGACCGTGCGTATAAGGTGCTCGCGGATCTCGTCCGCCAGGGTCGTGAGCTCCTGCATCGAGAGAACCCTGAGGTCCGCCGGTGACTGTACTCGTTCGAGGACCATCCCGCCTGCTTTTCCTTCCCGCGGCCGGGCATATATACATTGAGTGTCTAGGTATCTAATGTACGCCCTGGACGCTCGCCTGTCAAGTCGCCGCGGCGGTCGCCCGGCGACCTAGCCGGCTTCCCTGACGTGCCGCCCGAAGAAACCGGAGTGCTTGCTGCTGAAGATGCGCCAGCCGCCCAGTTTCACCCAGTCCTGCACCAGGAACGCCGCCAGCGAGTAGCCCCAGACGATACCGGCGTAGTACCAGCCGAGCGGCGTCATGAGCCAGCCGTACACCGCCATGAAGGTGGCGATAATTTTGGTCCCGATGACGGCGATGACCAGAATGCGGGCCGGCTTGATGGACCAGAACGGCCCCCGGGTGCGGGCCGCGAACAGCGTCAGGTGCCCGCC
>CAZOMF010000022.1:0-18266 GCA_964580635.1 uncultured Dehalococcoidaceae bacterium
GAGTTGAGCGCGTCGAGCATGTTGATATAGCCGGGCGCGCCGTTGACGACACGGAACGGCAGCCCGCCCTCGCGGAACACACGGGCCGGTTTCTGGTGGGGGTTAAAACCGTAGCGCAGGGCCAGTTCTTGCTCGTTCACGGGACTCACTCCTTGATGTAGTTCTATCTGCGAAGGTCGTTGAGGGCGGCTTCCATCAGGACATCCTCCTCCGGGAGAACGGTACGGGGGTCGAGGAGGAGGGCGTCGTCGCTGATGCGCCCGACGACCGGCACCTTGCCGGCGCGGAGGGCTTCGGCCAGCTTCCTGACGGCGGTCCTGCCGCCGCGTATAGCGACGAGCTTCGTCGGCAGCGAACCGCCGGGCAAAGAACCGCCGCCGACCATCGTCTCGCCGTCGACAACCGTGCCGCCGGCCAGCTTCGCCCACTTTACGGCACGCTTTTGGATGTCCGTCACCTCCGCGGCGATCATCCTCCAGACCGGGATTTTCCGGTCCGCTTCGCCCATGAGGTAGTGCCGCAGCGTGGCGGCGAGACCGGCGTAGCGGCTCTTGTCCATCCGGGCGGAGCGGGCGAGGGGATGCCGCTTCAGCTTATCGATGTATTCTTTTTTCCCGACGACGATGCCCGCCTGCGGTCCGCCGATAAGCTTATCGCCGGAGAAAAAAACGAGGTCCGCGCCGGCCTTCACACTGTGCTGGACGGTCGGCTCCGGAGCGAGCCCGTAGACGGCGGTATCGAGCAGGCAGCCCGAGCCGAGATCGTCGAGAACCGTGAGACCATATTTCCTCGCCACCGCAACGATATCTTCCAGCGGTGTCTCGTTCGTGAAACCGACGATCCTGAAATTGCTGGAATGGACGCGCATCAGGGCGACGGTACGCTCGGTGACGGCGTTCTCATAGTCGTGGGCATAGGTGGCGTTGGTGGTGCCGACCTCGATGAGCTTCGCCCCGCTCTGGCGCATGACGTCCGGGATGCGGAAACCGCCCCCTATTTCCACCGCCTGCCCGCGGGAGACGATGACCTCCTTACGGCGGGCCACGGCGGACAATCCGAGCAGTACTGCGGCGGCGTTGTTGTTGACGGCGATGGCCGCCTCCGCCCCGGTCAGGCGGCAGAGCAGCGCTTCCACGTGGATGTGACGGGAGCCGCGCGTGCCGGACTTCAGATCGAACTCCAGGTTGGAGTAGCCCTCCCCGGCGGCGCTCATGGCGGCGAGCGTCTCCGGGCTCAGCGGCGCCCGGCCCAGGTTGGTGTGGATAATGACGCCGGAGGCATTGATGACACGGCGGAGGGGCGGCGCCGTGACGGATTCGAGGCGAGCAACCACCGAATCGGCCAGGTCGTCGAGGGATGGCACGGCGGCCCCGGCGGCAACGGTGCCACGTGTCTCTTCCAGCCGCTCCCGGATAACGTCCACCACCAGCTCATGGGGGAAAGCCGCGCCGAGCCGCTGCAAACGTTCATGGGAGAGGAGCTTGTCCACGCTGGGAAGGTGCCGGAGTTCCGTCGCCATCGCGTTCATTATACCCCCTGTCCGGACGTTGTTCAAAGTGAGACCTTACGCGTTGACAGCACCCGGACACGCTGATACACTTGATTATGTCTACCGTACCGGTCAACAATCTTTTACCCGTCCCCGGCCCAGAGACGTACGGTACCAGAGAACGGACCGGCACCGCCGGAGAAAGAACGGGCACCGACCGATGAACGTCTTCAGCCGTATGCGGGAAGACATCCAGAACGTCTTCACCAAGGACCCGGCCGCGCGCAGCGTGCTGGAGGTGCTGACGTGTTACCCGGGCCTGCACGCCGTCTGGATGCACCGCGTCGCCCACTGGCTGTGGAACCACAAGATGCGGCTGCCCGGCCGCATCGTATCTCATGTCAGCCGGACACTGACCCAGATAGAGATACACCCCGGCGCCAGCATCGGGCGGCGGGTGTTCATCGACCACGGCTCCGGCGTTGTTATCGGCGAGACGGCGGAGCTCGGCGACGACGTGCTGCTCTATCAGGGCGTCGTGCTCGGCGGCACGACTCTCGAGAAGAAAAAACGGCACGCCACGCTCGGCAGCGGCGTGGAGATGGGCTCCGGGTCCATCGCGCTCGGCCCCATCACCATCGGCGACGGCGCCCGCGTCGGCGCCGGCTCGGTCGTTATCCGCTCGGTACCGCCGGGCGTGACCGTGGTCGGCATTCCGGGCCGCGTGGTCACCAAGCGGCAGAAGCCGGCCCTGGTGGCGGATCTCGAGCACGGCAAGCTGCCCGACCCGGTGGCGGAGGCCATCCGGCTCGTACTGAAGGACCAGCAGAAGCTCGAAGAGCGTATCAAGGAATTGGAAACGCTGGCCGGGGTGAAAGCGCCGGACGACCGGGTCGAGCGGGACCGCCACGCGCTGGAGAAGGAATTCGCCCAGGGCGGCGGCATCTAGCCCCGTTTTGTTGAAGCCATGAGAGTGGTAGCCGCCATGAGCGGCGGCGTGGACTCCTCGGTCGCCGCCGCGCTACTCAAGGAGCAGGGGTACGAGGTGGTCGGGGTAACGCTGCAGCTCTGGCCTCGGGACACCGGCGGCGGCTGCTGCGGGCTCGACGCCATCGAGGACGCCCGACGCGTCGCCTGCCGGCTCAACATCCCCCACTACGTTATGGACGTCCGCCGGGCCTTCGAGGAGAACGTCATCGAGGACTTCTGCGCCGAGTACGCCCGCGGCCGCACCCCCAACCCCTGCGTCGTCTGCAACAACGCCATCAAGTGGGGCACCCTGCTCGACCGGGCGCGGGAGCTCAATGCCGAAGCCGTCGCCACCGGCCATTACGCCCGCCTGGAGCGGGACGCCAATGGTGTCCTGATGATGAAAAAGGGGCGTGATGCCGCCAAGGACCAGTCCTACTTCCTCTGCCGGCTCACACGGGAGCAGCTGGCGCACGCCCTCTTCCCGGTCGGTAACCTCACCAAGCGGCAGGTGCGGGAGAAAGCGGCCGCGCTCGGTCTGCCGGTGGCGCACCGGCCGGAGAGCCAGGAGATCTGCTTCGTCCCGGATGACGATTACGCTGCTTTCCTGGCGGAGCGACCGGGAACAACGGGAACGCCCGGCCCGATCATCGACAAGGACGGGCACGTCCTCGGTGAGCACAAAGGAATTACATCGTACACCGTCGGTCAGCGCAAAGGGCTCGGCCTGGCGGCGGGCACACCGCTCTATGTAACCGGCATCGACGCGGCAACGAACACGGTGACGGTCGGAGGACGTGAGGACACGTTCTCCCCGGGCCTCCTCGCGGGCCGTCTCAACTGGCTGCTGCCGGAACCGCTCATCTTCCCGCTGGAGGCCGAAGTCAAGGTGCGTTCCCGCGCCGTCACCGTTCGTGGTAGAATAGAGGCGGCGGACGAAAGCACCGTACGCGTGACGTTCGCCGAGCCGCAGATGGCGGTCACGCCCGGCCAGACCATCGCCTTTTACCGGGACGATACCATCATCGGCGGGGGGGTAATCGAACAGCAAGGCAGGTAGACCATGGGCAGTGTCGTAGCGGTCAACATCAGCGAGAACAAGGGCGAGGTCAAGACGACCGTCCCCGTTATTACCCTCAAGGAGAACTACGGCATCGAGGGCGACGCCCACGCGGACAGCACCTGGCACCGCCAGGTAAGCCTGCTCGCCAGCGAGAGCATCGACAAGATGCAGGGCAAGGGCATGGTGCTCAAGCCGGGAGATTTCGCCGAGAACATCACCACGAAGGATATCGATCTCTGCGCCATCCCGGTCGGCACCAGGATGGAGATCGGCGAGACCCTCCTCGAGATGACCCAGCTCGGCAAGCAGTGCCACACCGGCTGCGCCATCCGCGAGCTCGTGGGCGACTGTGTCTTCCCCCGCGAGGGCATCTTCGTCAAGGTGCTGCGGGGCGGTACCATCAAGGCCGGCGATACTATCACCCTTCTGAAAGACTGACGCCCGGTGGTGACCATCGTTTTCCATTCGTACCGCGATACGGTACAATAACACTATGCCGGAACTCCAGGACAAGATCCGCCAGCTCAAGAAGGAACGCAACGCCGTTATCCTCGCCCACAACTACCAGCGCGGCGAGGTGCAGGACATCGCGGACTTCGTGGGGGATTCCCTCGAACTGGCGCGCCAGGCGGCGGGCACGGACGCGGACGTCATCGCCTTCTGCGGCGTGCACTTCATGGCGGAAACAGCCGCCATCCTGAGCCCGGACAAGACGGTGCTCCTGCCGGACGCCGGCGCCGGCTGCCCGATGGCCAACATGATCACCGCCGAGCAGCTCGTGGCCAAGAAACAGGAACTGCCGGGCCTGCCGGTGGTGACCTACGTCAACTCATCCGCCGCCGTCAAGGCGGAGTCCGACTACTGCTGCACCTCCGCCAACGGCGTGAAGGTGGTGGAGAGCGTGCCGGGCGATGAGATCATCTTCGTGCCGGACCAGTACCTCGGCCACTTCATCCAGACGCAGACCGGCAAGACCATGCACCTCTGGCCGGGCTACTGCCCCACTCACGTAAAGATCCTGCCGGAGGACATCCAGAAGCAACGCGAATTGCATCCCAACGCAAAGGTAGTCGTCCATCCCGAGTGCCGGCCGGACGTCATCGCCGCGGCGGACCTGGCTACCAGTACGAGCGGCATGCTGCGCTACGCCCGGCGCGAGGACGTGACCGAGCTCATCGTGGGAACGGAAGTGGACATCATCCACCGCCTGAAAAAGGAAAACCCGGGCAAGCAGTTCTATCCGGCCTCCGCCAGGGCAATCTGTCCCAACATGAAGAAAATAACCCTGGAAAAGCTCTTCTTCGCGCTGGAGTCCATGTCCCCGGTGATCAACGTGCCGCCGGATATCGCGGCACGGGCGAAAGCCGCCGTCGACCGTATGGTGGCGATAGCCTGATATGCAGCAAGCGCCGAGCTTCGTCGTCGTCTTCATCACCGCCGGCGCCCCGACCGAGGCGGAGAAGATCGCCACCACCCTCCTCAAACGCCGCCAGGCCGCCTGCGTCAACATCGTGCCGGGAGTCACATCACACTTCTGGTGGCAGGACAAGCTGGAGAAGGCGGAGGAGCAGCTGCTCGTCGTCAAGACGCGGGAGAACCTGCTGCCGGACCTCATCAAGACGGTCAAGAGACTCCACAGGGACGAGGTGCCGGAAATCATCGCGCTGCCCATCGCAGGTGGCAACCCGGACTACCTGAGCTGGCTGGACAGCGAAACGGCGTAACGGCTGCCGGTTGCCTCCGGACGAGTGAGGTTATAGAATATCTTGCGAAGTCCTGATCAAACGGATTGAGAACAAAGAAAGACGCCGACGATCATCGCGGTCCGGCGGCCAACGGGTGAAATGATGAGCGTACAGATGGAAATATCGCCGATATTCGCGAAGTACGTGGACAACCAGCTCAACGTGACGCTCGACGGCGGCACCATCGGTGAGGCGCTGCAGGACCTCAAACGGCGGCACCCCAACGCCGGCCGGGTGTTCCTCGACCGGGAAGGCAAGCTGCTCCACAGCTACGAGATCTACGTAAACGGCGAGAGCGTCTATCCGCTTAAAATGGAGACCCCCCTCAAGGACGGCGATAAACTCACTTTGCTCATGATCATCCAGGGGGGCTAAAACGGGTCCCTCGGTCTAGCCCATGCCGTGGGAACGGATCTCGGTCATGGCCTTGTCCCAGTCGACCTGTTTGTGGCACTCGGGGCAGACCTCAAAGACGTCCATCTCGTGGTCACAGTCATCGCAGTGATACTTGCCGTCCTCGACGTAGACGCCGTAGTCGGTGGAAATTCGCTCTTTCTTGTCCTTCTTCGCCATCTTATCCTCCGGGGCGCGGGCGCGCCCCCGCAGTATTTTCCGGCTTACCGTCAGTGGTAGAGGTCGCGGAAGACGCGCTCCCAGTCGATGTGCTTCTGGCAGTGGGGGCAGTCCTGGTGGATGGGCACCTCGTAATGGCATTCCTCGCAGTGATAGGCGCCGTCGACTTCATAGACGCCGTGGCCGTCCTGCTCGCGTTTCCCGTGTTTGTCGACCATACCGGGCCTCCCTTCCTCCATCGGTGACGGATTCAGTCGTTCTCAATAAATGTTATGATAACAGACCACCGGGAAAATGCAAATGATAAAAGTCGCCTTCTCAGGCACCACGACCGTCGAGCCACCTCTGCTTCTGAGCGACGCGGCTCCCCTCGTCGGTGGGCGTGTAGCGCGCGAGGAAGTCCGCCGCGAATCGTTCGAAGGTCCCGGCCATGACCGCCTCCCGGATACCCTCCATGAGCCGGGCGAGGAAGCGCAGGTTGTGGATGGAGGCGAGCCGCAGCCCGAGCAGCTCCTCCGCCCGGAAAAGGTGGTTGAGGTAGGCGGCGGTAAAGTTCCGGCATGTGTAGCAGTCACAGGCGGGATCGAGGGGCGCGTCCACCGTCCGGAAGGAGGCCTTGCGGATGTTGACCCGGCCGTCCGGCGTGAAGAGGGCGCCATTGCGGGCGACCCGGGTCGGCAGGGCGCAGTCGAACAGGTCCACGCCGCGGGTCACGCCGTTGACGAGGTCCTCCGGTGCGCCGACGCCCATCAGGTAGCGGGGCTTGTCCTCCGGCAGGTTTTCCGTGGTGACGGAGAGCATCTCCAGCGTCACGTCCTTCGGCTCGCCGAGGCTCAGACCACCAATGGCGTAGCCGGGGAAATCGAGCCCGGCCAGGTGCTCCGCCGAGGCCTTGCGAAGATCGGCGTGCATCCCCCCCTGAACGATGGCGTAGAGGGCGAGGTCGTCCCGGGTGCGGGCCTCAAGGCAGCGGCGCGCCCAGCGGTGGGTCCGGTGCATGGCGGCCTCGACCTTCTCACGTGGCTCATCGTGGGCGGCGCACTCGTCGAGGACCATGATGACGTCCGCCCCGAGCGCTTCCTGGTACGCCACCGCCCGTTCCGGGTTGAAGACGTGCTCCGAGCCGTCGATGTGAGAGCGGAAGGTGACGCCGTCGTCGTTGAGGCGGCGGAGCGGCGCCAGGGAAAAGACCTGGTAGCCGCCGCTGTCGGTGAGGATGGCGCCGTCCCAGTTCATGAAACGGTGTAATCCGCCCAGTTGTTTTATTATGTCAATCCCGGGCCGCAGGTAGAGGTGGTAGGTATTACCGAGCACCATACTGAAGCCGGCCTGGTGAAGCTCGGCGGGGGTGAGGGTCTTGACAGTGGCCTGGCTGCCGACCGGCATGAAGACGGGCGTCGGGACGGTGCCGTGGGCGGTGTGGAGCTCGCCGGCGCGGGCCGTACCGTCCCGCTTGAGCAGCTTGAAATGGTCCATGGTGGCTACGTTCCGCCTGAGGCGATGAGCCGGCTGGCCACGATGGTGCGGTGCACCTCCGAGCTGCCGACGTAGATCTCCGTCATCTTGGCGTCCCGGTAGAGCCGCTCCACCGGGAGCGACTTCATAACACCGTAAGAACCATGCACCTGCATGGCGAGGCGGGTAACGTCCACGGCGGCGCCGGAGGCGAACACCTTGGCCAGCGAGCCGTCGTACTGGAGGCTCCTGCCCTGGTCTTTCACGTAGGCGGTGCGGTACACGAGCCAGCGGGCCGCCTCCGTCCGGGCGGCCATGTCCGCCAGCTCCTGCTGGATGGCCTGCATCCGGGCGAGCGGCTTGCCCGCCGCCACGCGCTGCTTGGCGTACCCGATGGAGAGATCCAGAGCGGCCTGGGCCGCCGCCACCGCCTGGACGGCCACCGCCAGACGCTCCACGCTGATGGCTTCCAGCAGGATCTCGAACCCCTGCCCTTCCCTGCCGATGAGGTTCCCGGCTGGCACGCGGACGTCGTCGAGGTTGACGATGGAGGAGCCGAGGCCGCGCATGCCCATGACGTCGAGCACCTCCTGCACGGCGAAGCCGGGCGTCGGGCACTCCACGATGAAGGCGTTGAGACCGTCGCCGTCGTCCCGTTTCGCAAAGAGCAGGACCTCATCGAGCACCGGAGCCAGGGACATGAACATCTTCTGGCCGTTGATGAGGAAATCGTCGCCGTCACGGCGGCACACGGTCGCCACCATGCGGGGATCGGAGCCGGTGTCCGGCTCGGTGAAACCGATACCGCCGAGCTTCCGCCCGCTTGCCAGCGGCGTCAGCAGGCGCTTTTTCTGCTCCTCGGTGCCGAAGCGTAAAATCCCCTCCTGGGGCACCGTGTTGACGGACATGATGGCCCCCACCGAGACCGAGGCGAGACAGACCTGCTCGAGGGCCAGCACGAAGCTGAGATAGCCGGCGCCGCCCCCGCCGTACTCCTGAGGGAACGGCAGGCCGCGGAAGCCCTGCTCGCCAAGGCGGGCGGCGAGGTCGGCGGGGAACTCGTTGGTGCGGTCGATCTCCGCGGCCCGGGGCGCCACCTCCTTCTCGGCGAAGGCGCGGGCCAGGTTTTGCAGCATCTTCTCCTGTTCGTTGAGCGAGAAATCCATGCGAGGTCAGCCTCCGGACGGTCGATGGGTTCGTTCCAATTATACACGATGCCGCCGTGCCCGGCCAGACACCGTTTGTCAGGGAGCGCCGCAGCATATTATAGTGAATATATGGAGACGACGATACGCAACGTCCTCGGCGCGCGGCATAAGGTATACCTGCCCACCGATGGGCGTATCCCCTCGGCGGTGCTCATCCCCCTCTACTGCGAGAACGGGAGCTACCACGTCGTCTTCATCCGGCGGACGGACACCGTCTCCACGCACAAGGGACAGATATCCTTCCCCGGCGGCAGCCGCGATCCGGAAGACGCCGACCTGCGGGCCACTGCCCTGCGCGAAGCCTGGGAGGAAATCGGGTTGCGGTCAGAGGACGCCGAGGTGCTCGGCGAGATGGACGACGAGTATACCACCACATCGAACTTCGTGGTGACGCCGTTCGTGGGGAAAATTCCCTGGCCGTACGAGTTCACGCTCTGTGCGGACGAGGTGGCCGAGTTGCTGACGGTGCCGCTGGGGAAGCTGCTCGACGGCAGCGCCCGCCGGGACGACGTGGAGACCTGGCACGGACGGCAGATACCGCCGCCCACCTACCACCACCGGGACTACGTCATCTGGGGCGCCACGGCGCTCATCCTGGAGAAATTCATCGATATCCTCAACGGCGCCATGCCCGGCGACTGAGTTTCAGGCGACCTGGCAGTTCTTGAAAATGATGTTCTTGCTGAAGCCGTCGTAGGTGCCCTGCACCTGGATATCCTGCCCGTCCTCGACGCGGTTCAGCCTGGCCGAGGCGGCCTTCTCGAACTCACAGCGAACGGTCCAGGCGCCCTTCCCCTTCAGGTTTTCCAGCAGCACGTAGCGGACGTCGATGTGGTCCCGGACGAACACCTTGGACACGCGGCCCCGCACGCTGACCGTTAGACCATTCAGCTTGCCGTGGGCGCCCATCTGGTCTGCGGTAAAGAGCGCATTGAGATCATCCACGGAAAGGGTCACGCCGCCCTTGATATCATCGAGAGACACGGTCGGCGCCTGGGTAACCGGTTCCGGCTCGGGTTCGGGTACTGGCTCGGGCTCGGGCTCCGGTTCCGGTTCAGGCTCGGGCTCCGGCTCCGGCTCCGGCTCCGGTGCCGCCTCAGGTTCAGGCTTCGATTCCGGCTCCGCCTCCGCCACTGGTTCGGGGGTCGTCTCGCGGGGCGCCGGCGGCGGCGTGATCATAACGTCCTCGGCGGGTGCCTGAGCAACCGGCTCAGGCTCTGGTTCAGGTTCTGGCTCAGGTTCTGGTTCCGGTTCCTGTTCGGGTTCCGATGCGGGTAGTTCTTCGACCTCGGGCGCCGGGGGCAGCTCGTCGGCCGGGTTAATAACCGGTTCCGCTTTCGGGGCCGGGGGCGCGGGTTCCGGGGCCGCAGATTGCCCGGCGACCCCAAGCTCGGCTTCCCGTTCCGCCTGGAGTTCCGCGTAGGTCTTGTCCATTCTTTTGTAGTTGCCGGACAGCAGCGGATAGCCGCACCACTGGCAGACCCAGTCTTTCGTTCGCATCGTTGAACGGCCGCAATTGGGACATGAAGACGCCATATCAGTACCTCGTTTCCATTATACGCGGTGCCCGTAAGATGTCAAACGATTCCCACGCCCCGTTCCGCCTGGACTCATAGTCCTACCCTGAAAATGTAATAGAAACTTAATATTTGAGTATTAAGTTTTCTTCATATTGCTTGACAGGTATCTTGGCATTAGATACAATAGAAAGTGACACGGTAACGGAGTTGCAGTATGTCCCCAGCGGATTTTTACAGTACATTAGGCGTATCGAAGAGCGCCACCGAGAAGGAAATCAAGGCAGCCTACCGCAAGCTGGCGCGCAAGTACCACCCGGACGTCAACCCCGGCGACAAGGCCGCCGAGGACAAGTTCAAGGAGATCAACAACGCCTACGAGGTGCTGTCCGATAAGGACAAGCGTAAGAAGTACGACAAGTACGGCGACAAGTGGCAGTACGCCGACCAGCTCGATGAAGCGGAGCGCCAGCAGGCCCAGTACCGCCAGTACTCCGCCGACGGTGGCGGGCAGTCCTTCCACTTCGGCGGGGACATCGGCGGCATGGACAGCATCTTCGACGAACTGTTCGGCAGTAGCGGGCGCGGCGGCTTCGGCGGGTACTCCCGTCAGGCCCGGCCCCGGCGCGGCCAGGACCTCCAGACCGAGGTCGAGGTAACGCTGGAGGAGGCCTTTTCCGGCACCGCCCGCACCATCTCCCTCCAGGCGGAGGAGCCGTGCGCGTCCTGCCACGGCACCGGCCAGATCGCCAACGTGACCTGCTCGGTCTGCCGCGGGGCGGGCTTCGTGGCCGGCGTCAAGCGGCTCGAGGTGAAGATCCCCGCCGGCGTGACCACCGGCTCACGGGTCAAGGTGACCGGCAAGGGCCAGCCCAGCTTCGGCGGCGGACCGGCCGGCGACCTCTACCTCAACGTCAAGGTACATCCTCACGGCACCTTCGAGCGCCGCGGCGACAACCTCCACGTCACCGTCAACGTGCCGCTCACCACGGCGGTGCTCGGCGGTACCATTGAGGTACCCACCCTGAAAGGTAAACTGGAACTGAAAGTACCGGCCGAAACGCAGAACGGCCGTGTGTTCAAGCTCGGCGGCCAGGGCATGCCGCACCTCGGCAAGGCCCAGAAGGGCGACCTCCTCGCCAGGGTCAACGTCGTCCTGCCGGAGAAGCTGAGCGAGAAGGAAAAGGAGCTGTTCGGGCAGCTGCGGGACATCCGCGGGGCCTGAACCAGCGGCGAGAGGATCCATGAACAGAGAACCATTTGATACGGAACCGCGCTACGTTATCAGCGTGGCGGCCCGCATGCTCGATATGCAGACCCATACCCTCCGCTACTACGAGAAGGTCGGCATCATCGAGCCGCGGCGGTCGCGCGGCAACATCCGGCTCTACTCGGACCGGGACATCGCGCTGCTCCAGCGGATCAAGACCCTCGTGGACGACATGGGTGTGAACCTGCCCGGCGTCGAGGTCATCCTGCGGATGGTGCAGCGCATGGAAGAGCTCCAGCGGGAGCTCGACAACGTGAGGGCGCAAATTCAGAATCGGAAAGAGAGGCGCTAAGTGAGACAGGAACGTTTTACGGAACAGGCGCAGCAGGCTATCCAGGCATCCCAGCAGATGGCCATGCAATATAAACACAGTCAGTGGGACGTCGAGCACATCCTGATGGCCCTGCTTATCCAGCAGCACGGACTGCTCGGCGAGATACTCAAGGAAATGAATGTGGACATCGAGTCCGTCCGCAACCAGCTGGACGAGGTCCTCGGCAAGGCCCCCAAGGTCGCCTACCAGGCCGGCCCGCAGCTCTACGCCACACCCCGCATCTCGCAGGTCATGCAGAACGCGGAAGAGGAAGCCCAGCGCCTCAAGGATGACTTCATCAGCGTCGAGCACCTCTTCGTCGGCATCCTGTCCGATGAGAAGGGCGACGCCGCCAAGATACTGGCGGGCGCCGGCGTGACGAAGGAAACCTTCTACGCCGCCCTCCAGAAGGTGCGCGGCAACCGTCGCGTCGAAGACCAGAACGCGGAGAGCAAGTACCGCTCCCTCAAGAAATACGGTATCGACCTCACCGAGCTCGCCCGCCAGGGCCAGCTGGACCCGGTCATCGGGCGGGAGATGGAGATAAAACGCGTCATGCAGATACTGACGCGCCGCACCAAGAACAACCCGGTCATCGTGGGCGATGCCGGCGTCGGCAAGACCGCCATCGCCGAGGGGCTGGCCCAGAAGGTGGCTGCCGACGACGTGCCGGACCGCCTCAAGGGACGCCGGGTCATCGCGCTCGACATGGGCGCGCTCGTGGCCGGTTCCAAGTTCCGCGGCGAGTTCGAGGAACGTCTCAAGGCCGTCATGGACGAGGTCCGCGAGGCCAAGGGCGAGGTCATCCTCTTCATCGACGAGATCCACACGGTGGTCGGCGCCGGTGCCGCTGAGGGTTCCATCGATGCCTCCAACATGCTCAAGCCGGCGCTCGCCCGCGGCGAGCTCCAGTGCGTGGGCGCCACGACCATGGACGAGTACCGCAAATACATCGAGAAGGACAAGGCCCTGGAACGCCGGTTCCAGCCGGTCTTCGTGGACGAGCCGTCCGTGGACGAGACCATCCAGATACTGAAGGGCCTGCGTCCCAAGTACGAGGAGCACCACAAGATACGCATCACCGACGAGGCGCTGGAAGCCGCCGCCCGGCTCTCCAGCCGTTACCTGACCGACCGACACCTGCCGGACAAGGCCATCGACCTCATCGACGAGGCCGCCAGCAAGATACGCATCGATGCCGAGAGCGCCCCGCCGGACATCAAAGAAATGGAGAAGCGTCTCACCGAGCTCACCAATGAGGAGAAAGCCGCCGAACAGCGCGAGGACTACCAGCGCCACGCGGAGCTGAAGTCCGAGCGGCTCAAACTGGAGCCGGAGTTCAAGGCAGCCAAGGACGCCTGGCTCCAGAAGGAAAAGATCAGCGGCGAGGTGACCGCCGAGCATATCGCCGAACTCATCTCCAACTGGACCGGCATCCCGATCTCCCAGATGCTCGAGGGGGAAGCGGAGAAGCTCCTCCACATGGAGGAACGCCTCCACGAGCGCCTCATCGACCAGGAGGAAGCCGTCGCCGCCGTGTCCGAGGCCATCCGGCGCAGCCGGGCCGGTCTCAAGGACCCCAAGCGGCCCATCGGCAGCTTCATGTTTCTCGGCCCGACGGGCGTCGGCAAGACGGAGCTCGTCAAGACGCTCGCCCGGTTCCTCTTCGACGACGAGGACGCCATGGTCCGACTCGACATGTCCGAGTACCAGGAACGCCACACCGTATCACGTCTCATCGGCGCGCCGCCCGGCTACATCGGCTACGACGAGGGCGGCCAGCTCACCGAGGCGGTGCGGCGCCGGCCCTTCCGGGTCATCTTGCTCGACGAGGTCGAGAAAGCCCACCCGGAGGTGTTCAACACGCTGCTCCAGATAATGGACGACGGCCGCCTCACGGACGGCCAGGGCCGCACCGTGGACTTCAAGAACACCGTCGTCATCATGACGAGCAACGCCGGCGTGGAGCTCATCAAGAAGGAAGGACGCCTCGGCTTCGCCACCGGCCAGAAGGAAACGGACAAGGAAGCCTCCAAGAGCTACGAGCTCATGAAGGACAAGGTCATGGCCGAGGTCAGGAAGCTGTTCCGGCCGGAGTTCCTCAACCGGCTCGATGAGGTCATCGTCTTCCACGAGCTCTCCGAGGAACAGCTCCGCGAGGTCGTGGACCTCATGGTCAAGGAACTGGAGGCCCGCCTCGAAGAGCGCGAGCTCGGCCTGGAGCTGACCGCTAAAGCCAAGTCATGGCTGGCCCGCGAGGGCTACGACCCGGTCTACGGCGCCCGCCCACTGCGGCGCGTCATCGAGCGGTTCGTGGAGAACCCGCTCTCCGGCATGGTACTGCGCGGCGAGCTCAAGGACGGGGACGTCGTCAAGGTGGACCTGGGCAAGGACGGACTGACCTTCAAGAAGAAACCGGTCAAGACCGCTAAAGCGGCGAAGACCGCGGAGGAAACACCCGAAGAAACCCTGGCCGTCTGAGCCTCGCCTATAAAAACGAATAGCCGGTAAAACAAGCGCCGTTCCGGATTGGAACGGCGCTTGCTATTACGTGTATAATAGGCGTACCCATCCCGGACGTACGGAGCGTACCGTTTTGTCGACCAGCGATAGCCCACTCCCGGAAATCCATTCGCCTAAAAAACGTATCCGCTGGCCCTTCGTCATCGGCGTGCTGGGCATCACCCTTACCCTGGCCATGACGGTCTTCATCATCCTCTTCCACAAGGAGATGGAGTCCCTCAAGCAGTACGGCTACATAGGCGCGTTTCTCATTAGCGTCCTCGGCGGGGCCACCATCATCATCCCGGTACCCATGCAGGCGGTGACCTTCGCGCTGGGCGGCGCCATGAGCACGCCGCTGCAGGTCGTCTTTCTCGGGCTTTCCGCCGCCGCCGGCGAGCTCGTCGGCGCGTATTCCATCTACATGACAGGGCGGGGGGCCGGTCAGGCGTTGAGCTCCGCCAAGTCCGGGCGTATCCAGCACCTCTACGAGCGTATGCTCGGCATCATGGAACGCCGGGGTCCGATCGTGCTGTTCCTGGTGGCATCCGTGGTGAACCCGTTCTTCTACCCGACGGCCATGGCGGCCGGAGCGCTGCGCATCGGATTGTGGAAATATACCGTCATCGTGCTCTTCGGCAAGATCATCAAGTGTATGACGGTGGTCTTCCTCGGCTACTACGGGCTCGGCACCATCCTGCGGGCTGTCGGTATCGGGGTGTAACCGCGGCGGCTACTTCTCGGTTATCTTTATCGTGTTGATCTTCGTGCCCGGGGCTTTAGCCGTCTGCGGGTCACGCGGGGCTATCTTGTCCACCACGTCCATCCCCTCAGTCACCTGCCCGAAGACGTTATAGCCGCCGTCGAGGTGCGGGTGCGCCGCGTAGCAGATAAAGAACTGCGAGCCGTTGGTGTTGGGGCCGGCGTTTGCCATGGAAACGGCGCCCCTCACGTGCTTGTGGCTGGTGATCTCCTGCTGGAATTTGTAGCCGGGACCGCCCGCGCCGGTGCCGGTCGGGTCGCCGCCCTGGGCCATGAAGCCGGGAATGACCCGGTGGAAGGTGCTGTCGTCATAATAACCCTGGCGGGCCAGAAAGACGAAGTTGTTTACGGTGACGGGGACGTCTTTCGCAAAGAGCTCGATGGTGATGGTACCCACCTCCGTCTCGATGACGGCGGTGTAGGACTTCTTCTGGTCGATTTCCATGGCGGGGGGATTGTTCCATTTCATCGGTTATACCTCCGCTCCACATTGTAACGTATCGGGCGGCGCTACCGCCAATGACCGTTTGACTGGCAGTCAAAGGATAAAAGGCGGGGGCACGGTCGCCGCTCGATGCCGTTTCGAGCGAGGGCCGTGCCCCCGGGTGACTGGATCCTTGTCAAGCTGGGGAACAACTTGAGGAATCTGGTTACATGATAACCGCCGGGAGATAAACACCGCATAAACAAAGCGGCGGATGGTGTAAACAAGCGGTATCATTTAGGCCTGTCAGGACCTGCCGAATATTGCCAGCCGCGTGGCCGGTATGCTACAGTAGAAAGGTATCCACGGGGCCGTAGTTCACTTGGGAGAACGTTTGACTGGCAGTCAAAAGGTAGGGGGTTCGAATCCCCCCGGCTCCACTTCTCAGCTATTTTTTCCCCATGTGCTGCTTTCTCCAAATTGTCTTCGTCAGCTTTATCTCATAATACCCCTTGATTTTTGATATTCCCTTCGTTGGAAAATAAAGCGCCTGCCCTGCAAAAATAACTCACGCCCCTTTTCTGCGTTATACACTAAGAAAAACTGAATCATGGGGCAATCTATGAAAAAGAGAACCACTCTCACGAGCCTGATCACTCTGGCGGTTAGCGCTTCTCTGGTATTCGGCACCGTTGGGTGCCAGCCAGCATCTCCGGCAACCCAATCTCCCCAGAATCAGCAGCCGCTTGAAGTTGTATCCGTCATAGACACTGGGACTCTGGTAGAAGGAGAGATAAATCCGGGTGGGCCAACCATTAAGGTTACACTTAAAAACGTGTCCAGTGAGCCTATCATTTCCCTAAATGTAACGATGGACGAAGGCGGGCCGGTAAACTGGGTTCTGAACTTTGATGTTACTCCCTCAAATCCCTTGAGACCCGGAAAAAGCATAAGCTCTGAACAAAGATTGATGGGAGCAGGTTTTAGTGGGGGACCTCCGTACGGTAACGGTAATGTTCCATATATGTTGATACTTCAAGGGACAAAACAAAACAACGAAGCATTTAGTGACGAATGGAAGCCTCCGAGCGAAAAAAAATAACTTTACCTTCCTGATCAACCTGCAGAAAGAAAGCAACTTTGATTCCTTGCCGGTACTACCTGTTGATACCTCGGCTCCATTAGCTTCAAAGAACTCCAACCTAAGTTATCAGTAGGTAGAACCGCCCTCAATTTTTTCAGGTCATACTCAAGCGTAGTGCGATAAACGATATGGTAGAATCGTAGCATGAGATATGTTGCGCTACTCCGGGGCATCAATGTCGGCGGTAAAAATAAAGTTCCGATGGCCGTGTTGAAAAAATGCTTGGAGGAACTGGGATTCACCAATGTTGCTACATATATTGCAAGTGGTAACGTGATTTTAGAATCCGACAAACACGTTGATGAGATAAAAGCTCACCTTGAAAAAGCCCTGCCTGAGTGTTTCAAACTTGATGACGATCTCATCAAAGTATTGGTGTTGACTCGCAATCAGCTTCAAGGCATCATCGATAACAGACCCGAAGGCTTCGGTGACCGGCCTGAAAAGTATCACAGCGATGCGATCTTTCTGATGGGCATTGATTCGGCTTCGGTTATGCCTCTATTCACTCCCCGAGAAGGAGTCGACAAAGTCTGGCCGGGTGATGGAGTGGTCTACTCACAACGCCTCAGCTCTCAACGTGCCAAAAGCCGACTTAATATAGTCATGGCAACACCGGCATACAAATCCATGACCATCCGCAGCTGGAGCACCACGACTAAATTACTGGAAATTATGAAAAAATAGACGCGGCTATATACTGAGGGCGAAGATGCGGTTGAAATCTTTGCCAGTACTACCTATTGATACCTCAGCCCCACTTATTCCAGTTCGGGACCTTCTATCTCTATCGGGTCGTTAAACCTGGAAAACGTGGCTGTAAGGTAACTACGAGGGAAGATTTCGCCGGTATCTTCGTTATTCATAGCGATTTCCATGTAAACCTTGCATTGCCGCAGAAAGAAGTCGTCTTTCCCTATCCAGAACTCGGTGTCGTTTCGTCCGTATTCGAGCGACGGGAACTGTTCCGTTACACTTTCATCCACCTTGTTTTTACCAATATAGTGATAACAGTCCACTCCATTGATTCTCTCATCACCCAGTTGTTTTGTATCCTCCAAATCGGAAAGCCTGCCAAGCATACCGGAGAAACTGCGGTTGGATGATAAGGTATTTTCCCAGTCCCGCACGCCCCAGAGAACGTCCGAGTTTTCGGCTTCGATCTTCATGCTGTAGGTTTCCGCGTCAGTTCCAGCCTCGATAGCATTGGCCATAACCTCCTCGAAACCAGGACGGGTTCGCCCGCAGCCGGAAAAGGATATCGCCGGCAATACCCCCAATATAATGACCGATACCAATAATATTGCCTTCTTCTTCCCCATAATCCTTAGAACCCTACTTTAATACTTCCCGCTCGTATTAACACATAGTATTATACTGAAGCTATGATAACAACTGCCACAATAGAGCTTCCTGAACATGGTTTATTTGTACGTACCATCGAGGAACTCACAAAAGCTGTATTTATTATGCGAGGCGTTAAGTGACCACCAAGTAGGTCTAAGCTGCGTTAAACAGGAATAGCCATTGTAGTACCTTTGAATGTGGTCAATTCAAGTTATCAATTAAGTTTCAACTACGCACAAACATACGCATGGAACGGCAAACATTCCGATGTTTGTTTAAAGTAATAAAATCGTAGATTGGGTTTCCTGAAGAAGATTCAATTATAAATACTGAAGCTAAAAAATAAATCGAAATCTCTGGTGGTACTACCTATTGATACCTCCGGCTCCTCCACTTCTCGCCTGCCAGTGCGGGCTCAGCTATCCCCACTTCTCCCACCAGACGATTTTGTTCATGTCTTTTCTCGGCCTCGGCTTGGGGTCCTC
>CAZOMF010000023.1:0-18093 GCA_964580635.1 uncultured Dehalococcoidaceae bacterium
ATCAGGATGACCCTGGAGAAGGGCGAGGCGGTGTTCTGGAGCCGCAGCCGGCAGGTCGTCTGGCACAAGGGAGCGACCTCCGGCAACTACCTGAAGGTCAAGGAAATCTACCAGGACTGCGAGAACAACTCGCTGCTCGTCAAGGCGGAGCCGATGGGGCCGACCTGCCACACCGGCAACGTCCACTGCTTCTTCACGGAGTTCAAGGAAGAGAATATCTAGGCGGGTTCCGCCGGCGCGACTGTCTCCGCCGGCGCGGAAGCAACTTCGCCGCCGTCGAGCTCCACGGCCCGCTTCATGGCCGCGATGGCCACTTCGATCTGCCGGTCGTCCGGCTCCGCGGTCGTCATGGCCTGGAGCGCCAGCCCCGGCCACTGCACGATTTTCACCAGCCAGTTGCCGCTGTGCCGGGCCGTCAGGTAAATGACCTCGTAACCGAGCGCCGCGATGACCGGCAGCAGCATCACGCGGGAGATCACCATTATCCAGAGGGCCGGCCGGCCGACGAGGGAAAACACGAAGATAGCGATGACGAGCACCAGGAACAGGAAGCTCGTGCCGCAGCGGACGTGGGCGGTGCCGTACTTCTGGACCTCCGCCACTTCCATCGGTACGCCGGCCTCGTAGGCGTTGACCGCCTTGTGCTCGGCGCCGTGGTAGCTGAAGACCCGCTTGATATCCGGCAGCATGCCCATGATCTTCAGGTAGACGAGGAAAATGATAAGCCGGACGACGCCCTCGATGATGTTGAACACCACGGCGTTGGGTATCCACCGGTTCACCAGGTCGGTAAGGAAGAGCGGCGCCAGGAAGAACAGCACGACGGCGAGCAGCACCGCCGAGGCCATCATGAGGAAAATGGCCTTGCCGGAAATTTCCTCTTCCATCTCCTCCTCCAGGGCCACGTTGGCGGAGAGGAGGAGGCTCTTGATGCCGAGGACCATGGATTCCAGCAGCACGATAACGCCGCGCAGGAGCGGCGTGCGGCGCATCCGGCCGGTATAAAGAGCGGAGAGCGGGCGTTCCTCCACGGCTATCTCGCCGGCAGGACGGCGCACCGCCGTCACCACCGCGTTCCGGCCGCGTATCATGACGCCTTCGATGACCGCCTGGCCGCCGTAGTTATGTGTATGTTCCGCCATACGATGAAAAAAGGAGCGGTCTTGATGGCCCGCTCCTTTCCGTTCCCCGTTTCTCTTCGAGGTCTAGCCTTCCAGCTTGTAGCGCTTCTTGAAGCGCTCGACACGGCCGGTGGTGTCCAGCATGCGGCGTTCGCCGGTATAGTAGGGGTGGCAGGCGCTGCATACTTCCACCTTGAGCTCTTTCCTGGTGGAGCCTGTGGTGAAGCTGTTGCCGCAGGAGCACGTCACCACGGCGTCTTCGTAAAATTTGGGATGAATCTTCTCTTTCATACTGCTAATCAGCGTAAACGCTGACCTGTCTCCTGTCATTTCCCGCCGGTTCGTACCGGACGATGCCGGTCACCAGCGCGTAGAGCGTGTGGTCCTTGCCGACGCCCACGTTGGTCCCGGGATGGATGCGCGTGCCCCGCTGCCGGACGATGATCGTCCCCGCGTTCACCAGCTGGCCGGAGAAACGCTTTACGCCGAGACGCTGTGCCTGACTGTCCCGGCCGTTACGGCTGGTGCCGCCTCCTTTTTTATGCGCCATCTTCGGTGGTCTCCTCTTTCTTCTTGCGCGGCGCCGCCTTCCGGGCCGGTTTCGGCTTGGCCTCCGCGGTCGTCTCTTCCGCCCCGGGTTTGGCGGCCGTGGTCTTCTTCGGCGCGGCCTTCGGTCTGGCGGTTTTCGGAGCTGCCGCCTCGGGGGTAACGGCGGCAGTTTCCGGCGCTTCCGCTTTCGGTTCGGTTTCGGCGGCAGCGGCCGTGTCCGTCACGGCCGGTCCAGCCGGGGCGGCGGCTTCGGCGGTTTCCGTCTTGGCGGCCCGCTTGCGGGTCGCCTTCGGCTTGGGGGCTTCCTCGCCGGGTTGCAGGATCTTTTCGATGTTCAACGAGGTATAGTTTTGCCGGTGGCCGTTCTTGCGGCGGTAGCGTACCTTGGGCTTGTACTTGAAGACGATAATCTTGTCCCCGCGGCCGTTCTCTTTGCACACGGCCAGCACCCGGGCCCCGTCGACGACCGGTTTGCCGACGGTGACGTTCTCGCCTTCACCGATGAGCAGGACGCGGTCGAGCTCGACGGTCGCGCCTTCTTCGACTTCCAGGCGCTCCACGGCGATGGTCTGCCCTTCGGTTACCCGGTACTGCTTGCCGCCTGTCTCAATAATCGCGTAAATTGTGGGCCTCGCTTGTATCAAGGGATGGAATCCCGGAATCGAGCGGTTGCGCCGTTGCTTTCGGAACGACATAATCCGCAATCATTTATTGTACCAGTTTCGGAGACTGGCGTCAATACGAACGTGTCGCGAAAAACGTTCGCGGCCCGGTGCGTTACAGCCGCGCGAGCAAAGTATCCCAGGCGCTGCGGACCCGCACCTTGAGCTCATCGAGGGAGCAGTCGGTATCGATGACGACATCGGCCACCAGCGTACGTTCCTCGTTCGGCATCTGGGAATTGATGCGCTCGAGCACCTCGGCTTCGCTCATGCCGGAGCGCTGCATCACGCGGTCGATGACGACATTGAGGGGCGCCTCCGTGACCCATATCTCGTCCACCTGCCAGACGCGTCCCGCCTCCATCAGCACGGCCGCCTCCAGGACGACGATCCGCACGCCGTCCCGCCGGGCCTCGTCGATGAAGGCCCCGACGCGGGCATCGATGGCGGGATGGGTGACCTCACTGAGCTTCTGCAGCTCGTCCTGGTCGTTAAACACGAGCGGACCGAGCTTGGCCCGGTCCACCTGGCCCTCGATGTCGAGGATACCGTCCCCGAAGGCCTGGACGAGGTCCTTGAGAATGGCCGGGTCGCGCAGTACCTCGTGGCCGGTCACGTCGAGGTCCATGGTGCGAGCGCCCAGTTCCTCGAGGAACCGTGCCACGGTGCTCTTGCCGCTGCCGATGCCGCCGGTCAGTCCGATCACTTTCATGCGCGCTTTCCATCCTCCCGAGGGATAGTATATGATAGCAGGGAAACCCGTCGCCGACAAGCAAGGAAGGGGCCGCTGTTCCACATGCTGTTCTTCGCCCACGCGGGCATTACCTTCGGAGCGGCCGCCGCTGCGGCCGGCGTCGCCGGAAAACACCGCTCCAGTTCTATCGCCGACTGGCCGGCGGCCCTCTCGCGCTATATGGACATCCGCTGGCTCCTGGTAGGCTCGCTGCTGCCGGATATCATCGATAAACCGCTCGGCGAGTACATCCTGCCGGGTCTCATCGGGACGGGAAGGGCCTACGCTCATACGCTGCTGTTCCTTATCGTGCTCACCGTGGCGGCGCTGGTTATTCGGCGTCAGTGGGGGAAGACCTGGGGTCTGGCCCTGGCCGCCGGGACGCTGACGCACCTCATCCTTGACCAGATGTGGCTGATGCCGAAGGTCCTTTTCTGGCCGCTCCTGGGCGTGAGGTTCGAACGCATCGATATCGCAGGCTGGGCGGGCAGCCTCTGGCACCTTCTCGTGTCGGACCCCGCCATCTATATCCCGGAAATCATCGGCTTTCTCATCGTAGGCTGGTTCGGGGTCATGCTGCTGCGGCGGAAACGGGTCCGGGCCTTCCTGGCACAGGGCGAAGTCGACTAGAGACTACTTCCTTCAAGCAGCCGGTTTCACGGCGACGATGCCGGCCACGGCCTTGCGGTTTTCGTAGATCCCCTCGTGGTAGTGCAGGCAGCGGTAGTCACGGAAGATTTCGAGGAGCTCGTTGTAGCAGAGCAGGTGGTCCGGGTTGCGCGGCGGTCCGAACCGCGCCTGGTCGATGGTATACGTCTCGTAGACGATGGCACCGCCGGGCCGCAGGGCTGCCCGCAGCGCTGGAAAGAGCGGCCGGTACAGGTAGTTGAAGCAGATGATAGTCTGATAGGCGGCCGCCGGGATGGCGTAGCCGTTCTCCAGGTCGCCGAGGCGGGCATCGAGCGTCACGCCGCGGGCCCGGGCGCGTTCTTCCGCCACACGGAGCGACTCGGGGTCGTTGTCTACGCCGGTGACGGTAAATCCCAGCCCCGCCAGGTAGAGGGCGTTGCGGCCGGCTCCCATGGCGACGTCAAGGACGGGACCGTTCGAAAGCAACGCGACGTTTTCCGCCAGGAACGGGGCCGGTTCTTCCGGGCGCTCGTGACCGGGGACCATCAGGCCCTCATCGACTGGCGGATGGCGGTCAGCTGGGCGAGGTGGCGTTTCTCCTCGCTGAGGATGCGGTTGACGAGCGAGGCCAGCTCATTAGGAAGCAGATCGCGCAGCTCGTAGTAATAGAGGATGGCGTCCTTCTCGCCCTCGATGGCCAGCTCCATGGCCTTGACGTCGGTATCGGCCTGGGCGGCTACGTCCGCGGTGACATTGTCGTCGGTGAAAACGGCGTCTTCCAGCAGCGTGGCGATATAGCCTTCTTCTTCGCCCTCGCCGGCCTTGACGCCGCCGATATCGTCCAGCATGTGCTCGAATGTGGCCAGGTGGACCCGTTCCATGCGGGACAGTCCTTCGAAGACGGCCCGGGCCTGGTCGTTCTCCGTGGAGCGGGCAATGACGTCATAATAGATAATGCCGCGGCGTTCGATGCCGATGGCGATATCGACGAGTTCTTTAGCGGAATAGCCGGCCGGCACGGTCAACTCCGGGACTCGGCCGCTACCGGCTTGCGGGGCAGTTCCACCATCAGGGAGTCACCGTCGATCCTGACCGGGTAGGTGGTCAGCGGCCGCTCCTTGATGACGACGTCGCTCATGGCCTTGAAGAGCCCGGCGCCGTGCATCCAGCGTACGATGTGGCCGTCCGTGACATCGAACCGGGAGCCGTGCCGCGGACACTGGATGACGGTATCGTTGAGGACGCCCTTCGAGAGGTCGCCGCCCATGTGAGGGCACTTCGCCGCCACGGCGTAGTAGGAACCTTTCACGTTGACGAGGAGCACGGACATGCCGCCCGTCTCCACCTTGCGCATACCGCCTTCGGGAACGTCCTGGATAGTCGCCACTTTGACATACTGTCCCATGATCGTCTCCTCCATGGTATCGGTCCTATTTTTCAATGTCCTTGAGCAGGTCGTTGAATATTTCCTGGTGGTAAAGTTCGTTGTTCCGGATGCGGGTAAGCAGCTCCTTGAGACCGGCGTCGTCGGTCGCGGCGGCGAAATCGCCGTACTTCTTGGCCACGTCCTTTTCGATGGCGATGTCAGCCCGCAGGGCTTCGGCGGTATCTACCGCCTGATTGACCTCCACCTCCGGGATGAACGGGGTGCCGCCTTCGTCTATGAGTTCCTCCGCCAGCCAGCCAAGGTGCTGCATCTCGTTGACGGCCTGGTCCTCCAGCTGCTTCTGCGCTTCCGGGTCGCGCGCCATGTAGCGGTGGAACAGGTACTGCAGGATCACCGTGTACTCGTGGTTAAGGCCCCAGCCGAGGAACTTGGCGGTATCGTCGGCCTTGGGACCGCGATGATCGGTGAGACCTTCCCGCCGGGACTTGTCCACGAAATGAGCGAACTGGCCGTGATGGGCGTTTTCATCGGCGAGGATGCGCTTCAGCAGCCGCTGGACCCTGGGGTCGTCGATCCGCCGGATGTGGTCTTCGTAGTGAGCGATGGCGTCCTCTTCCAGCCGGACGTCATTGCTCATCCAGTCCGGGACGGTTTCGCCGCCCAGGCGCATGCCGCCCCGCTTGACGCTCGGTTTACCGCCGAGCTCGACGATGGTCTCGGCCAGCCAGTCCAGGTGGCGCATTTCCTCACGGGCGACGGCCTCCACCTCGCAGGACATTTCGCCTTCGCCCATCGAGTAGGCATGGGCGAGGTACTGCACGATGGCGCCGTGCTCGTCCTGGAGGTCCTGGTTCAGCAGTTCGATTATTTCCGTTTTGTTCATGGCACACCTCTCCTTACGGCGCGTTGCGCCGGCCCGGGCGGGATGGAGATCTATTTCTCCAGTTTACGGAACTGGTCCTTGGAGGCGCCGCAGACGGGGCAGACCCAGGTATCCGGGATGTCCTCGAACCGGGTGCCCGGCGCGATGCCGCCGTCGGCGTCACCGAGCTCGGGGTCGTAGATATAGCCGCAAATTTGACATTCGTACTTGTCCAACCGTTTACCCTCCTTTGTCCTTAGCCAGATAGCTGGGCGCCGTCTTGGGCGTGGTGCCCCGCTTCACCTGGTGATAGTAGTCATACGTCATGCACACATCTGCCGTGAGCACTTCCGCCGCCACGACCTTGCCGACGAAAATGGTATGGGTGCCCACGTCCAGGTGCTGGATGAGTTCGGCCTCCAGGTAGGCGGTGGTGTTGTCCAGAAAGATGGGACAGCCGGTCTCCCCGAGGCGATAGTTCTGGTCTTTCATCTTGTCCACGTCCCGCCCGGACTTGAACCCGAACCCGCCGATGAACGGCAGGGGGGTCGCCTGGCAGAGCATGGACACGGAGAACGCCTGCCCCTTGAGGATATAGTCGTGGGTGAGGTTCTGTTTGTTGATGCTGACGGCCACCGTCGGCGGTTCCGATGTGATCTGGAAGACGGTGTTCGCAATCTGGCCGTTCAGCTTCTCGCCGTCATGGGAACCGATGATATACATGCCATAGCTGAGCTTCTGGAGTGCTTTAAGGTCCATTATTCCTCCCGTTTACAGGAACAGGCACCGGCACCGACCGGGTCTAGCCGTCGAGGGACGGATGTTCCGCCTGGACGAACCAGGCACCGGGGTCGTTGAGAAGCTCGTAGTAGCTCAGCAGTATCTTGTGGTGCTCTTCTTCCTGGACGGTGAGCCTGTCGTAGAACTCCTTCTCCGCCGGGAAGGTCGCCGACGCGGCATGGGCGCGGTAGTAGTCGTACGTCTTGTTCTCCATCTCCATGGCTATCTTGACGTCGTCTATTTCCTGCTGGCCCGGCTTGATGTCCTTGCCGATACTGGCGGCCGCTTCCTTCATGATGGTGGTGAGGGTGTCCGTGTGCTTGATATTGACCTCCGGCCAACCCTTCTTCTCGCCGAGCGTGTTGTAGATGTTCTGGAATATCTCCCGGTGGATCTCTTCCTCGTCGGACAGCCGGCTGAGCAGCTTCTTGCCCATGGAGTTGCCGGACGCCTTGGAAGCCTTCTTGTAGAACTCCTTGCCGTCGATCTCCATCTGTATTGCAGTCTCGAGCGCCTTGCGGGTCGTTTCCTGTTCCTGGGTCATGATCTCCTCCTTCGTCCGCGGGACATGCGGCCGGGGTCGGTACGAAAATAATACTGTGGGCGGTGCGCCCTGTCAACGTTTTTCTATCACATTTCGGTTCATTCTATGTCCTGGCGTTGCAGCGTGTATGTGATAAAAGTCCGCGCGGTTGACGCGGCCAGCCGCGCATACTAGGATTAAGAAAACAGTAAACGGAGGCAGTTTCATGGCCGATGAACGCGTCATCATCTACTCTACCCCGACCTGACCCTGGTGCACCAAAGCGAAAGAGTATCTTTCCACGAAGAAGGTAGCCTACACCGAGCACAACGTCGCCACGGACCGCGAGGCCGCCATGAAAATGGTGGAGCGTACCAAGCAAATGGGCGTCCCGGTGCTCATCTTCGACGATAAAGACGTCCTCATCGGTTTCAGCACCGATAAAATCGACGAACTGCTGACAAAGAACAATATTTCCTGACCACCGTTCGTCCGGTGGAGGAGAACTATCCGCGGCTGCTGCCCGGGCCCGACAGGATCAATGAGGACCCGGGCAGCGGTATGTGGTATAGTTAGAGGAAAGAACCCGCCCATGCCGAGCACCATCGAACTGATCGACCAGCTGATTGAGGAACACCGCATGTTCAGCGAGCGTACCGCGAACATGACGGAAGTGGCCAACGACGCGCACCTGCTCGACGGCATCGACGAGGCCAAGGACACCTTCACCGCCACCAAGCCCGGCCAGAGCGGCGGCCTGGCCAGGCTGGAAAGCCTGCTGGAAGATATCTCGCCCTGGCTGAACCGCCACTTCGACCGCGAGGAGACCATCCTCCTCAAGGCCGTCAAGGAGCGCGGCACCGGGGAAATGGTCAACCGTTTCAACGCCTTGCTGCTGGAGCATACCGACCTGCGGACGCGGGTCGCCCAGACAAAAGAGCAGATTGATTCGCTCAAGACCGGCACTTTGGCGCGGCACCGCTGGGAGGCGGCGGCCAACGATATCCGCGACCATCTGGCCCACACCCGGACGCTGCTGGAAGCCCACGCGAACATGGAGAACACGCTGTTCGCGGAGATGAAGAGACTCTTCGAGGAGTAGGCCTCCGCCGGAGGTACACCGCATGACCAAAGAGGTAAAGCTGACCGTCAACGGCGCCCCTATCAAACTGGACTACTTCGTGGAGGGGTACGTGGACCACGTCATCGGCGGGATCATCGGCAGCCTGCGGGGCACCGGAGATATCCAGGAACTGGAGCTGACCGTGGACAACGGCGAGACGGTCCGCGTCAACCTCAACGGCGAGGACGTTTCCCTCAAGGAGTTTCCCATCCTCATTATCCGTTCGACCCTGGCCGGCCTGGTCGCACCGCTCAAGGGTGTTACCGGAGCGCTGAAACAGCTGCGGGTGACGCTGAGGCGCTAGGTCTCGCAGAGCGTGACGTCGCCCCAGGCGCCGAGGTCTTTCCCGATGACGATGACGATGCCGAGGACGCCGTCTATCTTCTGACCGAGCTTGAGGGCGGCATCGATGTCCGCCGCCTGCTTGACCCGGTTGCCGATGGCCGTGGCCGCGGCGTCCGCCAGCGCGGTCATTTTCGAGAGCACCACCACCGCGTCCGCCTTCCCGAAGCTCAGCGAGTGACCGACCGTACCGGAGGACGTGCAGACGCCGAGCGGCGTGTCCGAGGCCTTGATCTCCAGTCCAAGATGCCCCGTCAGCGGCGAGTCACCCGCGTAGATGCCGATGGTCCTGTCCCGCTTGACGGCGATGAAGATATCGCCCCCGTTCTCCACGATGACCTCCGGCGAGTAGGTCAGCAGTTCCCGGCCGACCTCCTCGGCCACCGCGCCGGCCACCGCGGCCATCGGTCCGACGCCGGCTTTCCGGGAAGCTTCAATCATCGTCATAATAATGCGAGGTGCGTGGGCGGGACACGGCAGCGGCTCAAGTGACGACTGGAACTTTGGGTTAGTGGTGACGTACTCCTCCAGCTGGGTCCGGTACTTGAGGACGATGCGGCGTGCCTTGCGCTCCAGGTTCTCTGCGGCGCTGATGGCGAGGTCCGTCTCTTTGACGGCGACGGTAAAAGTGACGAGGTCCGAGCCACTTACCCAGCGGCGATAGTCGCGCGGCTGGTAGCCGTCCTGCTTCACGATCGTCCGCCGCCGGCGAAGTACTCTTCGGCCAAGATGGCGTAGCCATAGGAATCGAACCACTCCGGGTTCCCCGCGCTATCGGTATGGAAGAAGATGTTCTTCTTCTCCAGGCCTTCCTGCCGCAGGCCGCATTTTTCGAGTACCTTCCACGAAGCCACGTTGAGCGGGCTGCAATGGGCGACGACGCGGTGGGCGTTCAGCTCCTTGAAAGCATAGCCGATGACCGCCCGGGATGCCTCCGTGGCGTAGCTTTTCCGCTGATAGGCCGGGTTGAAGATGTAGCCGATCTCCCAGGTACGGGCAGTGTCCGGTCCGGAGGGAAAGAGCGAAACGTGCCCGATGACTTTATGCTCGTCCGCAAGTTCGACCGCCCAGAAGTTGGTGCCGGAAGCAAATTCGCGGGCTATCTCTTTGGCTTTAGCGCGGGAAACCGGCTCCCCGGGTTCGAAACGGTAGGTCTGCGGAAGGGAGAGGTAGTCGTACAGGTCACCGGCATCCGCTTTCTTGAACAACCGGACGATGAGCCGTTCCGTCGTTATCGTTTCCATGGTCACGGTGAGGTCAGAAATTGACCTTCATGGCGCGGGGCGGGCAGGCGGTAATACAGGCCCCGCAGGCGACGCACTTGTTGTTATCGAACGAGACGAGCCTGGTTTCCTTGTCCACCGTGAAGGCGTGGGTGGGGCAGACGGTGATACAGGCCCCGCAGTTGGTGCAGCGGTCGTCGTCGCGGTAGATGTCCTGGCTCAGCGTCTCTATCTTCACGCCGCGGCCGGTCAGGAACTCGACGCCCTTGTCGTAGGCGCCCTGGTTGCCGCGAAGCTCCAGCACGAGCGTACCTTCCTGCTCCGGGGAGATGGACGCCTTGAGGATGTTGAACTCCAGGTCGTAGTCTCTCACCAGGTGGTAGACGATGGGTCTATCGACGACGCGGCGGGGAAATCGCAGCACGATACGTTTGGTTACCATAGGTCTCACCTCGCTCGGGAACCGGCCGGAAAAGGGCGGAACGGGATTACATAACAGTGTAACAAAGAACCGGGCATGAAGGCAACCGGCGCCGCTCGTATTGCCGCTCAAAGCGGTATACGATATAATGAAATATGAAGCCCCTTATCATCGAGGAGTCAACTTTGCTCAGAACTCACTCCTGCGGCTCGCTCCGGAAAGAACACATCGGCCAGACGGTCACGCTGGCAGGCTGGGTGAACCGCCGCCGCGACCACGGCGGGCTCGTGTTCATCGACCTGCGCAACCGCGACGGCGTCGTCCAGGTCGTCTTCAGCCCGGAAGTGTCCAAGGAAGCCCTCACGGTCGCCGAAGAGCTGCGCTCCGAGTACGTCGTCCGGGTCACCGGCGAGGTCAGGCAGCGGCCTGCCGGCACCGAGAACGCCCACCTGGCCACCGGCGACGTGGAGGTGAACGTCACCGGGGCGGCCATTCTCAACACGGCCCTCACGCCGCCGTTCTATATCAACGAGGATGCCGACGTTGAGGAGACCCTGCGGCTCAAGTACCGCTACTTGGACCTGCGCCACCCGCGGCTGCGGGACAACCTCATGCTGCGGCACAAGGTGGTCAAGTTCCTGCGGGACTACCTGGACGTGCGGGACTTCGTGGAAGTGGAGACGCCCACCTTCATCAAGAGCACGCCGGAAGGCGCCCGTGACTACCTCGTGCCGAGCCGCATCCATCCCGGCCATTTCTACGCGCTGCCGCAATCGCCCCAGCAGCTCAAACAGCTCCTCATGGTGGGGGGACTGGAAAAGTACTACCAGATGGCCCGTTGCTACCGCGACGAGGACCTGCGGGCCGACCGCCAGCCGGAGCACACCCAGCTCGACGTGGAGCTGAGCTTCGTCACGCGGGAGGACGTCCTCCGACTGCTGGAAGAGATGTTCATCGCCCTGACAGAGACGTTCCGGCCGGACGCGAAAATGGCCGCCCCGTTCCGCCGCCTTACCTACGCCGAAGCCATGAGCCGGTACGCCTCCGACAAACCGGACCTGCGCTACGACCTCGAAACAGGGGACATTTCAGATATTGCCGAACGGACGGAGTTCGGCGTGTTCAAGAACGTGCTGGCCGCCGGCGGTGTGGTCAAGGGCATTACCGCGGCCGGTTGCGGCGGCTACTCCAAGCACGAGCTCGACGAGCTGACCAAGCTGGCCGTCAGCGCTGGCGCCAAAGGCCTGCTGACCATCTCGCTCGGCATCGAGGCCGGGACGCTCGATGAACTGGCGGAAGATGACATAAAGTCCGTGGCCGCCAAGTATATCAGCTTCGACCTCATCAAGGAAATAGCCGCCCGCTGCCAGGCGAAAAAGGGCGACCTGCTGCTCATCGTGGCCGGTGAGGAAGCCCGGTGCTACCCGCCGCTCGACGCGCTGCGCCGGGACATCGCCCGCCGGCTCGACCTGGCCGACCCCAACACGTTCTCTTACCTTTTCATCGTGGACTTTCCGCTCATGGGCTGGAACGAGGAGAACAGGTGCTGGGAAGCCGTGAACAACCCCTTTACCCATCCCAGGGAA
This sequence comes from uncultured Dehalococcoidaceae bacterium, assembly GCA_964580635.1. GTDB lineage: Bacteria > Chloroflexota > Dehalococcoidia > Dehalococcoidales > RBG-16-60-22 > DAOUEG01. Next base: position 11,943 of record CAZOMF010000023.1, read on the forward strand.
GAAGACCTTGAGCTCATCGATACCGCGCCGGAGCAGATGCACGGACAGAACTACGACCTCGTCTGCAACGGCCGCGAGCTCCTCAGCGGCAGCATCCGCATCCACAAGGCGGACCTGCAGCGGAAGATACTGGAGCTGCTCGGCCACGACGAGGAGACCATTAACAACCTGTTCGGGCACATGCTGGAGGCCTTCGCCTACGGGGCGCCGCCCCACGGGGGCTTCGGGGCCGGCATCGACCGCATCGTCATGTGCCTGGCCGGGGAAGACAATATCCGGGACGTCGTCGCTTTCCCCAAGACGCAGAGCGGCCAGGACCTGACCCTCGGCTCGCCGTCGCCGGTCGCGACGGAGCAGCTGCGGGACGTCCATATCCAGGTCATCGAAGACTAGCCCATACGGAGGAAGTGTGAAAGTAACTAGGGACAAGATTGAGAACAGCCAGGCCTACCTGACGGTCGAGATGGAAGAAGCCGACATGACTGCCGGCATCGACGACGCGTACAAGCGGCTCGCCAGGAAGGCGAACATTCCCGGCTTCCGCAAGGGCAAGGCGCCCCGGCAGGTACTGGAACACTACATCGGCAAGAGCGCCGTCCTGGAAGAGGCCGTCGACAAGATGCTTCCCCAGGCCTACGAGCAGGCCCTCACCGAGCAGGAGATAGAGCCCTACGCCCAGCCGTCCGTCGAGATCACCCAGATGGAGCCGCTCGCCTTCAAGGCTACCGTGCCGCTCAAACCGGAGGTCGAGCTCGGCGATTATAAAGACCTCCGCCTGGAGCCGGTGAAACTGGAGGTCACCGACGACCGCATCGACCAGGTACTGGACGAACTGCGTCACCAGAACGCCTCGTGGGAGCCGGTCGACCGCGGCGTCGAGTTCAACGACCTCATTACCGCCGACCTGTTCGGCACCGTCGAGGACAAGCCGTACCTCCAGAAGGTCGGCTCACAGGTCCAGGTGCTGAAAGACTCGGTCTCCCCGGCGCCCGGCTTCTTCGAAGCGCTCGTCGGCATGAAGAAGGACGAGGAGAAGGAGTTAACGCTGCCGTTCCCGGCGGACTACCCGAACGCCGAGGTAGCCGGAAAAGAGGGTAAGTTCAAGGTCAAGATTTCAGAGATCAAGGTGGAGAAGCTGCCGGAACTCGACGACAGTCTCGCACCGCTCGTCTCCGCTGAGTTCAAGACCCTCGCGGACCTGCGTGAGGAAGTGGTCAAGGGCCTCAAGGCCCGTGATGATGAGAACATCCGCATGGACTACGAGGAGCGCGTCATCAACGCCGCCGTCAGGACGGCGAAGATCGAGTACCCGCCGGTCACCGTGGACTACGAGGTGGAACGCATCGTGCGCGAACAGGAGCGCCAGCTGAGCGCCTCGAGCCGCAGCATGGACGATTACCTCAAGAACATCGGCAAGACGGCGGAGCAGCTCCGCGCCGACCTCCGTCCCGTCGCGGTGAGGAACGTCGAGGCCTCGCTCGTCCTCAGCAAGATCGCCGAGGCCGAGGATACCCAGGTCACCGACGAGGACATCGACAACGGTATCAAGAATATGTGCAAGAACGTGCCGGAGGAGCAGCAGGAAGCCTTCTTCAACATGCTCAACACGCCGGATACCCGGCAGTCGCTCTCCACGCAGCTTCGGACACGCAAGACCATCGAGCGGCTGACGGAAATCGCGAAAACGGAAGACGATAAGCCCAAGACACCGGAAACGCCGGTGAACGAAGAACCAGCGCCGAACGCGGAAGAACCCACGTCCGCGGAAGCGGCGCCGGCGGCCGAAGCGGCCCCGGCCACGGAAGACCCTGAAAACGAGGGCAAGGAGGAAACCGAATGAGCTTTATGCAAGACCCCACCAATGTCATCCCCATGGTGATCGAGAGCGGCGCCCGGGGCGAGCGGGCGTTCGATATCTACTCGCTGCTGCTGCGGGAACGCATCGTCATGTTGGGCACCCCCATCAACGACCAGGTCGCCAACGTCATCATCGCCCAGCTCCTCTTTCTGGAGCGGGAAGACCCGGACAAGGACGTCAGCCTCTATATCCATTCCCCGGGCGGCGTTATCAGCGCCGGACTCGCCATCTATGATACGATGCAGCTCATCAAACCGGACGTCTCCACCATCTGTGTCGGTCTGGCTGCCAGCATGGGCACCGTGCTGCTCTGCGCCGGCGCCAAGGGCAAACGCTATGCCTTGCCCAACGCCACCATCCACATGCACCAGGCGCTCGGCGGCGCCCAGGGCCAGGCGGCGGACATCGTCATCGCCGCGCGGGAGATCACCCGCCAGCAGGACATCCTGAAGGATATCTTCGTGAAGCACACCGGCCAGTCGATGGACAAGATCACCCATGACACGGACCGGGACTACTACCTGAACCCCGTGGAAGCAGTGGAGTACGGCCTCATCGACGAGGTGCTCGCCAAGCCCACGGAAGAAGCGGCTGACAAAAAGAAATAGCCCCCGTCCGTCATTCCGGCGAAGGCCGGAATCTAGGGGGGACGGGAGGAGACACAAGGCTTACCCGGGCAGCTTATTCCTCACCACCGCGTCTACCTGCGGGGTGAGGTCATAGCCCGGAATACCACGACCGGCAGCGTCGACGACCTGCCGGTCGTCGGTTATCCGTACCTCGCCGCGTGAGAAGGCCTGCAACGTCGCCACGATGAGCGGTGTCTCCCGCACTGCGCCGTGGGCCCGGATGGTCTTGAAGAGGGCGTTTTCGGTACCTTCTTCGCCCTGCACCTGCGCCACGGTCTTGCCCTTTATCTCCCGCCACAGCGGGTCGAACACCGGACCGCGTATGGGGAAGGTGCAGTAGGTGGCCGTCGGACCGGCGTCCAGCGCCGGGATGGCCACGTGCATCTTAATGCCCTGGGTGTCCGCGCCGGTCTCGATGAGTTTCCAGATGACCTGCTGCCAGGTGCCGGCTGGGCCTCCCGGCGCGGCGGGGTGGAGGTTGATGATCTTGAACCGCTCGCATATTTCCGGCCCGCTGACAAGCATGAAACCCGCCAGCACACACAGCTCCGGGGAATACGGTTCCAGTCGGCTTAGTACTTCGCGGTCGTATTCCAGCCGCCACTGCGGCAGCGGCCGCGAGAGGTCCGGGTTCGGGCGATCCGCACGGTACTTCTGGTAGGAATAGCTGACGAGCGGTATTCCATAGTGGTTCACCAGGTCGAGGTAGCGGTCCGTGGCCTCGGTCTCGCCGCGCTCCCGTGTGCAGTAAACGAACTCGATACGGGCGTCCAACTCCCCGGCTTCGATGGCCGATTGCACGGCCTGGAGCAGCCCGTAGGAACCGGCCCCGCGGCCGGTGGAGAACCAGCCTATTTTACAGGTCATCATTTCCTCCGGGTGAGGAACTGGTTCTTGACCTTGGCCCAGGTGCTGAAGACCTTGACGAACATGCTGGAGCGTTTGCCGTAGATGGTCCCGCTCCGCAGGCTCTTGAGGAACTCCTGCGGCGTCTCGAAGTCCGCCATCATCACATAGGCGTTGCCGATCTCCATGACGGTATGGGCGTCGCTGCCGGCGCCGCCGGGGATATGGTGCGCCTCGGCGAAGGCTTTGGCGCGGTTGGTGTTCTTGGGGAACGGGCTGCGGGCGTTGAGGACTTCCATGAGGTCGATGTCCCCGGCTATGTCTTCGACGGCCCAGTCCTTGAGGGACGAGCCGCGGAGGGTCTCGAACGGATGAGGGATATTGACGAGCGCGCCCTGCTCGTGGATGCGCTTGATGGTCTCCTGCGGCGTGAGGCCGCTCGGTACCGTTTCCTTGAGGAACATACCCATAATCTCGCCCTGGGTGGTGAGGCATTCCTCCGCCACGATGACCTTGAACGGCGCCAGCTTCTGCATTTTAAGGCCGCCCTCGGCGGTGCCGTGATCGGCGATGGCGATGCAGTTGATCTCCAGCTTTCGGCACCGCTCGACGATCTTCTCGAGCTGTGTCGAGCAGTCCATGGAGTGGTGGGTGTGGATATGGAGGTCCGCCTTGAGCACCGTCTAGCCCGCCCGCTCTATATAGGAGGAGGTGCGGGTATCCACCTTGATGATGTCACCCTCGTTGATGAAGAGCGGCACGTTGATGGTGAGGCCGGTCTCCAGCGTGGCCGGCTTGTTGCCGCCGGTAGCCGTATCGCCTTTGAAACCGGGATCGGTCTGGGTCACTGCGAGCTCGACGGTGATGGGAACATCCACGCTGATGATCTCGTCCTTGTACTTGGATACCTCGACGGAGTTGCCCTCCTTGAGGAACGGCAGGGCGTCCTGGACCTGTTCCTTGTTGAGCGGGGACTGCTCGAAGGTGTCCTGGTCCATGAAGTAGTACAGGTCGCCCTCGGCGTAAAGGTACTGCATCTGGACGGTATCGAGGCGGGCGCGCACGAAGCGGTCATCAGACTGGAACGAGCGCTCGATGGTATGGCCGGCGTTAACGTCCCGCATTTTGACCTTGGCGAGGGCCGTCCGCTTCATCTTGACGTGCTGGTAGTCCACCACCTGCCACAGTTTGCCCTCATATTCGATGAGCACTCCTTTACGTAACTCCGTCGCGTTAATCATACGTAGCCTTTCTTGCGTGAGAGAGCACTCTCATGCTCCCGTTTTCGATAACCACCAGATCTTCGATGCGTACCCCGCCCCAGCCGGACAGGTAGATGCCCGGCTCCACGGAGAATATCATGCCGTCCTTCAGGACGTCTTCGGAGCCGGGGCTGAGGCGCGGCGCTTCATGGACGACGAGCCCGACGCCGTGTCCCAGACCGTGCCCGAAGTCCTCGCCGTAACCGGCGTTCTGGATGACGGTGCGGGCCGCCGCATCGGCATCGTGACCGGTGATGCCACCTTTTATTATAGCCAAAGCGGCCGTCTGCGCGTCAAGGACGGTGCCGTAGATCTTCTTGTAATAGTCGTCCGGCTCGCCGGCGCAGACCGTACGGGTGAGGTCGCTGGAATAGCCGTTGTAGCGGGCACCCATATCGATGACGATGGTCTCGCCCTCGCCGACTGTCCGATCGGAGGGCAGGTGGTGGGGCAAGGCGGCCGCCGGTCCGGAGGCGACGATTATCTCGAAGGGCAGGGGCCCGCTGCCGTCCTCGCGGAGGCGCTTTTCCAGCTCCCAGGCGATAGCCGCCTCGGTCATGCCGGGCGTAATGAGGCGTTCCACCGCTTCCAGCGCCCGGTCACCGATGGCCGCCGCCTTCCCGGTGAACTCGATTTCTTCCTTCTCCTTGATGGTGCGCAGCTTCTCCACCACGCCGCACACCGGCACGAGCGTCGTATCGAGGTTCTTCTTTTCCAACGAAGCCTTGAGCAGGTTGAAAAATTGGTAGCTGACGTCGGACGACTCGAAACCGAGACGCTTCACCCGGTGCTCGCTCACCATGCCGGAGAACCAGTCCCCCAGTCCCGCGCCGATGCGGAGTATCTCGAAGTCCGGCGCCTGGGAGACGGCCTGCTCGGTATAGCGGAAGTCAGTGGCCAGTATGGCGGCGTTTTCCGTGATGAAGAGGTAGCCCGCCGTGCCGTGGAAACCGGAGAGGTAGTAGCGGTTCTCCGCCTGCGAGATGAAAATGCCGTCTATTTCGTTCTCCGCGAGTGCCTCGCGCAGGTGCTGGAGGCGGTTATTCATGGCGGCCGCTTTCTTCGCGCGCCATCGGATGGGCGGCGAGGTAGATTTTCCTGGCCCGGCTCTGGGTGACGTGCGTGTAGATCTGGGTGCTGGCCAGGTCAGCGTGGCCGAGCAGCTCCTGGACGACCTTCAGGTCGGCCCCGCCGTCGAGCAGGTGCGTGGCGAAGGTATGGCGCAGCTTGTGCGGGTGCACCCGCTTGCCGATGACACGCGAGTAGTTGGCCAGTATCTTCTGTACCCGGCGCGCCGGCAGGCGGCCCCCGTAGCGGTTGAGGAATAGGGCCGGGTTGCGGTGGTCACCGAGCAAGGCGCGACGCCCGTCTCTGATATACCGTTCCAGGGCGCGGGCAGCCGGTGCGCCGATGAGCACTACCCGTTCCTTGGAGCCCTTGCCCCATACCCGTATCTCGTTGCTGGCCAGGTTGAGCGCTTCCACGTTCATACCGACGAGCTCGCTGACGCGCAGGCCGGAGGCGTAGAGCAGCTCCAGCAGGGCGCGGTCGCGCTG